>USDD01000080.1 GCA_900553265.1 uncultured Eubacteriales bacterium
CAAGGGCGTGGACGAGCCCTACCGCATGATGACCTCCCGCGCCGAGTACCGGCTGCTGCTGCGGCAGGACAACGCCGACCTGCGGCTGACGGAGATTGGCTATCGCGCCGGGCTGGCCGGCGAGGAGCGCCTTCGGAGGATGTGCGAAAAGCGCGAGGCGGCGGAAAAGGGGCGCAGAGAGCTGGACCGGCTGCACCTGACCGACCGGCTGCGCCGCACCGAGGAGAACCTTCAGACGCTGCGCGCGGCCCATCCCGAGCTGCCCGAGTATCCGCCCGAGGTGGCTGAGCAGCTGGAGATCAGCGTCAAGTACGAGGGCTACATCGCGCGGCAGTCCGCTGACGAGAGGGAGTTCCGCCGGCTGGAGAACACGCCGCTGCCCGCCGACGCGGACTATCTGTCCATGTCCGGGCTGCGCATTGAGGCGCGGCAGAAGCTCGACCGCAGCCGCCCGCGCTCGCTGGGGCAGGCCTCGCGCATTCCCGGCGTGTCGCCGGGAGACATTACCGTGCTGATGATCTGGCTGAAGGCCCGCGGCGCGGAGCAGAGGGAGGAAAAGTGAACGCCATGCTGGAAAAGATGCTGATCGCCTCCGCGGCGCAGATGGGAATTTCCCTGTCCGACGCGCAGGCGGAGCAGTTCGCGCGCTATCACGAAATGCTCACGGAGGCCAACGCGAGGTTCAACCTCACCCGCGTGCCCGACGATCTGCGCGAGGCCGCCGACCGGAACTATCTGGACTGCATGGCTCCCGTGGCCGCGGGCGCGCTGGAGGGCGTGCAGACGCTCATCGACGTGGGCTCCGGCGCAGGCTTTCCGGGCATTCCGCTGTCCATACTGATGCCGGGCACGCATGTAGTGCTGCTGGACGCGCTGGACAAGCGGGTGAAGTTTTTGCAGTCCGTGGCGGACGCGCTCCATCTGAACGCCGAGGCCGTGCACCTGCGCTGCGAGGATGCGGCGCGCAGTCTCGCGCTGCGCGAGCGGTTCGACTGCGCCGTGGCCCGCGCCGTCGCGCCGATGAACGTGCTGGCGGAATATCTGCTGCCCTTCGTGCGCGTGGGCGGGCGGATGCTGGCGCTGAAGGGCCCGTCGCTGGAGGCGGAGATGGCCGAGGCAGAGTACGCGATTTCGACGCTGGGCGGCCGCGCGGACGGCGTGATTCCGGTGGAAATTCCCGGACGGGACTGGCGGCATTCGATGGCGAAGGTGGCGAAAATCGCGCCCACGCCGGAAAAATACCCCCGAAAAGCGGGAACACCGGAGAAAAAGCCGCTGGTTGTGGCGAAATCTTGTTAGAATGGTGAAACAATGGTCATTTACGATAAATAAATCTAAATTTACGTGCATTTCATGAAAAGTATCTCATAATCTGCACAGACGGTGGATATAATTAGTACCGCTATCAAGCAACAGGAGGATACTAAAAATGAAGAAGATTCTTGCTCTGGTTCTCGTTATGATGCTGGCGATGGTCGCCATGACCGCCTGCTCCAAGACCCCCGCCACCCCCGCCGCGACTGAGGCTCCCACCGAGGCTCCCGCCGAGGAAGCGACCGAAGCTCCCGCTGAGGAAGCCACCGAGGCTCCTGCTGAGGAAGCCACCGAAGCACCCGCTGAGGAAGCGACCGAAGCTCCCGCTGAGGAAGCCACCGAGGCTCCCGCTCAGGGCTAATCTGACGAAAACTCAAACGGCATGCCGCCCGATCTCGGGCGGCGTGCTTTTTTGCGCGAATTTCGGGGGTTTACGTTTGGCGGAAAATCATGTATAATAGAAAATGGCGCAATGCCTGAGAAGAAAACAACCGGGCGATTCGGCCCGAGGAAAGGACGGTATTTCACTATGGCAAGAGGCGGCTTTCCCGGAATGATGGGCGGCGGCAACATGCAGCAGCTGGCGCGTCAGGCGCAGAAACTTCAGCAGCAGATGACCAAAATGCAGGAGGAGCTGGAGGCCCGCGAGTTCGAGGCGGCGGCCGGCGGCGGCATGGTCACGGTGAAGGTCAACGGCAGGAAGGAGCTGCTCTCCGTCGAGATCAAGCCCGAGGCCGTGGATCCCGACGACGTGGAAATGCTCCAGGATCTGGTGCTGGCGGCGGTGAACGAGGCGCTGCGCGAGGCCACCGAGACCACCGAGCGCGAGATGAGCAAGCTGACCGGCGGCATGAGCATGCCCGGCCTGTTCTGAGCGCGGAGCAATACGCAAATCGAATCGCAAGTGGCGGGGGAGCGCGCTCCTCCGTCCACAATTTTGCAAATCGGGGGAAGAACCATGGCGGACGTAGAGGCAATCGCGAAGCTGGTCAATCAGCTGTCCAAGCTGCCCGGCATCGGGCGCAAGACGGCGCAGCGGCTGGCCTATCACATCATCAGCCTGCCCGAGGATCAGGTGCGCGAGCTGGCGGTGTCCATCTTCAACGGCAAAAAGCAGGTGCATTTCTGCCCCGTGTGCGGAAACTTCACCGACGTGGATCCCTGCGCCATCTGCTCGGATTCCAGCCGCCGCCGGGACATCCTCTGCGTGGTGCGCGATCCCCGGGACGTGAACGCCATGGAGCGCATGCGCGACTACAACGGGCTGTACCACGTGCTGCACGGCGTGATCTCGCCCATGAACGGCGTGGGCCCGGACGACATCCGCATCCGCGAGCTGATGAGCCGCCTGTCCTCCGGCGAGGTGAAGGAGGTCGTGCTGGCCACCAATCCCGACGTGGAGGGCGAGGCCACGGCGGCCTACATCTCCCGGCTGATCAAGCCCATGGGCGTGAAGGTCACGCGCATCGCTCACGGCGTTCCCGTGGGCGGCGAGCTGGAGTACACCGACGAGGTGACGCTGCTGCGCGCGTTTCAGGGAAGAACCGAGGTCTGAGAGCCTCTCCGAAGCAGACAAAAGGCGATTTTCAGCGGCATATGCCGTCGAAAATCGCCTTTTGTCGTAGAAGCGTTTACTCCACCAGCACCTCGGATTGTTTGGAGTCGGGCTCGTCGTCCGTCTCCATGAGGATGGTGGTCTGCTGCATGCCGATGATCTTCCACAGGCCGTCGTCCTTGATCAGCGTCAGGTTGTAGCGGCCACCCTGCCATTTGGGGATGTCCGCGGAGACCTCGTTGGCGCGGCTGGAGAGCACCTTGCCGGTGATGGACGGCACGCGCTCCACCACCGTGCAGGTGGCGTAATCGTCCCAGGGCCACGCCCAGAGCTTCTCGATCTTCAGATCGTATTCGAAGTCGGAGATCACGTAGTCGGAGTAGACGCTGGTGCCGTCGAACGCGCCGGCCAGCGCGGGATCGGCGTTGAGGAAGTCGTAGTGGAAGTATTTGTTCAGTTCCTGCGCGTCCTCACGGGTGAGGATGACCTCCACGCGCTTTTCCAGCCCCTCGTCCAGAATGATGTAGACGTTGGCAAGATTCAGGCACATGAAGAAGCCGCACAGCAGCATGCCCGCCAGAATGCAGAAGATCAACAGGCGGGAGGCGATAAACCAGACAAATCGGCGGAAATAAAGCACGTTTCAGGACTCCTGTTCGTTTAATCGGAGGATTCGAGGATATTTTTCAGCTGCTCGATCATCTGCTCGTCGGTCAGGCGGAACTTGAACACCACGCGGCGGGACGCGTCCATGTCCTCGTTGCCGTTGGCATCCAGCACCGGGTCGCTGAAGGAGCGGCCGTTGGCCGTGACCAGCTGGCGCAGGGTCTGAAGCTGTCCGGAGGGCAGCACGTGGTTGGTCTCGTCCAGCACATAGGCGGCCACCGCGCCGGCGCGCTGCTGGGACAGCTCGAGGTTCTGAATGTATCCGCCCAGCGAGTCGGTGTGGCCCTCGATGATGATCTCGGAGATGTAGGGACGGTATTCGTCGGAGAACAGCACGTTCAGATACACGGGCAGGAAGGCGTTGATCCGCGCGCGGCCCTCGTCGGTGAGCCTGTACTGGCCCGTGGAGAATAGCACGTCGCTCTCCAGCGCGATGGCGCCGCTGGTGGGATCGACGGAGGCGGAGATGCTGGCGCTCCTGAGCGCGTCGCTCAGCGAGGTGATGATGCGGGTCTTCATGCCCACCAGCTGCTCGATCTGGCGCTGCTGATTGTCCAGCTTGGACTGCTGCTCGTCGATCTGGGTCTGCTGGGTGCCCAGCTGCACGCTCAGCGCGTCCAGCTGCTCCTTCTGGGCGGCGATTTCGCTCTCCTTTTCGTCCAGCAGCGACTTGGCCTTGGCCAGATCGTCCTGCTGCTGGGCGAGGATGCCCTCCGCGTCCTGGAGGTCGGCCTCGGCGGCGTTTAAGCGAATCTGCTGGGCGAGCATCTGCTCCTCCGCGGCGGTGAGCTTGGACTGCTGCTCCTCCAGATTGGCGTTGGCCGCGTCCAGATCGTACTGCTGTCGGGCGATTTCGGCCATGTTGATTTCGTACATGTCGAAATACTGATAGATGATGTAGAACATGATGAGGATGATGATGAGCAGCAGCGAGCTCATCAGATCCGAAAAGTTCAGCCAGAAGCTGCCGTCGTTGCGGCTCGAGCTTCCTCTGTGCCGGGAACGGATACTGCGCATTCAGCCTGCCTCCTTTCCGATCAGCGGCGGTAGAGGCGGTCGACGGCGTCGTCCAGTCCGCGCTGAGCCTTGGCCAGCGTCTCGGTCAGCTGCTGCACCTGATCGAGGAACTGATCCGAGGTGTCGGCCACGGCCCGGGGCATGCGGCTGAGGGAATCGGAGATGTTCGACGAGAGGTAGTCCACGCGCTGGGTGAACTGGTTGACGTAATCGCGATACGCGTCGAGGGTGTTCTTCAGCTCCGCGTCCAGCTCGCGGGAGGCGCTCTTCTGGGCGCTCTCGATGTGCGCGCCGGCCTCATTCAGGCTCTGAGCAGCCTGCTGCATGGCCTGGGACGCGGCGGCGTTTTCGGCGGCGAACTTCCGGGTGAACTCGTTGACCGCGCCGGTCATGGTCTCCAGCGAGCGGGAGATCTCGGCCTGCATGGCGCTGACGGTCTTCAGATAGCCCGTCTGCTGGCGGGAGACCAGCTCCATCTGCTCCACGGACGAGGACATTCGCGCGTACGCGTCGTCGGCCTGCTTGTGGGTGGTGCGCAGGTCGTTTAAGTAACCGGTCATGGCGTCGATCATGTCCTGAGAGATCTTCTGGACGCCGCGCAGGTCGCGCACGGCGGCCTCGGATTCCAGCATGCTCATGCGCACGGCGGAGAAGGCCTCCTCCTGCGCTCTGGTGGTTTCGCCCAGCACCTGGGAGAACTCCTTCAGACGGCCGTTGAGCGACTCGTCCATGCGGTCGACGAAGCGCATGACCACCGCGTCGAGGAAGCGCATCTGATCCTTCGTGGAGACGGTCAGGAAGTTTTTGAGGCTGGCGTGGATGGGCTCCACTGCGTCGCGGATGGCGTTGGCCATGTTTTCGGTGAACGCGCCGTTCAGGTCCTTGGACATGGTCTGAATCAGCGCCGTCTGCTCCTGCTGATAGATGGCGACCTGGGTCAGCGGGTCGACGCTGATGACGCCGGCACTGTGGCTCAGCGCGCCGTAGAAGTCCTTGATGGCGTGCTGGGTGGAGCCGTACACCGCGCGGGTGAGCAGCGTGAACAGCACGGAGCCCACCACGCCGAAGATGGAGGTCATGAACGCGTACTTCATGCCGGGAATCAGCGTGGTGATGGAGTTTTGAACCGTGGCGGAATCGGTCATGTCGAAGCCGGACAGGCCCTGGGCCAGGCCGATCAGCGTGCCCAGAAAGCCCAGCGACACCAGCAGGCTCGGCAGCGCGTCGGCAAAGGAGATGCGGCCCGGGCCGTAGATGACCGTGTCCTCATTGATGAAGTCCTCCACGTTGCTGGCGTTGTGATACACGCCGTCGGCGAAGAACAGATTGTTCAGATAGGCGCTCCAGTGGGGCATCAGCGTGCCCTTGCCGAGGAAGTTGTCCTCCTGCCAGGAGCGGCGCGCCTTTTCGCCGGCCTTGATGCTGCGGATGGCCCGGCGCAGCCGGCTGCGGGTCTCCAGCACCGGCGCGATGCACATGATGAGGCCGACGATGAACGCGGCCACGATGGCGATGTAAATGATGAGATTGGACAAATCGGCCTTGGCTGATCCGAGCAGCGATTCAATGAAACCCATGGGCACCTCCATAACTGCAAGCGATATTTCAAAAAAGGGTTGTAACTATACTTATTCAGAATCAGTATACCACTTGCGCGGCGGGAAAATATACATGCTTTGAATGGCAAAGGAGTGACGAAAATAAGACAAATTCAGTCAATTGCGCCGCCGGCGTGTTAATTGTCCGGCGAAGGCTGTTCGGACGGGAAAAAATCTGCTATAATAGAAGGCAACTTATACGATACGGGAGTGAACGATATGGATTTTAAGCTTTCCATCGCGCAGGAGATCGTCGACGCGCTGACCGCCGTCTTTGGCTCGGCCGCGCTGAGCCGCGACGAGATCGCCGCCGCGCTGGAGATTCCGCCGGACACGGCCATGGGCGATTACGCCTTTCCCTGCTTCAAGCTGTCCAAGGCGCTGCGCAAAAGCCCGATGATGATCTCCGACGCGCTGGCCGGGGCGATTTCCGCCGACTATCTGGGCAGAGTCGAGTCCGTCAAGGGCTATCTGAACTTCTTCATCGACCGTGCCACCTTCGCCGAGAAGGTGATCGACCGCGCCATGTCCGAGGGCGAGCACTACGGCAGCGACGATTCCGGCAGGGGCAAGACCGTCGTGCTGGACTATTCGTCCATCAACATCGCCAAGCGCTTCCACATCGGCCATCTGTCCACGACGATGATCGGCAATTCCCTGTACAAGCTGCATCAGTTCTTCGGCTACCGCGCCGTGGGCGTGAACCATCTGGGCGACTGGGGCACGCAGTTCGGCAAGATGATCGCCGCCTACAAGCGCTGGGGCGACCACGACACCGTGGCGCAGGGCGGCGTGGACGAGATGGTTAAGCTCTACGTCCGCTTCAACGCCGAGGCCAAGGAGCATCCCGAGCTCAACGACGAGGGCCGCCACTGGTTCAAGCGCATCGAAGACGGCGATCCCGAGGCGCTGGAGATCTTCAACTGGTTCAAGTCCGTCACCCTCAAGGACGCCGAGCGCGTCTACGATCTGCTGGGCGTGAAGTTCGACTCCTACGCCGGCGAGAGCTTCTACAACGACAAGATGCAGCCCATCATCGACGAGCTGCGCGAAAAGCACCTCCTCAAGGAGGATCAGGGCGCGCAGATCGTGGATCTGGAGCCCTACGGCATGCCGCCGGCGCTGATTCTGCGCTCCGACGGCGCGACGCTGTACATCACCCGCGATCTGGCCGCCGCCAAGTATCGCAAGGACACCTACAACTTCGACAAGTCCCTCTACGTGGTGGCGTATCAGCAGGATCTCCACTTCCGCCAGCTGTTCAAGGTGCTTCAGCTGATGGGCTACGACTGGTACAAGGACTGCGAGCACGTGGCCTTCGGCATGGTCTCCTTCGAGGGACAGACCCTCTCCACCCGCGAGGGCCGCATCGTCTACCTCGAGGATCTGCTCAACACCAGCATCGAGAAGGCGCGCGCCATCATCGACGAAAAGAGCCCCGATCTGGAGAACAAGGACGAGGTCGCCCGTCAGGTGGGCGTGGGCGCGGTGGTGTTCTTCGCGCTGTACAACAACCGCATCAAGGACATCGACTTCTGGTGGGATCGCGCGCTGAATTTCGACGGCGAGACCGGCCCTTATGTGATGTACACCCACGCCCGCGCGTGCTCCGTGCTGCGCAAGGCCGGCGAGTGCGATGCGCAGCCCGATTTCTCCGCCCTGTCCGACCCCGAGGCGCAGGACGTGGTGCGTCTGATCGGCCAGTTCCCGGAGGTGGCGAAGAACGCCCTCAACCGCAGCGAGCCGTCCATGATCACCCGCTTCTCGGTGGATCTGGCGCAGGCCTACAACAAGTTCTATTACGAGCGCAAGGTCATGGTGGACGATCTGGGCGCGCGCAGGGCGCGTCTGATGCTCACCGAGGCGACCCGCGATCTGCTCAGGCGCTCCCTGAGCCTCATCGGCGTCGCCGCGCCGGAGCGCATGTAAATCTGTTTTCTCGACGCTTCGGGAAGCCGGCCGCTTCCCGGAGCCTTTTCATTCGAAAGAGAAATCCCCGGAGGTGAAGCGATTTTGGAGATGCTTCGGCAAAACGCGGGACTCATCGCCGCGGCGCTGGCGCTTGTGGCGCTGGCGTGGCTGCTCGTGCGCGACGCGCTGTCGCGGCGGGAGCAGAAGAAGCTGGCCGCGCGCCTGAAGCGCGATTCCGAGCAGCAGGCCCGGGCCATTCTGCTGCTGAATCAGGCGCTTTCCGAAACGGCGGAGCGCGTGTCCGCCGGAACCGGCGAGCTGTCCGAGCGGCAGGATCGCCTGCGGGATTCCCTCGACCGGCGCATGGACAGCCTGCGCCGATCCAACGAGGAGACTTTGGAGCAGCTGCGCAGCGCCGTGACCGACAAGCTCGACCGGCGGCTCAGCGAGTCCTTCCAGACGGTGAACCGCCAGCTGGCCGACGTGCACCGCGGGCTGGGTCAGATGCACGAGCTGGCCGGCGAGTTTTCGGACGTCAAAAAGATGCTCGGCGGAGTCAAGACCCGGGGCGTCTGGGGCGAGGCTCAGCTGCGGGCGCTGCTGGAGCAGCTCCTCGCGCCGGGGCAGTATCTGGAGAACGCGGCCATCCCCGAGGACTCGCAGACGCGGGTGGAGTTCGCCGTGCGCCTGCCCGCAGCCGACGGAGAGGCGCTGCTGCCCATCGACTCCAAGTTTCCCCAGGAGGATTTCCTGCGCCTGACCGAGGCGGCTCAGTCGGGAGACGCGGCGCAGACGGCGGCCTGCGCGGTTCGGCTGGAGCGCGCGCTGCGGGAGCAGGCCAAACAAATCTCCACCAAGTACATCCGCCCGCCGCAGACCGCCGATTTCGCGGTGATGTTTCTGCCGGTGGAGAGCCTCTACGCCGAGACGGTGCGCATGCCCGGCCTGTGCGAGCGGCTTCAGAACGAATATCGCGTGCTGGTGGCCGGGCCGAACACGCTGGCCGCGCTGCTCACCAGCCTGCGCATGGGCTTCCGCACGGTCAGCCTCGAGCGGCGCAGCGGCGAGGTGCTGCGCGCGCTGACGAAAATCCAGAGAGAGTTCGAGGCCTGCGAGCAGTCCGCGCGGCAGGTGCGTCAGCGATTGGCGCAGGCCGCCGACGCGCTGGACGCATTGGACGCGCGCAATCGCAAGTTCGCCCGCGCCCTGCGGGAGCTGTCGGACGGCGAGGACGGGGAGTGAGCGGAGCGGTGCAGAGACATGGAGCGGTCTTGGCGACGGGCGGCGGAGCAGGTCGAGAGGAGAATGCGCATGAGCGAACCGTTTGCGGCGCAGGACGCGCTTTTGTTTTTTGAAAAGAGTCCGGCGGCCTTTGCGCTGTACGAGGGCTTCGCGCAGAAGCTGCTCGCGGCGTTTCCTGATACCCGCGTTCGCGTGCAGAAAACGCAGATCACATTCTCCAACCGGCATGGCTTTGGGTGCGTGTCTCAGCTGCGCGTCCGCAAAAAGGCGGAGCTGCCCGATCCCTGCATTGTGGTGACGCTGGGATTGCCCGCGCCGCTGGATTCGCCGCGCGTCGCCGCGCAGACCGAGCCGTATCCGGGCCGGTGGACGGTTCACATCGTGCTCGGCGCGCCGGGAGAGGTCGACGACGAGCTGCTCGGCTGGGTGCGTCAGGCGTATGAATTTGCTCAATGGAAATAGAAAGCACGCGGAGCGCGGCCTGAACGCTGCGCTCCGCGTGTCTGTCATAGAAGGTCACTCTCTGTGCTGGTTCCTCAGGCTGACGGCAATGCATATGCCGGCGAGGATCAGGATCACGCCCAGCACGATCATGCCCGTGCAGAGAATGGTCATCGGGTCGCTGGGCTGGCTCGGCATGCTGACGGGCGAGGTCATGAGGTTGCCCGCCTCGTCGTACCACGCCGTCTGGCTGGGCACCATCTCAAATCCCAGGCCGAAGTCCTGTTCCATGCTCCGCACGGCGGCGCGCCCGAGGAAGCCGATGAACGTCATCAGCGCACCCGAGACGGCCATGCGCAGTCCGATGATCCAGCCGTACTGCCGCAGCAGCCGCCCCAGCACGCCGGGCACGGACTCCACCCAGTTGGGCGAGGGAGAGGCCGAATGGAAGTCGGCGCGGCCGCCGCTGGCGGTCTGTCCGCCGGCGGAAGCGTTGGACGCGGAGGATTCCTCCGGATGCGCAGAAGCGCCGGACGCCGTGTCGGCCTGACCTTCGCCTTGGCCGGAGCTGCCTTTATCGGTAGAATCGCCATCGGTGAAACTGTCAGATTCAGCGCTGCTCTTGCAGAAGCCGTCGGCATTCGCTGCGGAGCCGTCGCCCGACGAGGCGTTCGATTCTCCGCTTAAGCTGGAATCACCGCATGCGAAGCCGCTGCCCGACGCGGTATTCGGCCCACCGGCTGTGTTGGATGTGGAATTCGCGCGCGCGAAGCTGTCGCCCGGCGCGGCATTCGATTCTCCGCTTAAGCCGGAATCACCGCACGCGAAGCCGCTGCCAGTCGCGGTATTCGGCCCGCCGGCTGTGTTGGATGCGGAATCGCTGCGCACGGAGCCGCTGTTCGCGGCGCCGTCCTCCCGCGCTCCGGCACTTACGCCAACGGAGTTTCCATCCGCCGCGTCCTCCTCGGACAGCAGCCAGTCGGCGGTCACGCCGAAGGCGGCGGCCAGCGCGCGCAGCTTGGACAGCTCCGGCTCCGCCGCGCCAGTCTCCCACTTGCTCACGGCCTGCCGCGAGACGTTCAGCTTTTCTGCCAGCGCCTCCTGAGAAAGCCCCGCCCGCTTGCGGCAGAGCTGAATCTTTTCAGAAAGGTTCATTTTTGAAATTCCTCCTCGTTGGTCTGCGTCCAGTATAGCGGAAAAGGCGGTTGCGCGCAAGCAAGCGAGGCTGGAATTTTCGCCACCAGCGGTTGCGAAGCGGCATTTTCACGTGTTTTTGCTTGATTTGCAGGCCGCTTTCGGGTAAAATGGAGGGGACGATTTCCAGAAGAGAGGTGCGCCGTTGGACGACCTGAAGTTCATCACCGCCAGCAACATCATCAACCTGCGAACCCAGGCCGGAATGACGCAGACCGAGCTGGGCAATCTGCTGAGCTATTCGGACAAGTCCGTCTCCAAATGGGAGCGCGCCGAGGCCGTGCCCGACGCGTATGTGCTGAAGAAGCTCAGCGAGATCTTCGGCGTGACTGTGGACGACCTGCTGTCCTCCCACAGCGAGTGGAAGCCCGTGGAGGAGGACGCGCGCAGCTACAACAGCCGGGTCATCACGATGATTGCTCTCGTGGGCATCTGGACGGCGGCGCTGACGGTGTTCATCGTGTTCTGGATGCTGGGGCGCATCGTGTGGCTGGCCTTCGTGGCCGCGCTGCCCACGTCGCTGATTACGCTGCTGGTGCTCAACAGCCTCTGGGAGAAGGGACGGCGCAACGAATGGATCGTCGGCGCGCTGGTGCTGAGCCTGCTGGCGACGGTGTATTTCTGCTTTGCGAAGTATCGGCCGTGGCAGACCTTCCTGCTGGCCGCTCCGGCGGAGCTGATCGTCTGGCTTGCCTTCCGTGTCCGCAGAAAGCCCTAAAACCCCTGAAAACACGCGGCTCTACAGTTCGTAGAGTCGCTCAGGCTGTCAAAAAACCCACGGAGAGCTCGAGAGGGCCGAAGCCCTCTCGAACTTTCAATCGAGCCCAGCGGCGTGTACGGTGGGCGCGGGAGGATTTTTGCGGCGGAAAATCCCATTTTCCAGAGCAAAAATCGTTTCCTT
>USDD01000081.1 GCA_900553265.1 uncultured Eubacteriales bacterium
CATCTGACGAAAAATCCATTCGCCGGCCAACCGCCTCATTTGTGCGGTGTTACCCTTGACATTTGCACCGGAGCGTGGTATAGTCGGAAAAAGGCTATTGGAGGTTCGTCAACGTGTATACGCAGCAGGATAAAAACGAAATTTCCCGGCGCATTCGCAAGTACAGCGTCATCACGGCGATTCTGGCCATCGCGCTGATCGCGGTGGAGGTCGTCGGGCTGAAAATGCGCCTCGAGGCGCTGAGCATGATCGACTTTGCGCTGTTGTTCATGGCTGTGTTCTTCATGTGGAGCATGTATCTCTGGCCGTGCATCCGCTACAGCGGCTTCCTCAAGGACATGTCCACCGGCCTTACCCGCGAGCTGACGGGCAGCATCGTCGAGGTCTCTGCACAGGAGGACTATCAGGACGGCGTGCGCGTTCTGCCGGTGCGCATTTTCCTGGACAAGGAGCAGGACGAGCGCATCGTCTATCTGGACGTGTCCAAGGCCGACCAGTTTCCCGCCCCCGGCGCGAGGGTGCGCCTGAACTGCTTCGGCAGACACATCAAGGAAGCCGTGCCGGCATGAGAAAACGCCGTTCCCGCCAAGCGCGTGGGAGCGGCTTTTCTTTTGATGCAATGTCGACAGAGCTTTGGCAGAGCGCTATGATGAGCAAAAAGGAGGGACGAACCATGCGCAGGGATATTGGAAAGAAACCGTGGTTATATCCGCTGCCGGTGCTCATCATCGGCACCTGTGACGAAAACGGCGTGCCGGACGCGATGAACGCCGCCTGTGGCGGGATCTGCACCTCGAGCATGATCGAGTTCAGGGCTTTGGAATGCTTTCTGAGATTCCATCGTTTCAAGAATTTAAGCAAGCAGCCGATTGATTTATGCGCTGCGGTGTGATAAAATAAAAGCGTGAGCTGCCGGAAGGCGGTTTTTTAAGGCATGCAAGTTAGATAACTCTAACATGAAAGAGGGGACGCTGCGCATGGAGGCGCTTTCGAAAAGGGACTGCCGGCTGGGCGCGGAGGTCTCCGCACGGGATTTCGCGCTGAGCCGGTGCTCCGGCAGCGCGGGACTGCTGGTCTGGATGGCCGCTAACGCGATCTGGGCGCGGCGGCGCGCCTGAGGCAAGGGAGAAGGAACCGTGTCGTTTCTGGAAAACACCCGCAGGCCCGCGGGGCTGGGCGTGAAACGAGAGAAGGGAAGGATTACAATGGTCAGGGAGATTTCCAAAGCGCAGAAGCAGATTCGAGTGGGCGCCCATGGCGAGGACTACGGCAGCTGGATGTCCAATCCCGTGTTTTACGCCTTCGGCGGCGGCATTGCGCTGGCGGCGGCGCTGGCCGTGCTGTCGTTTACCGCGTTCCACAGCGCCGTGCTGGGCGCAATCTTCATCGCCGCCATCGCCGTCCTGCTGGCGATGGTGGGCTGGATGGCGTGGATTCGCCGGCAGTACGCCTTCGGCAAGGGCGGCATGATGGAGCGGGTGCACCAGACGATTCTGAGCAATCTCGACTTCGACGGCAGGGGCGAGCTGCTGGAGGTGGGCTGCGGCTCCGGCGCGCTGGCCATCCGCGCGGCGCTGACCTGGCGCACTGCGAAGGTCGTCGGTCTGGATTACTGGGGCGCGATGTACAACTATTCCAAAGAGGTCTGCGAGAAAAACGCCCGCTCCGAGGGCGTGGGCAGCCGCTGCGCCTTCGTCCGCGGCGACGCGAACAGGCTGGACTTCCCCGACGGGCGCTTCGACGCGGTGGTCAGCAACTACGTCTACCACAACATCATGGGCGCGGACAAGCACGCGCTGCTGCTGGAGAGCCTGCGGGTGCTGAAGAAGGGCGGCGTGTTCGTGCTGCACGACAACATGAAGCCGCAGATGTACGGCGACATGAACGCCTTTGCGCAGCAGCTCCGGGACATGGGCTTCGAGAAGGCGGAATATGTGCCGACCGCCGAGGCCATCTTCGGCTCAAGGCGCCGGGCGGCTCTGATGATGCTGGGCGATTCCGCCATGATCGTGGGCAGAAAGTAAGGGAAAACCGCAGCGGAGGCGTGAACGCCCGCCGCAGGCTGGAAAGGGTTTCCTTCCGCCTGCGGCGATTTTTTATTGGAAAGCCAATTCGGGCAAAACGGCTGGAAAGAACGCGCCGCGTGTGGTATACTGTTGGGCAGTGTAATGGAAGGGAGGCGCGATCCGGAGATGAACGAACGCAGAATCGCTTATTACCATCTTCCCGGTCTGTTTGAGTTTTACGAGCTGTACCGCGCGTTTCTGCCGCTGTTTCGCGACCATCGGGAATACTTTTACGACTGGTGCGCCATCGGCTCCGTTTACGGCGCGCCGGCGGACTGCCTCTGGGGCGGCGGGCGCGCGGGCTTCGGCGACTGCGATTCCCGGGCGGCGCTGGAGCTGATGCGCGAATACGGAATTTCCGCCCGGCTGACCTTCAGCAACTCCCTGCTGCGGGAGGAGCATCTCTCCGACGGAAAATGCAACGCGCTGTGCCGGATGCTCGCGGAGAGCGAGGGCCCGCAGAACGGCGTGATCGTCCACTCGGAGCTGCTGCTGAGTTACCTGAGGGACAGGTTCCCGCAGCTCTACTTTGTATCCTCCACCACCAAGGTGCTGACGGAGTTTGCTCAGCTTCGGCGCGAGACGGAGCGGGACGAGTTCCGCTATGTCGTGCCGGATTTTCGCCTGAACCGGGCGCTGGACGAGCTTTCCGCGCTGCCGCAGCCGCTGAAGGACAAGCTGGAGTTTCTGTGCAACGAGTGCTGCTGGTTCGGCTGTCGGGATCGGAAGCGCTGCTACGAGGCCGTCAGTCGGAAGAACCTCGGCGAGGCCGGGGCGGAGCATCGCTGCGCCGCTCCGGACGCGGCGGGCGGCTATCGCTTCTCCAGGGCCATGGAGAACCCGGGCTTCATCGGAGTGGACGATATTCGGCGCGTCTATCTGCCCATGGGCTTTTCCCATTTCAAAATCGAGGGCCGGAGTCTGGGCAGCGCCCTGATTCTGGAATTCCTGCTCCACTATCTGACCAAACCGGAGCATCAGCTGCGGGTTCGGGAGGAAATCTATCTGGACAACGCGCTGGATCTGTTCTGAGCGCCGCGGCGATTTCGCGGCGCTTTTTTGTTTGCTTTTTGGAACGCAAATGTAAATCAGACGATTGAAATTATCGCGTCAGTGTGGTATCATAAAAAACAGAGCATTATTTTGGAGAAAGAGGGATTGTTTTGCAGCGAGAAAAATTTGGTTCACGACTGGGGTTCATTCTGATTTCGGCGGGGTGCGCCATCGGTCTGGGAAATGTCTATCGTTTCCCCATCTGGTGCGGCGCGTACGGCGGCGGCATTTTCCTTTTGTTCTACGTGCTGTTCCTTTTGCTTCTGGGCATTCCGGTCATGACGGCGGAGCTGTCCGTGGGCCGCGCGAGCCGCCGCAGCATCGCCACGTCCTTTGACGTTCTGGAGCGCAAGGGCCAGAAGTGGCACTGGATGAAGGTTCTGGGCGTGTTCGGCAACTACATGCTCATGATGTTCTACACGACCATCTCCGGCTGGTTCGTGGTGTATTTCTGCAAGTATCTGACGGGATCCATCATGGTCAGCACCACGGCGGAGCAGCTGGGCGGCGTGTTCGGCTCCATCGTGACCAATCCCGGTCTGAACATCGGCGTGACGGCGCTGGTCATTCTCACCTGCTTCGGCGTATGCGCCATGGGTCTGGAGAAGGGCGTGGAGCGCATCACGAAGGTGATGATGGTCATGCTGCTGGTGCTGATCCTCGGTCTGGGCATTTATGCCTGCACCCTGCCCGGCGCGGGCGCGGGCCTGAAGTTCTATCTGGTGCCCACGGTTCAGCCCCTGAAGGAGCACGGCGCGGGCACGGTGATTTCCGCCGCCATGTCTCAGGCGTTCTTCACGCTTTCGCTGGGCATCGGCTCCATCGCCATCTTCGGCAGCTACATCGACAGGGAGCGCAGTCTCCTGGGCGAGACCTTCACCATCGTCTCGCTGGATACCTTCGTGGCGCTCATGTCGGGTCTGGTGATCTTTCCGGCCTTCTTCACCTTCAATCCCGGCGCGACGGGCATCGGCGCAGAGCAGGCGGGCGCGGGCTTCCTGTTCACCACCCTGTCGTCCATCTTCAACAACATGGCCGGCGGCCGGATCATCGGCACGCTGTTCTTCCTCTTCATGGTGTTCGCGGCGCTCTCCACGGTCATCGCCGTCTTCGAAAACATCATGTCCTTCTGGCTGGAATGGACGAAGCTCAGGCGCTGGCAGATTGCCATAATCAACGTCGTTCTGCTCTTCGTCCTCACCATGCCTTTCATCTTCAGCAATGTGGGCGGCTTCTTCGCCGAGAAGATCTTCCTCGGCCGGAACTTCGGCGATTTCGAGGACTTCCTCGTCTCCAACATGGCGCTGCCCATCGGCTCGCTGGTCTACATCCTCTTCTGCACCCAGCGCTTCGGCTGGGGCTGGAAGAACTACGAAGCCGAGGTCAACGCCGGCGCGGGCGCGAAAGTCCCCGCATGGATGCGCCCCTACATGACCTGCGTCCTCCCCATCATCATCGCCATCATCGTCGTCCTCTCCCTGGCAGGCTGAGGCAAACTGAGTTTGCATCCAGCTGCTGCCGCGCATAATTGACGACGGCGGCGCAGCCTTGGTGGCTGCTTGCCGTCTGGGGTGCGTTTCTATTGGCGACGCAGCGGTATGTGACGGCGCGGCGGCGCGATGGTCGCGCCTTGCGCCTGAGAGGCAGGCTGAGCCTGCACCCAATTGCTGCCGCGTTTAGGTGACGACGGCGGCGCAGCCATGGTGGCTGCTTGCCGTCTGGGGTGCGTTTCTATTGAGGACACAGCGGTATGTGACGGCGCGGCGGCGCGATGGTCGCGCCTTGCGCCTGAGAGGCAGGCTGAGCCTGCACCCAATTGCTGCCGCGCTTAGGCGGCGACGGCTGCGCAGCCATGGTGGCTGCTTGCCGTCTGGGATGCGTTTCTATTGAGGACACAGCGGTATGTGACGGCGTGGCGGCGCGATGGTCGCGCCTTGCGCCTGAGAGGCAGGCTGGAAAGACGCAGTTCCTGACCGCTGGAATCAGTGGCGGGCAGGAACGTCAAATCTGTACGACGAAAACATGATAAGCAGCAGCGCAGGAGATTGCGCAGCCACTACGGCTGCACAATCTCCGTCGCTTATGCGCGGCAGCGAATGGATGCAAACTCAGTTTGCCTCAGTTTGCAGACGGTTGGGACGGGAAAATGTATATTTGGGACGGAAGGGCTTTTCGGATGGGCGATTTCGTGTTACAATGGATGCAAGCAAAGGACGGGAGGCGATTCTCATGAATGAATTGGGCGCGCTGGTCGCGTCGCATATCCCGGCGCTGGTGATGCTGATCGTGGGGTATGCGCTGCTGGTGGTGGAGATGTACGTTCCGGGCTTCGGACTGCCGGGCATTTCGGGCATCGTGCTGCTGACGGTGGGAATGATCGCCATGGAGCCGTCGCCGCTTCAGGCGCTGGTGTTGGTGCTCATCATCGTGCTGATGCTGGGCGCGGCGTTTTCGGTGGCGATGCACTCCTTTTCGAAGGGGCGGCTGAGCAAATCGAAGCTGGTGCTGAGCGAATCGCTGGATCCGAAGGCGGAGAATGACGACGATCTGGACTACTTCGTGGGCAAGACCGGAACGACGCACACAGCGCTGCGCCCGGCGGGTATCGCCGAGTTCGACGGCGTGAAGCTCAACGTGGTGTCCGACGGCGACTTCGTCGCCGCGCAGCGACCCATCCGCGTGGAGCGCGTGGAGGGCAACCGGATTGTCGTCCGGGAAATCGGGCGGGCATAAAATCCGAGGGACTTCGGAACAACAATATCGAGTGGAGGGAACAATATGGAATTTCTGTATCTGCTGGTGCCCCTTGCAATCATCATTCTCATCATCGTGTTCTTCAGCCTCTTCCCCATCGGACTTTGGATCGAGGCCGTGGCTTCGGGCGTGCACGTCAGCATCTTCAGCATGTTCGGCATGCGCCTGCGCCGCATCAACCCCAGCAAGATCGTGCGCCCGCTGATCAAGGCGCAGAAGGCGGGCATCGCCATCGACCGCAACAAGCTGGAGGCCCATCTGCTGGCGGGCGGCAACGTCGACCGCGTCATTAACGCGCTGATCTCGGCTCAGTCGGCGGAAATTCCGCTGGAGTTTGAAAAGAGCCTGGCCATCGACCTGGCGGGCCGCAACGTGGAGGAGGCCGTCAAGATGTCGGTCAACCCCAAGGTCATCGAGACTCCCGTGGTCGCGGCCATCGCCAAGGACGGCATCGAGCTGCGCGCCAAGGCTCGCGTGACCGTGCGCGCCAACATCGCCCGGCTGGTGGGCGGCGCCGGCGAGGAGACCATCATCGCCCGCGTCGGCGAGGGCATCGTCACCACCGTCGGCTCCTCGGAGACCCACAAGGACGTGCTGGAAAACCCCGACCTCATCAGCCGCACCGTGCTGAGCAAGGGCCTGGACGCGGGCACGGCCTATGAGATTCTGTCCATCGACATCGCGGACGTGGACGTGGGCCGCAACATCGGCGCGCAGCTGCAGATGGATCAGGCCGAGGCCGACCGCCGCATCGCTCAGGCCAAGGCCGAGGAGCGCCGTGCCATGGCCGTCGCCCACGAGCAGGAAATGATCGCCGCCGTGCAGGAAATGCGCGCCAAGGTGGTCGCCGCCGAGGCCGAGGTGCCCAAGGCCATGGCCGAGGCGCTGCGCAGCGGCAAGCTGGGCGTGATGGACTACTACCAGATGCAGAACGTCATCTCCGACACCCGCATGCGCGAGGCCATCGCCGGCGACGACAAGACCGCCGAGCCCGCGGGGGAGATCAATAAGAAGAAGTAATCGTCAAAGGAGGCGGGATCCATGGAAGATGCATTCGGCGTAATCGTCGTCATCATCTGCGTCATCGCCGCCGTGGCGAAAAGCAGGAAGAACCCGCCGCAGCGCCGCGGCGGCCGCCCGGCGGGCTCCTTCCGCAGCGAAAGCGCCGGGCAGGTGTTTCAGCAGGCCTTCGACCGCCTGAGCGACAAGCTGGAGCCGGCCGCGAAGTTCATCGACGACGCGCTGACCGACGAAAAAGGGATGGAGGTTCCGTCCGCGCGCCGCTCGGCGGAGGTCTTCATGGCGCAGGCGGACGGCGAGGAAGCTGCGCAGAATTACGACAGCTCGCTGGGCAATCCAGCGGCGAACGGCGGGGCCGATCGTGCGGCGTTTGCGGCGCGGAGCTACGCGGGTTCGCTGGGCGGCAGCGCCGGAATGAGCGGCTCGCTGGGCGACGCCGATGCGGACGGCGGCGCGAACCGTCCGGCGTGGAACGCTGCGCCCGGCGCGGGAGCGCGGGACTACGGCGGTTCGCTGGGCGCTGCACCGGCGCTGGTGCGTGAGCCGCTCGCCGCGGGCATGAGCCGCGCGGATGCGGAGGGCTGTCTCGGCGGCTCGCTGAGCGGCCACCCGGAGGAGGGCGAAAGCCGCGCCGAGCATGCCGAGCATCTGCGGAAGGCTGACGCGCAGGAGCGTGCCATCCTTCGCGGAGAGGAGCGGGCGCTGCACATGCGCACGGCGGCGCGAACCGAGCTTCGCCGCGCCGTGGTCTGGTCGGAAATTCTGGACAGACCCAAGGCGCTGCGGCGGAGATAAACGGGCCTTTGGCGCGCGTACCCTCTCGACCTGTATATGGGAAAGACGCGCCGCAATCCCGAAACCCACCATCGACTCACTGCCGCCCTGCCTTCGCAGGGCGGCATGGCTGGCATAAAGGAGGAAGAGCATGAATCCCATTCGCATCCTCATCGCCGACGACGACGCCGGCATGCGGCTGGTCATGCGCAGGCTGGTGCAGCGCGCCGAGGGCTACGAGCTGGCGGGCGAGGCGGCGGACGGCGACGAGCTGCTGGCGCTGTACGAAAGGGAGAACCCCGACGTGGTGCTGATGGACGTGGAGATGCCCGGCAAGACCGGCGTCGAGTGCGCGAAGATCATTCAGGATCGCAATCCGCGCACGGTGCTGGTGTTCGCCACAGCTCACGAGCAGTACATGGGCAGCGCGTTCGAGGTCTACGCCTTCGACTATCTGGTGAAGCCCTTCCGCACGGAGCGGGCGCTGAAAACGCTGGGACTCATCCGCGAGCGGCTGACGGCTCAGTCCGCACCGGAGGAGACGCTGCGCCCGGCGGCGGCTCCCTCCGCGGCCAGCGGGCGGATGATGCTCAAGCACCGCGAGGGGCTCAGCTTTCTGGACATTCCGTCCATCCTGCTGATTCAGCGGGAGGATCGCGCCAGCGTGCTGTACCTGACGGACGGCTCTCGATACGTCACCGGCGACTCTCTGAGCGAGCTGGAGGCGCGGCTGCCGTCGAATCTGTTCTTTCGCTGCCACAAGAGCTACATCGTCAATCTGAACCACATCGACTCCATTTCGCCCTACGGGCGATGGACGTACATCATCCGTCTGCGCGGCACCGACCGGGACGCGCTGATTACCCACGAGCGCTTTGAGGCGCTGGAAAAAATGTTTTCGTAAAATCAGGAGGAAGGACATGATCGCGAAAAGGATTGTGGAGCAGGCGCTGGCAGAGGCGCTGAAAACCGGCGGCGACTTCGCCGAGCTGTTCGCCCAGGACAAGCGCTCCGGCGTGATGCTGTTCCAGGATGGGCGGGTGGAGGACGCGGTGACCGGCCGCATGCACGGCGCGGGCATCCGCATTTACAAGGGACTCAATTCGGTCTATGTGCACACCAACGACACGTCGCTGAGCGGCCTGATCGCCGCCGCGCGCAAGGCCGCGGACGCGGTGGGCACGGGCAATGAATGCCGCGACGTGCAGCTGGTGGGATCGGTGCTGGCCAATCGCCACGCCTGTCGCCAGCTGCCCATGGACGTTTCGGGAACGCGCAAGGCCGACCTGCTGCGCCGGGCAAACCTCGCCGCCAAGGATGTCTCCCCGGAGATTCAGCAGGTGCGCGCGCGGCTGATGGACAGCGACTCCGAGGTGCTGATCGCCAATTCCGAGGGCCTGTACACCTTCGACCGCCGCGTCTACACCCGCATCGCCATCGCGGCCATCGCCGCCGGCAGCGGCGAGAACCAGACCGGCTCGTCCAGCCCGGGCGCGCTGTGCGGCTACGAGCTGTTCGACCGCGTGGACGTGGAGGAAGAGGCACGCAAAGCCGCGAAGGCCGCCGTGGTGAAGCTCCACGCCGACTTCTGCCCCGCGGGCCGCATGCCCGTGGTCATCGGCAACGGCTTCGGCGGCGTGATCTTCCACGAGGCCTGCGGCCATTCGCTGGAGGCCACCGCCGTGGCGTTCGGCAATTCGGAATTCTGCGGAAAGCTGGGCCAGAAGATCGCCTCGGACAAGGTGACGGCCATCGACGACGGCACGATGCCCAACGAGTGGGGCTCCAGCAACGTGGACGACGAGGGCACGCCCACCACGCGCCTGGTGCTCATCGAGAACGGCGTGCTGAAGAACTACATGGTCGACCGGCTGAACGGCCGGCGCATGGGCATGGCGCCCACCGGCAGCGGCCGCCGTCAGGACTACACCTTCGCGCCCACCTCGCGCATGCGCAACACCTACATCGCCCCCGGCGACGACGAGGACGACGAGATCATCTCCAGCTGCGGCGACGGCCTGTACGCCAAGAGCATGGGCGGCGGCTCGGTCAATCCCGTGACCGGCGAGTTCAACTTCGCCGTGGAGGAGGGCTATCTCATCCGGGACGGCAAAATTGACCGCCCGGTGCGCGGCGCGACGCTCATCGGCCGCGGCGCGGACATTCTGCCCAGGATCGACCGCGTGGGCAGGGACATGAAGATGGCGCAGGGCATGTGCGGCTCGCTCAGCGGCTCGGTGCCGACCAACGTCGGCCAGCCGATGATCCGCGTGACCGACATCACCGTGGGAGGACGATAATATGGACAGAAAGCAATTCATCGACGCGCTGCTCGCGCGCGCCAAGGAAGCGGGCTTCGAGGCCTGCGAGGTCTGCGTCAGCGCCGCTTCCAGCTTTGAAACCAGCGTGTTCAAGGGCGAAATCGTCAATTACAGCGTGTCCGATTCCTTCGGCCTCGGCTTCCGCGGGCTGATCGGCGGCCGGATGGGCTACGCCTCGACGCAGATTCTGGACGACGAGGCCGTCGAAATGCTGGTGGACGGCGCAAAGACCGGTGCGTCCCTCATCGAAAACGACGACAGGCAGTTTCTCTATCCCGGCGACGAGAAGTACGCCGAAGTGGATTCCTTCAACCCGGCGCTGGAGAGCCTGACCGCCGCGGAGAAGATCGAGATGGCCCGCGAGCTGGAGAAGAAGGTGCTGGCGCAGGACGCGCGCATCGCGCAGGTGGACGGCTGCGACGTGATCTCCGAGGAGAGCGAGACGCAGATCGTCAACACGCTGGGGCTGAACGTCTCCCGCAGGGCCAACGTGCTGGGCGCGATGGTCGGCGCGGTGGCGCGCGAGGGCGAAAAGGTCAACACCGGCTGGGGCTATCGCTTCTCCTTCGACCCGAAGAAGGTTTCGCTGGACGAGGTGGCCGCCGAGGCGGCGGGAATCGCCCTGTCCGGCCTGAACGCCGCGAGCATGGAGTCGGGCAAAATGGCCGTGCTGATGGCTCCCAACGCAGCGCGGGACATGCTGCAGACCTTCGAGGGCGTGTTCTCCGCCGAAAGCGCGCAGAAGGGCATCTCCCTGCTGAAGGGCCGCGAGGGCGACAAGATCGCCGCGGAATGCGTGACGCTGATGGACGATCCATTCCTTTCGGACAGCCTCGCCTCCCGCCCCTTCGACGGCGAGGGCGTGGCCGCGAAGGCCAAGGCCGTGGTGGAAAACGGCGTGCTGACCACGCTGCTGCACAATCTCAAGACGGCGCACAAGCAGGGCGTGGCCAGCACCGGCAACGCCGCGCGCAGCTACGCCTCCACCGTGGGCGTCGCGCCGAGCAATTTCTATTTCAAGCCCGGCGCGCAGACGCAGGAAGCGCTGCTGGAGCGCATGGGCGAGGGCCTGATGCTGACGGACGTGACCGGTCTGCACGCCGGCGCGAACCCCATCAGCGGCGATTTCTCCCTCAGCGCCAAGGGCTTCCGCGTGCGCGGCGGCAGGAAGGCCGAGGCGGTGAACCAGATCACCGTGGCAGGCAACTTCTATCGCCTGCTGGAGAGCGTCGTCGCCGTGGGCAGCGACCTCGAGTTCGGCTTTCCCGGCGGCAGCCGCTTCGGCAGCCCGTCGCTGCTGGTCTCCGAGCTGGCCGTGGCCGGAAAGTAACTCGCAGATACGCTTGGATGTTTTTTCGCATCCGGGCGTTTTCTTTCGGAAAATCCGGCAACTATTGCTGAAATGCAGCCGTCTAAAGAGTATCTTACACAGGATGAGGGAGTGGAAACTGTGGCGGCACGAATTATTTGTGCCGGCCGCACGCGCTAATTGAGAATTTCGCA
>USDD01000082.1 GCA_900553265.1 uncultured Eubacteriales bacterium
ATGCTCGACGTCGCCTGCGGCGCGGTGGTCGCGCCTTGGCTCCTGCGTTTCTGCGTACTGCCGAACCTTCTACAAACCGACGAAATCGAGACGCGGTGGTCGCGTCTCGATTTCTATGTCTGCTCTTTTGTTTTTTATTGCGCATACAAAAAGCGCCCGGAGCGGTTCGAGCCGTTCCGGGCGCTTGGTCTAAGTTTTATTCTTCGGCGACTTCCCTGAGGTATTCGGCGAACTCGTCGGTCAGGCCGAGATCCCAGAGGAAGGAGCAGGAGAGGTATTTGTCGCGGATGTCGCGCGCGCCGATAAAGGCGTTGACCACGTCGTCCATGGGCACGTCGATCTCGCTGGGGCGCATGGGCATGCCGGTCTTGGCCATGGTCTGGTAGAGGGCGTCGTAGTCGGGCAGCTCCTCGTCGATGATTTTGAGGATTTCGTCCCAGTGGTTGACGAGGTTATCCAGCCTTTTGGCGTGGCGGGCGGGGTCGTTTTTATGGGTTTTGTCCTCGATGGCAATGATTTCGTCGGCGGTCTTGCCGAAGATGCGGCGCACCTGAGCTTCCCAGTCGGCGCGGCTGAAGGCCTTCATATGGGCCTCGGCCTTTGCGCGGTCGGGCTGGATCTGACGGATCTTGCGGTAGAGCTTCATGCTCAGCACGGTGCCTACGCCAACCTGAATGCCGTGGAGATCGTAGGGCACGCCGCGCTCCAGCGCCATCATCTCCCACATGTGGGAGAAGTAGTGCTCCAGACCCGAGGCCGGGCGGGAAATTTCCGCGTAGGCCATGGCCATGCCGGCGACGACGAGGCCCTCGGCGATGGACTGAATCGCGTCGGGATCGCGCTTCGTGATGCCATCGGACGCGTCCACGATCTTCTTCAGCGCCGAGCGCATCATCTGGGCGATGGATTCGCAGTAGAACTCGCCGGTGACGATGTGGGAGATGCGCCATTCGCACACGGCGATGTACTTGGCCACCATGTCGCCCAGTCCGGCCCAGAGCATGCGCATGGGGGCCTGCGCGAGGATCTCGGAATCCAGCAGGATGCCCACGGGCGCGTGGTTATACAGGGAGACCTTGACGTGGTTGACCTCCATGGACGAGGAATTGGACGCGTAGCCGTCCATGGACGGCGCGGTGCCCACGATGGCGCTGGGCACGCCGATGGCATGGGCCAGCACCTTGCAGGTGTCGTTGACCACGCCGGAGCCCACGCCCAGCAGCATGTCGCATCTGGGGTCGTAGTGCATCAGCGCGCTGCCCACCTCCCACTCCGCGGGGGAGATGCGCTTGCCGGGGATGACGTACAGGTCGTGCTCGACGCCGGCGCGGTCGAGAATTTCGCACACGCGGCGGCCGGCCACCTCGTAGGTGTTCTGGTCGCAGACGACGAACGGGCGCTTTTTGCCCATGGCGGCGAGCATTTCGGGCACGCTCTCCACCGCGCCGCGGCCGATTTTCAGATATTGCAGCGCGCAGACGTGATGGCGGCCGCACTCGCAGTCGAAGCCCTCGGGGCGAATCAGTTCCTTCAGGGACATTTGATCAAAGCGAGGCATCATTCATTCTCCTTTCGCAATGGAAATCCTGTGCGTTCATTATACCAGAGATTTCCTCTTCAGGCGCGCCTTTTCCTGTTAATTCACAGAGGAACAAAATTCCTGTGGAAAAGCCAGTCTTTTCGCTTTTCCGTCACCCGCGCCTTTTCCTCACAAGCAGCCAGAGAATCGATACAGCCAGACATCCTCCGCTCAGCGCAAGTCCCGCCGTCAGGCCCGGCGTGCGATAGACGATCGCCGCGGTGTGCGCGCCGGCGGGAATCTCCACGGCGCACAGTCCGCCCGCCTGAGCAAGGAGCCGCGCCGGCTGTCCGTCCACCTCGGCGCGCCAGCCCTTCAGCGCGGGCACGGCGAACACGATCACCCGCGGGTGGTCGGCCTCGGAGCGCGCCGCGAGGCGGTTCGGGCCGTCGAAGGCGCAATTCACACCCTCGCGCCGGGCGGCAACGATCGCTTCAAAACCCGCCATGGGCTGGCAGAGCGTCTCCATGGAATCGAAGGCGAAGCCGCCCTCCCGGGCGCAGCTCAGCTCGATGCGCGGGCACGGCGCGGCGGAATAGCCCACGTTGTTCAGGTAATCGCGCTGTCCGAGGGCGTATCGATAGCCGTCGTGGGCGTAGGTCAGCAGACTCGCGCCGGCCTCGGAGCGCACGGTAATGCGCGTGGAATCGTCCCGCTCCGCGCCCGTCCAGCGAAGGTTCCGAAGCCAGAGATACGTCTCGCTGTCGGCCATGCCGTCCAGCTCCAGCGCCACGGTTCCGCCGCCGGGGCCGAAGGCGAGCGTTCCGCCGTCGGCGCTGAGCGTCAGCGCGGCGTTGTCCGTCTCCGCGGCGCGCCATGGCACGGATACAGAATGGCTCTCCACGCTCGCCCCGGGCAGGCTCGTCTCGCCCGGCTCCAGCACGGCGCGGCTCAGCAGCGCCCACTGCTTCTCCAGCGGCGGCATCGCGTCGTACTCGGCGCGGGAGAGCGTCTCGTCCATGGCGTAGGCCATGGGCAGCGCGCAGTCGTTCCTCAGCAGCGCGGCGGAGGGCGTTTCCTTCTCCGTCTCAAAGCCGTAGGGCACGGGCGAGCGCGCCTGCGCCGGGCGGGTCTGCGCCTGCACGGCCCAGACGGCCTCCAGCGCCGCGCGATTGTCCAAACCCAGCGTGCGGTTGGCCGTCACATCGGTGTTCAGCGCCAGCGCGCGCATGAAGGCCGAGGTCGCCGCCGGACGGATGCTGTCGTACATGGCCGTAGAGACCACGCCGAATACGGACGGCGCGTTGTAGCCGATCGTCTCCTCCGCCGTGAGGTCGACGCGGCCGGTAAACGGCGAGGCTGCGGCAGCGGGCGCGCTCGCTTCCTCCGTCGCCGAATCCGCGCCGCCGGTCGGGGTCTGCGCCGCGATGATGGGCGCGTTTGACGCTTCCGTCGCCAGTTCCGCGCCGCTGGTCGGGGTCTGCGCCGCGATGACGGGCGCGCTCACCGCTTCCGTCGCCAGCTCCGCTTCGCTGGTCGGGGTCTGCGCCGCCGCGATGACGGGCGCGCTCACCGCTTCCGTCGCCAGCTCCGCGCCGCCGGTCGGGGTCTGCGCCGCGATGATGGACGCGTTCGCCGCTTCCGTCGCCGGTTCCGCGCCGCCGGTCGAGGTCTGCACCGCCGCGATGATGGGCGCGTTCGCCGCTTCCGTCGCCAGCTCCGCGCCGCCCGCCGAGGTCTGCACCGCCGCGATGATGGGCGCGTTCGCCGCTTCCGTCGCTGGTTCCTCGTCGCTGGTCGGGGTCTGCGCTGCGGCAGCGGGCGCGTTCGCCGTTTCCGTCGCTGGTTCCTCGTCGCTGGTCGGGGTCTGCGCCGCGGTGACAGGCGCGTTTGACGCTTCCATCGCCGGTTCCGCGCCGCCGGTCGGGCTCTGCGCCGCCGTGATGGCGGCAGGTTCATTCGCCGCTTCCTTCGCTGAAGACGCTTTGCCGGTCGGGGTCTGCGCCGCCGCGATGGCGGGCGCGTTCGCCTCTTCCGTCGCCGGTTCCGCGCCGCCGGTCGGGGTCTGCGCCGCCGCGATGACAGGCGCGTTCGCCGCTTTCTCCGCCGAAGACGCTTCGCTGACGATGGCCAGCGAGCATTCCTGCATGCGCGTCCATGGATCCTTCGTCGCGCCGTTGTCCAAGAGGAGCGACACGCCGATGGGGAGCATGTCGGCTAAGATGTTGACTCCCACGAAGAGAACCAGCAGGCCCGCCGAGAGGGCGCGCTTCAGTGCAGGGGCGCTCTCAAGGCCGCGATGCAGCCGCCGCGCCAGCGCGATTTCGATAAAGGTCAGCACGCACAGCGCCGCCGCCAGCGCGATGAGCAACGGATGGGGAACCGCCTCGCCAAAGCGCTTCCAGCGAATCGCCAGCACGACGCACCAGATCAGCAGCAGCCCGCAGGCCAGCCGTCCGCGCGCACCCTTCTCCACCGCGCCGGAAAAGCGCGCGAACACATAGCACAGCAGCAGCAGTCCGCCGTACTTCCAGCGGTCGGTGGGATAGGAAAAGCCGTTGAACACCACGCCCACCGCGGGAATCAGCAGCGCCAGCATGACCGCCGCCGCGGCGAGCTTCAGGCCGCGGTTTTCCCGGCCGCTCGCAAACAGCGCCAGCACCGCCAGCATTGCCGCCGCGGGCACGGTCATGGCGTTGCTCCAGCCGTTGGAGGCGATGAACGAGATGGGGAACGCCCAGTAGGTGGACGGCGAATACCACAGCAGGCTCTCGCCCGCGGCCATGCCGTTGCGGCAGCTCTCCAGAAAGCTCAGCGCCGCGGGCAGCAGAAACGCGCCCGCCATGCCCACGCCCAGCAGATAGGCTGCCAGCGTCCGGCCGAAGGCTCCGGGCAGTCGGCGCAGAGCGTCTCTGCCGTTCAGGGCGAAGTGCCGCGCCAGCGCGTAGAGCAGCAGCATCAGGCTGTTCATGTACAGGAAATAGAACCCGCACAGCGCCGACCACGCCGCGGCGAAGATCAGCGCCGCCGGGGACTTCCCCTTCAGCCGACGCTCCGCGCCCAGCAGCATCAGCGGCAGATGGATGCAGGGATTGGCGAACATGGGATGCTTCAGCGCGCACCACGCCACCATGTAGACCGTGAAGGCGTAGGTCGCCGCCGCGGGCAGCGCGCCGCGCCAGCGCACGCGATGCTCCCGGCAGAAGGCCAGAAACGCAAGCCCCGCCAGTTCGATGCGCAGCGCCGCCAGCAGCCGATAGCAGACATACGTCCGCTCGGGCGGGAACAGCGCCGCAAGCATCGTCAGCGGATCGCCCAACCCGTAGTAGTTCAGCCCGCCGATGAAATCCTCGCCGAAGCCCAGCGAAAAATCGAACAGCGGCGCGTGCAGCGGGTCGGCGAAGAATGCGCGCCACCACCGGCCGATGGCGATCAGGAAGGGATAGTGCTGAGCGAAATCGTCGTCCCGGAACAGTATGGAGCTGCCCCGGAGGGCGAACATTCCAAACAGCGCGCCCGTCAGGATTGCGACGGCCGCCGTCAGCAGCGCCGCCGCAATCCACGCCCTCCTCCGGAGTGAAAGGCGGCTCCATCGCACCTCGGCGCGCTCAAAAAAGGCGTTCAGCCTCTGCGTCATTGGTATTCTCTCCCATTTTTGTCCTGCGTGAAAAAAGGGAAAGCCCGGCGGAGCTTTCCCTTTCCCAGTTTATGATTATTCGCCGATGACGGCCTTGATGCGGCGCACGCCGGCGCTGGAGGCCTCTTCCTTCTTGATCTTGAAGGACTTCAGGTCGCCGGTGTTGGCGGCGTGGGGGCCGCCGCAGATTTCCTTGGAGTACTCGCCCATGGTGTAGACCTTGACGCGCTCGCCGTACTTGGACTCGAACAGACCCATGGCGCCCTGCGCCCTGGCCTCGGCCACGGTCATCTCCTGGCAGACCACGGGCACGTTGGCCTGAATGGCCTCGTTGACCAGCCGCTCCACCTCGGCCTTCTCCTCGTCGGTCATCTTGCGGCCGAAGGAGAAGTCGAAGCGCAGGCGCTCGGCGGTGATGTTGGAGCCCTTCTGATGCACCTCGTCGCCCAGAACCCTGCGCAGCGCGGCCTGAAGCAGATGGGTGGCGGTGTGCAGCTTCGCGGTGGCCTCGCTGTTGTCGGCCAGACCGCCCTTGAAGCGCTGCTCCGCGCCGGCGTGGCTGTTCTCCTGATGCTTCTTAAAGCGCTCTTCGAAGCCGGCCACGTCCACGTCCACGCCCTTTTCGGCGGCCATCTCGCAGGTGATCTCGATGGGAAAGCCGTAGGTGTCGTAGAGCTTGAAGGCGCTGCGGCCGTCGATCTTGGAGCAGGAGGCCAGCAGCTGATCCACCAGCTCGTCGGTGATCTGACCGGCCTTGATCTTCTCGATCACGGGCAGGTTTTCCGGAGACGGCGGCAGCTGCTTCAGCGCCGCGGCCACGGCCTCTTCGGACTTGTCGCTCTTCAGCGCGGCGAAGGCGGCCTGCCTGCGCGCCATGCTGCCGTAGACCTTCTCGAACTCGGCCTGACCCTTCTTCAGGGTGCGCTGGAAGCGCTCCTCTTCGAGCCTGAGCTGCTCCAGAATGGTGCCGCTGTTGCGCTCCAGCTCGGGATAGTTGTCCTTGTACTGGTCGATGATGACCTGAGCGATTTCGCAGGTGAAGCCCTCGGCCATGCCCAGCTTCATGCCGTGGCGCACCGCGCGGCGGATCAGGCGGCGCAGGATGTAGCCCTGATCCACGTTGGAGGGCGTCACGCCGCGGTCGTCGCCGAGGATGAACGTGGAGGTGCGCATGTGGTCGGAGATGATGCGGATGGACTTGGTGGTCTCCTCATCTTCGCCGTACTTCCTGCCGGACAGCTCCTCGATCTTGCCGATGATGCGGGCGAAGATCTCGGTCTCGTACACGGTCTTTGCGCCCATCAGCACGCAGAAGGTGCGCTCGAGGCCCATGCCGGTGTCCACGTTCTTCTGCTTGAGGGGAATGAACGTGCCGTCGGCCTGCTTTTCATACTGCATGAACACGTCGTTCCAGATCTCCAGATAGCGGCCGCAGGAGCACGCCGGAGAGCAGTCGGGGCCGCAGGGCGGCTGATCCTTGATGATGAACATCTCGGTGTCCGGGCCGCAGGGGCCGGTCACGCCGGCGGGGCCCCACCAGTTGTGCTTCTTGGGCAGATAGAACAGATGGTCGTCCTTCACGCCCTGAGCGCGCCACAGATTGGCGGCCTCCTCGTCGCGGGGGCAGTCCTCGTCGCCGGCGAACACGGTAAACGCCAGACGGTCGGGATCCAGACCCAGCCAGTCCTTTCCGGTGAGGAACTCCCAGCTCCAGGGAATCATCTGCTCCTTGAAGTAGTCGCCCAGCGACCAGTTGCCCAGCATCTCGAAGAAGGTCAGATGGCTGGGATCGCCCACGTCGTCGATGTCGCCGGTGCGGATGCACTTCTGCACGTCGGTCAGGCGGGTGCCCATGGGGTGCTTCTCGCCCATCAGATAGGGCACCAGCGGATGCATGCCCGCGGTGGTGAACAGCACGGTGGGGTCGTTTTCGGGAATGACGGAAGCCGAGGGAATGACCTTGTGTCCCTTGGACTCGAAGAACTTCAGAAACAGGCTGCGCAGCTGATTCGCGCTGGTGATGTTCATGGCAAAAACCTCCATATCCAAAAATAAAATGCACCCTTCAGCCTCAAGGACGAAAAGATGCCGTTCGCGGTACCACCCTGATTGACCCCGCCCGAAGGACGAAGCCCACTCAATGCCGATAACGGCGGCCGCCGCCGCGCCATTTCCTGCGCGAAGCATGGGATTTTTCCCGGGCGGAGAGGGCCGTCTCCGCGCGCCGTTCACCGCCTCGCACCCGCCGGCGGCTCTCTGAGAACCCGCAACAGAGCTGTTTCCCCGCATGCCTTTCTGTATGGAAAACATTATAGCATCCGCCCGGGCAAAAGTCAACCCGGGCGGGAAGGCGGGAGGGTTAAGAATGATTTCAGTCACAGAAAGACACGGCATTCGATTTCCTTATGCCGTCTTCTTATTCGAAAGCACAATCCTTCTTCTCCGAAATCATTCACTCTTCGATTGAAACGCGCTTGCCAGATCAATGCGCTCAAATACCAAAGTAGCCTGAATTCGATCGCCGCCGGCGAAGCCCTTGCTGCCGCCGTTTGAGGTGGACATCGTATGAAGTCTGTAGCCCTTGGCCACCTGCTTGTTAATCACATTTTCAAGGTCTGTAAGGTTTCCTGAGCCAGTGCCAAAGAGTTTCTCTTTAAGCGTGACCTGCAATACAACATACGGCAGATTTTTCCCGGATGCATTCGAAAACCTTGACTCCGACTCCCACTTATCCATCAAGTCTCCCATGTGTATTTCCCTCTCCTTCGTTTGTCGCGATCTAAAATGTACAGCCTGCATTTTCAATCATCTGTTCTGCATGGATTATATCACGAAGTGCAGCCTGATTCAAGATTTCATTAAGCGTTTCATAATTATTTGTTGTTTTCAAAATTCGTCACACCCGCAAAAACAGCCCGCTCATCCCGCACCGAGAACCCCAAGCTCAATCGCTGAATCGAATTATCATGAACTTCATTTGAGAAGAACTGCAAACGAAACAATTATTCGTCATAATGAATGCGTACAGAATGAAAGGAGCGATTGACATGCGTTTTGATTTGATGCATCCCGCCGATCAGCTGGTGATGATTATGGCGCGTATTTACCGCTACGGCATGACCACCACCTCCGGCGGCAATCTGTCCATCCGAGACGACAACGGCGACATCTGGATTACCCCCTCGGGCATCGACAAGGGCAATCTGACCCGCGCCGATATGATTCAGGTCAAGCCCGACGGCACCCTCATCGGCATTCACAAGCCGTCCGTGGAGCTGCCCTTCCACAAGGAGATTTACCGCGTGCGCCCCGACCTGCGCGCCATCGTCCACGCCCATCCGCCGACGCTGGTGGCCTTCAGCCTCGCGCGCAAGCTGCCCAACACCCATCTGATTCCCACCGCGTCCGAGGTCTGCGGCGAGGTGACGATGGCCAAGTACGACGTGCCCGGCAGCGAGCAGCTGGGCAGGAACATCGCCGAGGAATTCGCCAAGGGCTACAATTCGGTGCTGCTGGAGAACCACGGCGTGGTCTGCGGCGGCAAGAACCTGTTCGGCGCGTTCATGTCCTTTGAGACGCTGGACACCTGCGGCCGTCTGGAAATCGACGCGGCCAAGCTGGGCAAGCCCCGGCTGCTGACCGACGAGGAGATCGAGATCGACGCGTCCATCGGCTCGCCCCGGCTGGACGAGTTCATTCCCAACACCGTCTCCTCCGAGGAGCGCGCCGCCCGCCGCGACCTGTGCACGATCATCCATCGCGCCTACGACCAGAAGCTGTTCACCTCCACCCAGGGCACCTTCTCCATGCGCCTGTCCGACGGCTCGTTCCTGATTACCCCCTACAATCAGGACCGCAAATATCTGGAGCCGGAGGACATCGTGCGCATCAAGGGCGGCATGTGCGAAATGGGCAAGAACCCCAGCCGCGCCACGCGCCTGCACGAGGAGATCTACCGCACCCATCCGGACATCAACTCCATCATCAGCGCCCATCCGCCGGCCATCATGGCCTTCGCCGTGACCGACGCGGAGTTTGACTCGCGCACCATCCCGGAGAGCTACATCACGCTGCGCAATGTCAAGCGCCTGCCCTACGCCTTCAGCCGCACCAACATCGCCGAGACCGCCGCGGTGTTCGACGCCAAGACCCCCGTGGCCATCGTCAACAACCAGTGCGTCATCGTCACCGGCAATTCGCTTTTGAACGCCTACGACCGGCTGGAGGTACTGGAATACAGCGCCGCCGCGCTGATCGCCGCCCGGGACATCGGCGACATCGTGTACATCACCCCCGACGAAGTCAAGGCCATCGAAAAGGCCTTCCATCTGGACGCGTAAGCCCAATGCAAAACAGCGGCCCGGAGGGAGCAGAACGCTCCTTCCGGGCCGCTGTTGATCGAGCATTGCGCCCCTCTCTCCTCCACCGACAGAAGAAGCCGTCGAAGCATTCGCTTCAGCGGCTTCTTTTTTCATTTCTCCATTTCCAGCCGGAGGATTCCGTGCTCGCTGCGCGCCTCCTGAAAGCCCGCGGTGAGATACATGCGCACCGCGTCGTCCCGGTCGGCGGGCAGCTCGACGAACAGCTTTTCCACCTCGGGATGGTTCAGCGCGTGGGCGGCAAGGAGCCTGAGCCCCTCGGTGCCGTAGCCCCTTCCCCGGCGGGAATGCTCGATAAGCACGCCCGTGCCGTGAGCGTCGGTCTCCATGTCGTAATAATAGCAGACCTCGCCGACGAAGTCGCCCGTCTCCTCGTCCATCAGATAGGCGCTGTAGCGGGACGGCTCGCGCCACAGCCACACCTCGCGCCACCAGCGCCAGTCCGCCGGGGGAAAGTCGATGCAGCCGGTGCGGCAGTCGTAGCCCTCCGCGTCCAGCAGCTGGCCGCGGTTGTAGGCCATGGTCTCGGGCTGGGCGAGCCACCGGCGGCGATGCTCCATCTCCCGGATGCCCGGCGTGTGCAGCTTCAGCTTCATTCCATCACCTGCAGAATCATGCACTTCAGATACTTCGTCTCCACCGCCTGGGGCAGGATGGGATGATCCTTGCCCTGGGTGCGGTATTCCACCAGACGGATGCGCTTCTTCGCGTCCCGCGCAGCCTGATTGACCATGTCCTGGAACATCTCGGGCAGCACGTGCTGAGAGCAGGAGCAGGTGACGAGGAATCCGCCCGGCCGAACCAGCTTCAGCCCGCGCAGGTTGATCTCCTTGTAGCCGCGCAGCGCGCTTTGCAGCGCCGCCTTGTTCTTGGTGAACGCCGGGGGATCGAGGATGACCAGGTCGAACTGCTCGCCCGCGTCGGTCAGCTCGCGCAGATGGTCGAAGCAGTTGTGCGCCTCGAAGGTCACGCTGGTCAGGCCGTTGATGCGGGCGTTCTCCCGGGCCACGTCCAGCGCCTCCTCGGAGATGTCCACGCCCAGCACGCTCTTCGCGCCATACTTCGCCGCGTGCAGCGAGAACGAGCCGTTGTGGCAGAAGCAGTCCAGCACCCGCGCGCCCCGGCACAGCGGCGCGATGGCCGCGCGGTTCTCCTTCTGATCGAGGAAGAAGCCCGTCTTCTGGCCGTTCTTCACGTCCACGAGGAAGCGCACGCCGTTTTCCGCCATCTCCACCCGGTCGGGCACCTCGCCGCGCAGCAGGCCGGTGGTCTGCTCCATGCCCTCCAGCCGTCGCACGGGAACGTCGCTGCGCTCCCAGATGCCCGCGGGCTGAACGATCTCCATCAGCAGGTCGCAGAGCATGTCCTTGATGCGCTCAATGCCCAGCGACAGCGACTGCATCACCAGCACCGGGCCGAACTTGTCCACCACCAGTCCGGGCAGAAAGTCGGACTCGGAATAGATCAGCCGGCAGGACTCGGGATCGCACAGGAGCTTTCGATACTCCCACGCGTCGCGGACGCGCCTTTCAAAGAACGCCCGGTCGCAGGGCTCGTCATTGCGCGTCAGAATGCGCAGGCTGATCTGGGACTGGGGATTGTAAAAGCCCCGGCCGATAAACTTGCCGCGAAAATCGCACACGTCCACGACGTCGCCGTTTTCGAACGCGCCGTCCACCTTCTCGATCTCCGACGCGTAAATCCACGGATGTCCTCCGCGCACCCGGGTCTCCCGGGTCTTTCTCAGAGTGACCTTAGCCATATTTTCTCCTCCGTTCCGTCGGTGGACGGGGGAGCAAGCTCCCCCGCCACTGCCACCCCCACGGTGCCGCGCCTCAAATCTTCGATTTGAGCCGTGGCAGTTTCGCCTTTGGCGAAACCTGAAAACCCAAAAGGTTTTCAGCCTCGCAGATTTTGCTAGGATTTCTTCGAAATCCCCGGGCGCAAAA
>USDD01000083.1 GCA_900553265.1 uncultured Eubacteriales bacterium
CCTCCGCAGCGCGCGAGGACGGACGTGCGATCATGCTGGTCGAGGGCGATTATTCAGATGACGATGTCATCACAATCACGGCGGAGCCGCTGACACCCGGTGCCTTCCACATCCGTGCGGGCAGTCTCCAGAGCCGCATCGACGGTTATTTCTCCACGTTCGGAACGAGCGAATTCTCGCTGCTGAAAACGAACTGGGAGGTCGTGGAGCAGTGGAGCATCGAGGTGCCCGGCGGAGACTCCGGTGAACATCGGCTGCGCTATCTGGCCCCGGACGGCGGGACGAAGTTTCTGCGCGTCTATATGGAGAACAACGGAAGCTGGGAGCGTGTGGAGTATGAGACGGCGGGCAGCTATCTTGTGATCCCGGTGCGCGGCAGCAGCGCGGCCGCGGCGCAGTCGCCATGGCAGGCGGCCGCCGCGAAGGGCGGCTCGCCGTCGCAGCGAACCTCCGGCAGCGCCATGCCCCGGCTGATGCGCGCCGGCGCACGCTGAACCAGCGATTTGCCGATCTGCGCCGCCAGCCATGTCTCGCCCGGCAGGAAGAAATGCTCGTCCTCCAGAAGGTGAGCGTCGATCTCCACCGGCTCGTCCATCGCGCCAAAGGGCGGCATGAACTCCTGCCAGCGCACCATGCGCGCCGCCTCGTCCATGCGCCGCTTGGCGTTGTCCGCCGTCTCCGGAAAGGCCCAGTCGAGATCGCCGCCGGGCCGCAGCCCGCGCAGCGGATGGCGCATGACCCCGGCGCACAGCCCCAGCGCCGCGGCGAGATAGCACTCGTCCTCGCAATTGATGAGTGCACGGCCAGCGAAAGAGCCCCCCTGCGCCGCGGCGGAGTGGCTCTTACCTTCGCAGTTGAACTGTGCACGGTCGGCGGAGCTTTCCTGCCCCGCGGCGGAACATCCCTCTCCGCAGTCAGGCCGAGCACGGCCATCCGCAGCGCCCTCCTGCGCCGCGGCGAGCAGCGCGGCAACGCGTTCCATGGTCTGAACGGCGGACAATGGCTGGAGGATGTCGTAGGTGCGCACCACGTCCGCCGTTTCCAGCAGTGCCGCCTCCCTCTGCGCATCCTCGGCGGGCAGCCGTCCGTCGGGGCCGTCGTTGATCGGCCCGCGGCAGAGGGCGTGTTCGATGATCAGATGAGGCGCAATCCGGCGCGCCCAGCGGGTCAGATTGGCGCGAAACTCCGGCTCCCCTGCGTGCGCGCCCCAGTCCACCTTCCAGTATTCCACGCCGGCGCGCTCGCTCCATTCCAGTCTCTCGGCCCAGTAGCGCTCCTGCTCAGCGGCGGTCATGGCGCCGCCGCCCAGCGCGGGTGCCTCCTGCGCCGCGACCCACAGCCCCAGGCCGCGCCAGCCCAGCGCCTTCAGCTCGCCGTTGAGCCATGCCAGACGCTCCCACGGCTCCTTCGGCGCGTCGGGAAAGCGATCGGCGTTGAGAATCAGCGAGCCGAACCACGCGTCGTCCGCGGGATCGGGCACGTCCCAGCCGTCGTCCAGCAGGAAGTACAGTCCCCTGCGCGCGTCAGGATGGAAGCGGCGCGCCCAGCCGTCGGGGCCGAGGATCCGCGGCTGATTCATGGATTCCCGGGCATGGGCCGCGCCCCGCGCACCCTCCAGCTCCGCCGGATCCAGCCGGTTCGCACCGCAGCCATACTGATAATTCTGCACCGACCAGGTACAAAAGTAATTCGACATGCTCTTCTCTTCTCCTGTCAGAAAAAGGCGATTTCCCGGGCGCAGCCGCGGAAGCCGCCGCCGGTGACGATCTGCACCGCGCCGCCGGACAGCCGGGTTTCAAAATCGTAGTGCAGATGACCCGCCAGCACAGCGCGAATCAGCGGCTGAGACTGCACGTAGTCGATGAACGCGCGGGTGGGCGCGTCGGTGCTCTGCTGGACGCGCCGGTCGGGCGGATAGCTCGCCGCCACGTCCTCGGGCGCGCCGACGAGATAGGCGCAGGGCTGCTTCAGCTCGTCCAGCGCGTAGTCCCGCAGCTCCGGCGTGTAGATCGGCGTGTGCATCATCAGCACGATGGGCAGGCCCTTTTCGATCTCCCGGCGAAGGCGCTTGAGCTGATCGTCGGTGAAATTGTAGTAGACGTTGTCCACGGCTACGAAGTTCACGCCGCCCATTTCCCGCGCCGCAAAGCGCAGATCGTTTTCACAGAAGGACTGCACATGGTCATAGCTTTGCAGCTTGTAGGCCTCGTCCTCGAAGGCCTCGCCCACGTAGAGGCTGTATTCATGGTTGCCGGCGGCCATGAAGCAGTCCCGGGTGAACAGCGTCTCGCGCATGGCCTCGAGATTGGCCTCGGATACGAAGTCGCAGAAATCGCCGGTGTAGAGAATGGGCAGGCGGTGCGCGTCGGCATAGGCCAGCTGCTCGCGCAGATATTCCTCCGAGCGCCCGGGCACGCCCTCGTCAAAGACCGCGCTTCGGCCCTCAGCCAGCGCGCGCTTGCGCTCGTTTTCGCGGTCGTCCGCCCGGCAGATGTGAGAATCGCTCAGATGCAGCGCGCGGAAGGGGCGGGCCGCGCCGACCTCGAGAATGGTTTGCGTAATGCTCATGTTCAGGTTCCTCCTTCGGGCAAAAAAGAGGAGGGCCCGCCGCCGTAGCGGGCAGACCCTCCGGGAAAACGGATTACTTGGTTGCGTCGAGGGCGTTCTGATAGATTTCCACGACCTCCTGCAGACCCATGGAGTTCAGAGACTCGATGAAGGCGGGCCACTCGGCTTCCACGTCGCCTTCGCCGGTGCACCATGCGACTTCCTGCTCGATCATGGCGTTCTTGATGGGCGTCCACAGCACGGCGATGCGCTCATTGGCCTCGGCGGACAGCACGACGTTGGGATAGTACTCCTTCACGGCGTAGGGCGCGGTGATCTCGGCCAGCTGGCACTTGATCTCGTCGCTCTTCATGCCCATGTGGCCGTCGGCGAACTTGGTGGGATACTTTGCGACCATCTCGTTGGTCACCAGCGCGGGCAGCTGACGAGTGGTGGACTCGAGCAGCCATTCGTCGGCGTTGACGTCGTTGGGCGCGGCGATGCGCATCCAACCGTCCTCGGTCTTCTCGTTGTAGGTGCCGAACTGGCCCCACAGCTCCTGAATGCTGCTGTCGGGCGCGTACAGCGCATCGGCCCAGCGGCAGATCAGCTCGGGGTTCTCCACGGTGGAGGCGATGCACAGACGGTTGGTGTTGACGCCCGCGGGCTCGTTGGACCAGATGCAGTCGCCGTTCGGGCCGGTCAGGGGCGCGATCGGGATGTAGGTCTCGTCGCCGGTGTTCAGCAGGCCGTCCGTGCCGACTGCCTTCTCATTGCCCACGACGGAGCTGCCGGCCCAGTCGATGAACACGCCGTACAGGTCAGTCTCTTCGAGACCCTTGGCGTAGTAGCGCTTGGTGTCCTGGGTGAAGGCTTCGGAGTCGATCAGGCCCTCGTTCCACAGGGTGTTGATGAACTTGACGGCTTCGACGAAGCGCTCGTCCTGGATGGCGTAGAAGACCTTGCCGTCCTGAACGTTGAGCTGATAGCTCATGCCGATGATGCCGAAGGGGCCGTACAGGAAGGAAGCGGGGATCTCGGACCAACCGTTGTACACGAAGGACAGCGGGATTTCATCGGCGATGCCGTTGCCGTTGGGATCCTGCTCCTTGAAGGCACGCAGGACTTCGATCAGTTCATCGGTGGTGGTGGGCACTTCGAGGCCCAGCTTGTCCAGCCAGTTCTTGTTGATGAACACGCTGGATCTCTGATATACGCCGTTGCCGGGCCACACAGACCACATGTTGATCTGGGGCAGGCCGTAGATCTTACCATCGGGCATGGTCACTGCGGCTTTCACGTCGGGCATGGCCTCCAGAATGGAGGAGAAGTTGGGCATGTACTCCAGATAATCGGAGATGGGCAGCAGCGCGCCGGACATACCATAGGTCAGCACGTCGCTGTTGTTCAGCATGTTGGCGAACAGGTCGGGCAGCTCGCCGGAGGCGAAGGTGGTGGCGATGCGCTCCGCCTGAGAGGTGGAGGGAATCACAGTCCACTCGATGTTCACGCCGGTCTGCTCCTCGCGGGCAACGTACAGGGACTTTTCATTGGGGTCGCCGACGTCCATGCCGTGCAGCACGATCATCGCGTCATAGTTGGCGGGGGTGTCGGTCAGGGGCATTTCGGGCTCCGACACGACGGGCTCCGCGAAGGCGGCGGCAGACATGACCATCAGAACCGCCAGCAGCAGGGCAACCAGTTTCTTCATGGGGATAACCTCCTTGGATAATATTGACATCAGCCCTTTACAGAGCCGATCATCACACCTTTGACGAAGTACTTTTCCACAAACGGGAACACGATCAGCAGCGGCAGCGTGCCGGCAATGACCACGATGTACTTCACCGATTCGGAAATGCGCAGCAGCTCCACGATGGACGCGCCGCCGTCCAGGTCGGTGCCGGACTGGGCGTTCTGCAGCGCTACCTCCGCCTTGAGCAGGATGTCGCGCAGCACCAGCTGCAGAGGATACATTTCGCTCTTCGTGATGTAGAGCATGGCGTTCCAGTAGGACAGCCAGTGATCCACCGCGTAGAACAGGCCGATGACCGCGAGGATGGTGCTGGAATTGGGCAGCACGATGCTCACGAAGAAGCGGGCGTTGTTGCAGCCGTCGATCTGGGCCGCTTCCTGAAGCTCGTCGGGAATGGACGAGGAGATGAACGTCCGGGTGATGATGAGGTTCCAGGTGGAAATCGCGCCCGGAAGCACCAGCGCCCACACGGTGTTGAGCATGCCCAGATTCTTCACCAGCAGGTAGGTGGGAATCATGCCGCCGCCGAAGAACATGGTGATCAGCACCATCCAGTTCAGCACGCCGCGCAGGGCGAAGGTCTTGCGGGAGAGCACGAACGCGCCGGTCATGGTCAGCGCCAGATTGATGGCCGTGCCCAGAATCGTGTAGCAGATGGAGTTCAGATAGCCGCGCCAGAGAGAGTCGTTCTGCAGAACGCGCTGGAAGCCCTCGGCGTTAAAGCCCTTGGGAATCAGCAGCACCCTTCCGGCAAAGACCTCCTCCGGCGAGGAGATGGCGGAAATCAGGCACAGATACATGGGATAAAAGAAGATGAGCATCAGTATGGTCAGCGCGATCATGTTGACGACGTCGAACCGGAAATCGCCCTGAACCTTCGATTTTTCCTTCCAGCTGATCTTCTCCCGGGCGTTGGAAGCCGCCTCTTTTTTCTTCATGCAGATTCACGCCCCTTCCTTACAGAATGCCGTTGCCGCTGACCTTGCGGGAAAGCCCGTTGGCGAACAGCAGCAGGATGAAGTTGACCACCGAGTTGAACATGCCGATGGCGGCGGAATAAGAATACTGTCCGCTCAGCAGGCCGGCCTTGTAGGAATAGGTGGAGATGATTTCCGAAACGGAGATGTTCGTGGCGTTCTGCATCAGATAGACCTTTTCATAGCCGACGCTGAGCAGTCCGCCCACCGCGAGGATCAGCGTGATGGACATGGTGGGCAGCAGCGCGGGAATGTCGATGTTCAGCACGCGCTGGAACTTGTTCGCGCCGTCCACCATGGAAGCCTCGTACAGCTCGGGGTTCACGCTCGTCAGCGCGCCGGTGTAGATGATGGTGCTCCAGCCCGCGCCCTGCCAGATGCCCGAGATCAGGTAGGTGGGCAGGAAGGCCGACGCGCGGTTGAAGTCCACGCCGCTGCCGCCCAGCGCGCGGATGATCTGGTTGATCGCGCCCACCTGATTGTTGGTGAACAGCGTCAGCATGCCCACCACCACCACCGTGGAGACGAAATGCGGCATGTAGAACACCGTCTGAACCGTCTTACGGAAGCGATTGGCCGGTACGGAGTTGAACATCAGCGCCAGCAGAATCGGCAGAGGATAGGACAGCACCAGCGAGGTCAGCGAGATGCGCAGCGTGTTGACAATGTACTGCCGACTCGTGGACAGGCTCAGGAAATTGCGGAAGTGCTTCAGCCCCGCGTACGCGCTCCCCGCCATGCCCTTCCACGGGTTGTAATCCATAAACGCGATCTTCAGACCGTACATGGGGCCGTAGCAGAAGATCACGTAATAGGCAATTAACGGAATCGCCAGAAGATACAAATCCCAGTTATTTTTGAAATCTCTTTTCAGATAACGCAGACGCCGCAACGAAATCCCTCCTCCTGTACTGTAAAAATTCTAACACATGTATAAATTCTTCGCTATGGAATTTTCCGGCAATCGCTATGGATTATCTGTTCAAATTTTTCATTTTTATCTTGACTTCGGGCGGGCGATTTGGTTAATATAGATTATGGTAGAAATTCATGCGCGGAGGTGAATATGTTGAAGCGTTTTCTGGCGGTACTGCTCCTGCTCTGTCTGAGCGCTTTGCCCGCGCGCGCAGGACAAACCGGTGACGAGCTGATGACCATTACCATCGCCGGCGAGTATGCTGACTATCTCTCCGCCAATTACGACGATCCCCTGCGTGAATACATCGAAGAGCGCTTCAACGTCGCCTTCGTGCCGCTTCAGATCGACACCACCGACGCGTCCTATTCTTATCGCCTCCGGGCCGCCGCCAATGAGTTCCCGGACGTGATGCTCTACGACGCTCAGTGGGACTTTCTCTATTTTGTTCAGGCCAACGCCCTGCGCGCGCTGCCGGACGTGCTGTCCGCCTATCCGAACCTGCGCCAGTACATCACCTATCCCTACGCGCAGAATCTGCAATACAACGGAAAGATCTGGGGTCTGCCCCGCAGTCTCTACGCCGAGGAGCAGCGCCTGCCCGGCTACTGCGTGCTGATCCGCAAAAGCTGGCTCGATCGGCTGGGCATGGACGAGCCCAAAACCATGGACGACTGGCAGACGCTGCTGCACGCCGTCCACGAGCTGGACGAGAGCGTAATTCCGCTGACGGCGCAGTCCCCCTGGGCGATGTTCAGCCTCACCTATTTCTACGCGCCCTATTCCAACACCTGGATCTGGGAGCCGGAGCGCAGCGCCTATGTGCCCGGCTTTTACTCCGACAGCTACAGCGCCCGCATCTCCGCGCTGCGCGAGCTCTGGGACGACGGCCTGCTGGATCCGGACTTCATGGACGTAAACTGCGGACGGCCCACGGGCGTGGATCACTTTCTGCTCAATCAGGCCGCCTGCATCGTCTATCCCACGTCATTCCATCTGCTCTCGGCGGAGCTGCTGCACCGCTGGTCGCAGCTGTATCCCGATCTGCCCATCGAGGAGGAGGTCGCGGCGGCCTTCCTCCCCTGCGACGCGGACGGCCAGTATTCCGAATCCCACGACCTGAACCTGTCGGCCATCTACTTCGGCGCCGGCGTCAGCGACGAAAAGCTGGATCGCATTCTCGCGCTGCTGGACTATCTCTGCTCCCCCGAGGGACTGACGCTGCGCCGCTTCGGCCTTCCAGACGTGGACTACGCCCTCGTAGACGGCCGGCCGGTCTCCCTGCTGGCGGACGGCGTGACGCTCTACGACAAGTATCCGTCCTATTCGCTGCTGCGCGTGCTGCCCAATCTGGACGAGGCCTACATGCGCAGCGATCCGTCGCTGCCGGCCTTCGCCGCGCTGCTCAATGAAAAGTGCGCCCAGTGGGAGGAGCTCTGCCGCCGGCAGCAGAAGCACTGGACGTCGCTGAAGGCCAACACCATTCTGACCTCCTCCGGCACCTACTTCAACCCCAACCTGACGGAGATCAGCTTCCGCATGCTCACCGCGCCCGAGGGCGTGACCCGCGCCTTCGAGACCATTCGCAGGGAATTCGCCGAGCGGGGCATCGAGCAGCTGATTTCGAAGGTGACGCTCAATCTGCGATGAAAAAGACAATTCTGACCCGAACCGTGACCCACCGGCAGTTCGTCCGAATGGTGCTGTCCATCACGATTCTGCTGGTGGCCGTCATCATCCTGACCTGCGCCCTGTACGGCAAGGTCATCATCGCGCGCAACCAGACCTACGTGGAGGGCATGCTCACCCGCTATCGCGACAGCCTGACCGCGCAGATCGAGGAATACGTCCAGCTGGTGCAGACCGCCGCCTACGATGCGTCCGTCCGCGATTATCTTCAGGCGGAGGACGCCTACGCACGCCATCAGGCCGCCCAGCAGGTGAGCACGCTGTTTTCCAACCTGCAGATGGTGCAGACGGGCATCGACCAGTTCTTCCTGTTCCGCCCCGACGACCCGGAGACCTCCTACGCCAGTCTGGGCGCGCAGCAGGTTGCGCTGCTGGAAGGGCTGTGGCAGCGCGCCCGGCCCGGCGTGGTGGGCGTGTATTCCTACGCCTATGGCTACGACGGCGCGCCCGGCTCCGTCGCCGTCATCGGCAGCCCGGTGTTCAGCCTGAACCTGGACGGACGGCAGGCCGGCGTGCTCGGCGCGGTGGCCGTGGCCATCGACAGCCGGGTCATCGAGCGCAACCTTCAGGAATTCTACCTTCAGGAGGGCCTGCGCTATTCGCTGGTGGCCGCCGACCGGACGGCCTTCCTCGGCCAGTCGCTGGAGATCTCCGAGGCGGATCTGAGCGCCGCCTTCGAAACCGGCCATCTGGAGCGGGACAGCTCCGGCTCCTCGCTGCTGATGACTGCCATTCCCGCCATGGACATGGTGCTGGTGGTGCAGACGGACAAGCTGGTGCTGCTGAAGGATCTGCTCACCATCACGCTGCTGGTACTGGGCTTCGTGCTGTGTCTGCTGGCGGGCCTGCTGTCCATGGCCGGGCGCATCAGCCGGGAGATCACCCAGCCGCTGGCGCTGCTGACGGACGCGATCAAACAGATGGACGCGGATCCGACCCACATGCGCCACGTGCCCGAGGCCGGCAACGCCGATTTCCAGATGCTCTCCGCAAGCCTGAACCGCATGCTCCGCCGGGAGACGCGGCTGACCCACGAGCTGCTTGAGGCCAACCGCAATCTCTACGAGAGCGAGCTGACCCAGAAGCATCTGGAGCTGCAATTCCTGCGCAGCCAGATCAACCCTCATTTTCTCTACAACACGCTGGAGACCATCCACTCCATCGCCGTGGTGCGCCGCGTGCCCGAGGCGGCGCTGGCGGCCAAGAATCTGGCCAAGCTGCTGCGCTACTCCATCAAGGGCGGCGAGATCATGCCGCTGGCCAGCGAGCTGGAGATCATCCAGTGTTATCTGTCCATCCAGCGGCTGCGCTTCGGCGACCGCATCCGCGCGGAGTTCGACGTGGAGGAATCGGTAAAAGACCTGTGCATTCCGCGCATGTGCCTTCAGCCGCTGGTGGAAAACGCGGTGGTGCACGGTCTGGAATCGTCCATCGAGCCGGGCATGCTGTCCGTTGTCTGCCGAAGGGACGAGCGCAGCCTGTGGATCACCGTCCGCGATACGGGCGTGGGCATCGACCCGGAGGAGCTGGCGCGCATCAACCGCCTGCTTTCGAACCCGTTTGAAAAGACGCCGCAGCAGGGCAGCATCGGCATGCTCAACGTCGCCCGGCGGCTTCATCTGTCCATGGGCGACGACTTCAGCATGCAGGTGGCCAGCGAGCGCAACCGCGGCACCACGGTGTCGCTGCGAATTCCGCTGGCCAAGCTGGAACAGAAAGGAGCGGGCGCGGATGTATCGAGTTCTGCTGGTTGACGACGAGGCGTGGATCCTGGCCGGGCTTCAGGCCATGGTGGACTGGCGTGCGGAGGGATTCGAAATCTGTGCCGCCGCCTCCAACGGCGTGGAGGCGGAAAAGTGCGCGCTGGAGCTGCGCCCGGACTTCATCCTCGCCGACATCCGCATGCCCGGCTGCGACGGACTGACGCTGCTTCAGCGCCTGCGCCAGGCCGGCTGCACAGCCATGTTCGCCATCGTCAGCGGCTACGCCGAGTTTTCCTATGCGCAGGAGGCCATCCGCCTGGGCGCGTGCGGCTATCTGCTCAAGCCCATTGAGGAGGAGGAACTGCTCGCCCTGCTGCGCACGGTGCGCACCGCGCTGACGGAGCAGTACGAGCAGCTGCTGATGGGCGAGCTGGAGCAGGAGACGGGCCGCGTCGCCGCCCTCTTTCCCGAGGGCTGCTGGGTGACGAGCGTCTATGGCGACGGCGAAATCCCCGCGGAAAAGCAGGCGCTGCGCTGCCGCGTCAGCCGCCGTTCCACGCTGTATCTAAGCGAAGAAAAGCTGTTCGAATCGGAAAACGACGTGCCCGAGGGCTGCCGCGCCGGCATGGAGCGCTGCGTTCCCGGAGAAGGCGATCCCTTCCCCGCCGTGGCCGCCGCCTGCCGCGAGGCCTCGTGGCAGGGCTTTGTCCAGCCGGAGCGCAGGCTTTTCCGCCCGTCGGAGCTTGCGCATCCGCCCGTGGAGCCGGCCTCGCCCCTGCGCCTGATCGCGCTGTACCGCGAGCGTCTGCCCCATGTCACGACGCGGCGGCTGTACGCGCTGTATCTGGCGTCCCGGGGCTGCGCCGACGACGTACCGCCCGACTCGCCGGAATGGCTGCTGGATCACTTCGAAAGCGCCGAAAAGCTGCTCGACTTCCTCGCGTCCGAGCTTCAACATCCGGAGGAACGCGCCGATGAAAGCGTTTCCATCGCCGCCTATCTGAAAAAACACTTTCAGGAGGACGTTTCGCTGGACTCCGTCTCCCACGCCCTGTCCATGAGCGTCAGCAGCGTCCGCCGCACGCTTCAGCGCGAGACCGGCGAGACCTTCCAGCAGGTGCTCGTCGCGCTGCGCATGGAGCGCGCCAGCGTGCTGCTGAAGGAAAAGACGCTGAGCATCAACGAGGTCGCCTTCGTCTGCGGCTTCCACGACGCGCTCTACTTCCGCCGTGCCTTCAAAAAACGCTTCGGTCTCACGCCGTCGGAATATCGCGCCCGCGCCGCCGCGAAATAGCCCCGCTCCATAACGCAAAGCAGAGCGCATATTCCTGCTCTTTCCTCCCCCGTGCGAGTGATTCGCCGTACCTGCGACTCCACACCACGCGTCCTCCGCATCCAGAAATCCGCCCGCCGCAGCGAGCGGATTTCCCTTATCTTCCTCTCGCCGCCTTTCAGAGCATCACGAAGATCCACGCCGCCGCGACGCAGGCGGGAAGATAGATGGCAAAGTGCAGGAGAGGCGATTTCGCGTTGTAGCCGAACATGTGCAGCCCCACCACGCTCTTCCGCTCGGGATAAAAATGAAAAAAGTTTGAGCGGCACAGCAGCACCCAGTCGAAGAAGAAAATGTCATAACAGCTTGTCAAAATAGCCACATTGCGAACCTGCAATGCGGCTTCTTATACGATAAAAAGGCGGAAAAAAGCAGGCGCATCCACTTGTGGATGGCGAGCTTCTTCAAATTCATCGCGGCAAATTTGAGCTTGACCCAGGCGGTAACCGCGGGCAGCC
>USDD01000084.1 GCA_900553265.1 uncultured Eubacteriales bacterium
CCACGACCTCCAGGGCCACAACCTGGCACTCTAACCAACTGAGCTATACCCACCATACTGGCGCGCCAGAAGGGACTCGAACCCCTGACCCACGGCTTAGAAGGCCGTTGCTCTATCCAGCTGAGCTACTGGCGCAACTTGCGTCGCAAGCGAAGGAACTGTTCCTGCTGACAATTCAGTATTATATCACCACATGGCGGATTTGTCCAGTCCTTTTGGGCGAAAAATAAAATCTTTACGTTGAAATTTCGCCGCGTATATTTTACATCAGGCTGATATAATGCAGATACTCGGCAAAGGAGGAGGCGATTTTCGATGAAGCGACGCGCGGTGCTGCTGGCGGCGCTGTTTTGCCTGCTGACGGCTTTTTCCGCCGCGGCGGAGGGACGGCTGTGCGTGGTTTCGGAGGATCGCGCGCTGCTGCTGAGCGAGAATGGAGAAGTGGTTGTTCCTGCCGGAGAATATCAGGATATTTGCAGTCTGATCGACGGCGAGCGCTGCGCCTATGGCGTTCAGACGGACGACGGGCTTCGATATGCGCTGGGCGACGCCCAGGGCAATCTGCTGACCGAGGCGGCCTACGAAGCGCTGGCGGCGGCGCAGGACTGCATCCTCTTTCGGCAAAACGGCCGCTGCGGCGCGATGACGACGGACGGAAAGGTACAGATCGAGGCGATCTACACCCAGCTCGTTTCCTGCGGCGGCGGAAAATTTCTGGCCACTCAGACGGATCCCTGCGACGAGGTGCCGGACGAGGTGCTGCGCATTGTTCCCGGCCTCGAGCCGGAGCGCACCGGCGTGCGCACGGAGCTGGAGCTGACTGCGCCCGTGTCGGATCGCATGCCCTTTTATTCGTCGGACGCGGGGCGATACGGCTATCTGGACGGCGACGGCAAGGTCTTTCTCTCCCCCCATCTGAGCTACGCCGGCGCGTTCGTCGGCGAAGTCGCGCGCGCGTCGCGGGACGGGAAGCTCGGGCTGCTGAGCGCGGACGGAAGTTGGGTACTGGAGCCGGAATACGATTTTCTGGAAATGGGCGACGGTGTGGTTGTGGTGATGAAGGATCGCACCGAGTGCGCGGCCTACGACCTCCAAACGGGCGCGCTGCGCGTGCGCGTGACCGGAGAGTATCTGGAGGCCGCGCCGCTGGGAAAATACATGACGGTGGCGGACAGCGAGCACATGCGCGTGTACGGCACGGACGGCGCGATGATTCTGGAGACCGACCGGAGTGCGTTTCTCTCCGCCGGCGTGGACGGACAGCTGATTCTGCGCAACGGCGACTGGGGTACGCGGTGCGTCAGCCTCTTCGACCCGGAAAAGGGCATGGCTGAGCGCATGGATATGTCGCTGCTGCCGCTGGATTCCAATCGCTATCTGTTCATGACCATGAACGCGGCGGCGTACAACAGCGCCATCCTCGGCGAGCGCCGCTACTCCTGCGACTACGACAGCATGCGCTTCGGCATAATGGATGGCTCAGGAAACGAGATTCTCCCCGCCGAGGCGCTGGAAATCACGCGCCTGCGGGAGAATCGTTATCTGCTGAAGCTGGAAAACGGACTGCGCGTGATCGACGAAAACGCAGATGTGCTCTGGGAGGAAATTCAGGAGGAATGATACGGGCTGCTCTGCAAAACGCAGGGCGGCTCGTTTCCATAATAAAGGCAAGCCCGCTTGCGTTGAAATCTCGCTCAACATTCACGAGGCATACTCGCCCAACCGGAACAGCCAGTTGCGCAGCACGCTGCGCAGGGCTTCGCCGAAGCTCCATTCGGCCACGTCCTCGGCGGCAACCAGCGGACAGGAGGCCACCGTCTCGCCCTCGCAGATCAGCAAAGCGCGGCCCACGGTCTCGCCCTTGCGAATGGGTGCGGCGGGAGAATCGTACTCATAGCGCAGCGAAAACAGCGCGTCCACGGGCAGCGCGGCGCTCAGCGGCGCGCCGGCCACCACGGCGAGATTCTGCTTGGCCCCGCCGGAAACGGGCGTCACGCCGGCGGGCTCGCCCTCGGCCAGCGCCGTGCGGGCGCGGAAGTTGGAGAAGCCGTAGTCGAGCATCGTCTCCGCCGTGTCGAACCACGTGGGACAGCCCAGCACCACGCCGATGAGCTCCAGCCCGCCGCGCTCCGCGCTGAACACCAGACAGCGGCCCGCGGCCTTGGTGTAGCCCGTCTTGCCGCCGTTCGCGCCCTCGTAGGAGGTCAGCAGCCGGTTTTTGTTCTCCAGCACGCGGCTGTATTCATTTCCCACCCATGGGATGACCTTGCGCTTTGTGGCGGTGATGGTTCGAAATTCGGGAATGGCCATCGCCCGGCGCATGATGCGCGCCAGCGCCAGCGCGCTGGCGACGTGGCCATCGGCGGGCAGACCGTTGGGATTGACGAAGTGCGCGTCCGCGTCCAGCTCCTTCGCCCGGGCGTTCATCAGCTCGGCAAAGGCGGGCACGCTGCCGGCCACGTGCTCGGCAATGGCGACGGCCGCGTCGTTGCCGCTGCGCAGCATCAGGCCGTAGAGCATGTGCTCCATGGACAGCTGCTCGCCCTCGCTGAGATAGATGCTGGAGCCCTCCACGCCTGCGGCATTCGGACCCGCCGTGACCGTCTCGTTCAGCGCGCAGTTCTCCAGCGCCAGCAGCGCGGTCATGATCTTCGTGGTAGAGGCCATGGCGAAGCGCTCGTTTTCGTTCTGCCCAAAGAGGATGCGGCCGCTGTCGCCGTCGATGAGCACCGCGCCTCTGGCCTCCACCGTCGGCGCTTCCGAGGCGCGGGCCGCGCCGCTCAGGGCCACGAGCAGCGCCAGAATGACCAGGCTCCATCGTTTCATGGGCAGCCCTCCGTTTCCTTCGTCGGACAATCCTATGCACGGCGCATGCGGAAAAATGTGTTAAAAACGGAGCAAAACGGCTTGACATCTAGCGTGTATATGGTATAATCTAATTATCAATATTAGATGTACTTCTGAGGTGAACAAAATGGATAAGCCGAAGATTTGCGTGTGGGGCGATTCCATCGCCAAGGGCGTGGTTTTTGACGAGCAGCGCGGGCGCTATGTAATCTGCCGGGACAACTGTCTGGCGCGCATGGCCCGGGAGCTGGGCTGCGACGTGGAGAATTTCGCCGTCATGGGCAACACGTCTCAGCAGGGGCTGGAGCGCATGGAGAAGCAGGAGCTCGAGCCGGGCGCGCTGGCCGTCATCGAATTCGGCGGCAACGACTGCGATCTGGACTGGAAGGGCACCAGCGAAAACCCCGACGTGCCGCAGTACGGCAAGGTTCCGCTGGAGAAATTCGGCGAAAACCTGCGCGCGATGGTGGAGAAGGTGCGCGCGGCGGGCATGAAGCCCATCCTCGTCACGCCGCCGCCGCTGGTTGCGCAGCGCTATTTCGCATGGGTCTCCAAAAACCTGAATCCCAAACACGTGCTGGACTATCTCGGCGATGTGGAGCACATCTACCGCTGGCAGGAGCGCTACGCCCTGCTGGTGCGCAGCGTCGCCCGGGAGATGAACATCGCGCTGGTGGACGTGCGCGACCTGTTCCTCGCCCATCCGCGCATGACCGACCTGATCTGCGCCGACGGCATCCATCCCAACGAAAAGGGCCACGCCATGATGTTCGAGGGACTCCGGGATGTGGTGAGCAATCTGGCGTGAGAAAAGACAGATATTTCGCAGCAGCCGCGAGCAATTCCGCCGCGGCTGCCGTTGTATTTTCCGCGAAGCTGTGGTAAGATGTGGATGAAAAAATGAGATTCGCCAAAGGAGATCATAATGAAAAGGAAATCGATCATCCTTGTGCTCATCGCCGTCCTGCTGCTCATCGGCCTCGCCATCTACTTCAGGCCGCTGCACTTCAGCGTTCCGGACGAGATCAGTCAGATCTCCATTGTGCTGAATGAATATTCTGTCAGCGATGGAAAACCGACCATCGACTCCGCCGAATATCCTGTGACAAGCCCGGAGCAGAGACGCGCCATCCGGGCGCTGCTGGAGAAAACTACCTATCGAAGGACGGCGGGCACGCTGTTTTCGGACGGCTCCATGAGCGACGTGGGAAATCGGACGCTTGCCATTTATATTTACGACGGCGATTCTCTGGTGGACAGCATTCTAGCGTCATCGTCAGGAAAGATTGCCGTCCAAAATAAAACCTATTGCATGAAGAATTCAGAGCAGCTTATTGCGCAGATCATCGAGATTGCGAAGCGGACGGACTGATTTCGTCCGACTGAATCGAGGATAAATTTTTCATCCTCGCAGGTTGGGCAGCGCCGCCGCAAGAGCCGCGCCGTCGGCTTCTCAACCAGATATAAAACGCAGAAAAACCCGGCGGGGAGCAATTTCCTCGCCGGGTTGGTTTTTTACAGCAGATTGCGCTGGATCTTGCCGCTGATCGTCTTGGGCAGACTCTCCTTGAAGACGACCACGCGGGGGTATTTGTAGGGCGCGGTGTGCTCCTTGACGTAGGTCTGAATCTCCTTCTTCAGCGCCTCGGTGGGTTCGGTGCCCTTGGTCAGCACGATGCTGGCCTTGACCACCTGACCGCGGGTCTCGTCGGGCACGGCGGAAACGCCGCATTCGAGCACGTAGGGCAGCTCCATGATGACGCTCTCCACCTCGAAGGGCCCGATGCGGTAGCCGGAGGACTTGATCACGTCATCCACGCGTCCGACATACCAGAAGAAGCCGTCCTCATCCTTCCAGGCCACGTCGCCGGTGTGATACCAGCCGTCGTGCCAGACCTCGGCGGTCTTTTCGGGGTTGTTCAGATAACCCTGGAACAGGCCGCAGGGAACCTTATCGCTGGTCTTGATGCAGATTTCGCCGGTCATGCCGGTGCCCACGGGCTTGCCCTCGGCGTCCAGCAGCTCGATGTGATACAGCGGCACGGGCTTGCCCATCGCGCCGACCTTGTGCGCGTCGCCCACCAGATTGGCGATGGACAGCGTGGTCTCGGTCTGGCCGAAGCCCTCCATCAGCCGCAGACCCGTCAGCGCCTCGAACTGGCGGAACACCTCGGGGTTCATGGCCTCGCCGGCAGTGGTGGCGCGCTCCACGGAGCTGAAGTCGTACTTCGTCAGATCCTGCTTGATCATCATGCGGTACATGGTCGGCGGCGCACAGAACGTGGTGATGTGATACTTGGCGAACATGGGCAGGATGTCCGCCGCGTCGAAGCGGTCGAAGTCGTAGGTGAACACGCCGCCCTCGCACATCCATTGTCCATAGAGCTTGCCCCAGAGCGCCTTGCCCCAGCCGGTGTCGGAGATGGTGAAGTGCAGGCCGTCGCGATGGGCGGTATGCCAGTAGCGGGCGGTGATGTAGTGGCCCAGCGGGTACTTGTAGCTGTGCATGGCGATCTTCGGATAGCCCGTGGTGCCGGAGGTGAAGAACATCAGCATGGTGTCGTCGCCGCAGGGCGCGTCCTCGGTGCGGACGTACTTGCGGGTGAACAGCGGGCTCTCCGCGTCGTAGTTGTGCCAGCCTTCGCGCGCGCCGCCCACGAGCACCTTCACGCGCAGGGACGGGCAGGCGCTCTCCACCGCATCCACCTGCGCGGCGGTCTCGCCGTCGGCGGTGCAGAGCACGGCGGACACGGAGGCGGCGTTGAAGCGATACTCAAAGTCGTGAGCCTGCAGCTGGTTCGTAGCGGGAATGGCGACGGCGCCCAGCTTGTGAAGGCCCAGAATGGCCGGCCAGAACTGCCAGTGGCGCTTGAGCACCAGCATCACGCGGTCGCCGCGGCGGATGCCCAGAGAGGTGAAGTAGTTGGCGGCCTGAGCGGACAAAAGCTTCATGTCGCGGAAGGTGAAGCGGCGCTCGACCTTTTCGCGGCTCAGATGCAGCATGGCCAGCTGATCGGGATAGCGGTCGGCCACCGCGTCCACGATGTCAAAGGCGAAGTTGAACTTGTCCTCGTCGGTGAAGTCGATCTTCTTCAGCAGGCCGTTTTCGTCGGTCTGGGTGTGGATGAACTTCTCGACGAGCAGCGGCTCGGACTGGCTGGCGGAGACGAGGGTGTCGCGGATTTCCTGCTCGGCCGCCGGCTCGCCCGGCAGAACCACGGCGAGAAACAGGCACTCCTGACCGTCCACGGCGATCATGCCGTGGGGCGTGGAGGAATTGTAGAAGATGCTGTCGCCCTCGTTGAGCACCTCCACGTGGTCGCCCACCTGAACCTTCAGGCGGCCGCTGATGATCAGGTCGAACTCCTGTCCGGAATGGGTGGTCAGATGGATGGGGTGATGCTGCTGCTCGGGGGAGTAATCATAGCGAACCCAGTAGGGCTCGGCCAGCTTCTGGCGGAACAGCGGCGCGAGGTTCTGAATCTGGATGCCCTTCTCCCGCGCGGTGGTCACGCCCTTGCCCCTGCGGGTGACGGCGTAGCTGGAAAGATGGGCGCTCTGGCCCTCCAGCAGATCGGTGATCTCGATGCCGAACGCCAGCGCGCACTTGTGGATAAACGTAAAGGGGAGATCCGCTTCGCCGCTCTCATAGCGCAGATAGGTCTCGCGATCCAGCTCGGTCTTTTCGGCCATCTCCTCGACGGTGAATCCCATGATTTCCCGCATTTCCCGAATGCGGAGCGCGATTTCCTGAAGCTGACTGGGCATGCTGTTCATGTTGATTTTCCTCCTTTTGCATTTCACCGGGATAAAAAAACGCCTCAAAGCAAGTTGCTTTGAGACGAATGCAAACATCCGCGGTACCACTCAAATTGCAGCAAAGGCGCTGCCTCTTTGGGACTCTGACAAGCCCTGTGCATTGACGCAGCCTCACGGGAAGGGTCTACCGGCGCAAGCGCTTTCTTCCTTCCGGCTCAGGAGTCTGATTGTTCGTCGGGATTGCACGTCCATGGCTCGCACCAACCGCCACTTCTCTGAAACGGAATCTCCGGGAGCATTCTCCCTCATTGCCTTTGGTTGTTTGAAATTGTGAGTTTATTATACGACCGATTTGCCCGCCTGTCAACGCGCAAAACCTGAAAAGTTGGGTTAATTTGGTCGAAAGACGCTTCAATCCATCATGGCGGCAATCTCCGCGTCGCTCAGACCGGGATGCAGCGCGCGGTTGAGCCCTGAGGCGATGATGCCCGCCGCGTCCACGATCAGCGCGTCGATTTCACGGGGCGTGACGATCATTTCTCCCACGTCCTCGCTGAGCAGCTCGCGCTCCATCGCGTCCAGCGCGGCCTCGTCCTGAGGCGCATCCGGGTCGGAGAGTGCCTCAAAGGCGTCCCGGGCGAGGGTGGCGGCGTAGATCACCGTGGGCATGCCCACGGCGACCACGGGCACGCCCAGCGTCTCGGCGCTGAGCGCCTGCCGGAGATTGCCCACACCCGCGCCGGGCTGAATGCCCGTGTCCGTGAGCTGCAGGGTGCTTCCGATGCGCGCGGACGACCGGGCGGACAGACTGTCGATGCAGATCACCGCACCGGGGCGGACACTCTCGGTCAGGCTGCGAACCATCTCCAGCGTCTCCACGCCGGTCACGCCAAGCACGCCCGGCGCGACGGCGCAGACGCTGCGCAGATCGCTTCGAAAGAAGTCGCTGCCGGTCATGTGGCGCGTGACCAGCGTGCGGTCGACGGTCAGCGCGCCCAGCGAATCCGGCGTGATGAAGCGATTGCCCAGCCCGACGACCAGCACCGGCGCGCTCTCGTCCTCCGGCAGCAGCCGCGCCAGCTCCTCCCCCAGCAGCGCGGCCATGGCCATGCGCGTCTCCGGGTCGCGCTCGCGCAGCAGCGGGCTCTCCAGCGTGAGATATTTTCCGCAGGCCTTGCCCAGCTCCTCGGCGGAGCCGGCGTCGGAGATGACCACCTCGGTCAGCTGAACGCCGCCCGTCTCCCATTGGCTGACCTGCACGCCGGGCATTTCCGATTTGCCCGACGCGCCGAAGGATTCCATCGCCAGATCGGTGCGCGGTGATTTCATGTTGAGTCCTCCTCAGAAGCGTTTTGAAATCAGTATGCCCCAAAGCGCAGCAAAAAAGCCGCAAACTGCGGCTTTTGACAGATCGAGCCGCCCCGTTTTATCGGAGCGGCTCTTCTTTTTCTCAGTAGGCCTCGTGGATCTCAATGTTGTTGTAGTACTTCAGACCCGTGCCGGCCGGAATCTGCTTGCCGATGATGACGTTCTCCTTCAGGCCCAGCAGCGGGTCGACCTTGCCCTTGATGGCGGCTTCGGTCAGCACGCGGGTGGTCTCCTGGAAGGATGCGGCGGACAGGAAGGACTCGGTGGCCAGCGCAGCCTTGGTGATGCCCAGCAGCGTGCGCTTCGCGGTGGCCGGACGGCCGCCGACCTCGAGCACCTTGCGGTTGGCCTGATCGAAGCGGAAGATGTCCACCAGCGATCCGGGCAGCAGGTCGGTGTCGTTGGCCTCCTCGATCTTGACCTTGCGCAGCATCTGGCGCACGATGACCTCGATGTGCTTGTCTGCGATTTCAACGCCCTGACGGCGGTAGGTCGACTGGACTTCCTTGACGATGTAGTCCTGAACGGCCTTCACGCCCAGAATGCGCAGCAGATCGTGGGGGTTGATGGAGCCCTCGATGAGCTCCTCGCCCGCGGACACGGTGTCGCCCTCGTCCACGCGCAGCTTGGAGCCGTAGTTGATGGGATACTCCTTCGTATCGGCTTCGCCGTCGTTGGACTGGATGACGATCTTCTTGCGCTTCTTCGCGTCGGTGACGATGTGCACAACGCCGGAGATCTCGGCCAGCGTGGCCTCGCGCTTCGGCTTGCGCGCCTCGAACAGCTCCTCGACGCGGGGAAGACCCTGCGTGATGTCCTCGCCGGTGGCGACGCCGCCGGTATGGAAGGTACGCATGGTCAGCTGGGTGCCGGGCTCGCCGATGGACTGGGCCGCGATGATGCCGACGGCCTCGCCCACATCCACGAGCTTGCCGTTGGTCATGTTCGCGCCGTAGCACTTGGCGCAGATGCCGACGCTGGACTGGCAGGTCAGCACGCTCCGAATCGTGACTTCGGTGATGCCCGCGTCGACGATTTTCTTGGCCAGATCGTGGGTAATCAGCTCATTGGCCTCGACGAGCACTTCCTTCGTGGTGGGATCGACCACGTCCTCCGCCGCCACGCGGCCGGAGATGCGATCCTCAAGGCCCTCGATGATGTCGCCGGGCACGCCGATGTCCTGAACCTTCAGGCCGCGGACGCGCTCGCCGCGGGACGCAAAGCAGTCGATCTCGCGAACGATGTTCTCCTGAGAGACGTCCACCAGACGGCGGGTCATGTAGCCCGAGTCGGCGGTCTTCATGGCCGTGTCGGCCAGCGATTTGCGCGAGCCGTGGGACGAGAGGAAGAACTCCAGAACCGAAAGGCCCTCGCGGAAGTTGGACTTGATGGGCAGCTCGATGATCTTTCCCGTCGGGGAAGCCATCAGGCCGCGCATGCCGGAAAGCTGACGAATCTGGTTGATGGAACCGCGGGCGCCCGAGTCCGCCATCATGTTGATGGGGTTGAAGGTCTCCAGCGTGTCCAGAACCTGCTTGGTCACGTCGTTGGTGGCGGTTTCCCAGATCTTGATGACGCGGGAATAGCGCTCGTTCTCGGACATGAGGCCTCGCTTGAACTTCTTCTCGATGAGGTGCACCTCGTCCTCGGCGGCCTTCAGGATGTCCTTCTTGCTCTCGGGAACGATGATGTCCGCGACCGAGACGGTCAGCGCGGCGCGGGTGGAATACTTGTAGCCCAGCGCCTTGATGTCGTCCAGCATGGTGGCCGTGCGGGTCACGCCGTGGGCGCGATAGCAGCTGTCGACGATCTTGCCCAGCTGCTTCTTGCCGACCACCTGGTCGACCTCCAGCTTGAACATGTCGTCGATGGTCTCGCGCTTCTGCCAGCCCATGTCCTGAGGAATGGCCTGGTTGAAGATGATGCGGCCGATGGTGGTGTCGATGATGCGGGTGTGCTCCACGCCGTCGATGACCTTCTTCATGCGGATATGGCAGGGAGACTCCAGCTCCAGTTCGCCGGTGCCGTAGGCCATGAGGGCCTCGTCCACGTCGGTGAAGTACTTGCCGGTGCCCTTCAGGCCCTCGTGAATCATGGTCAGGTAGTAGCAGCCCAGAACCATGTCCTGCGTCGGGCAGATGACGGGCTTGCCGTCGGAGGGCTTCAGAATGTTGTTCGCGGCCAGCATCAGGAAGCGGGCCTCGGCCTGAGCCTCCATGGACAGCGGGACGTGAACGGCCATCTGGTCGCCGTCGAAGTCGGCGTTGAACGCGGTGCAGCACAGCGGGTGCAGCTTCAGCGCCTTGCCCTCGACGAGGATGGGCTCGAAGGCCTGAATGCCCAGTCGATGCAGCGTCGGCGCGCGGTTGAGCATGACCGGATGATCCTTGATGACGCTTTCCAGCACATCCCAGACCTCCGGGCGCAGGCGCTCGACGGAGCGCTTGGCGGTCTTGACGTTGGCAGCGAGGCCCTGATTGACCAGCCGCTCGATGACGAAGGGCTTGAACAGCTCCAGCGCCATCTCCTTGGGCAGGCCGCACTGATACAGCTTCAGGCTCGGGCCGACGACAATAACCGAACGGCCGGAGTAGTCGACGCGCTTGCCCAGCAGGTTCTGACGGAAGCGGCCCTGCTTGCCGCGCAGCAGATCGGACAGGCTCTTGAGCTGCCGTCCGCCCGCGCCGGTGACGGGACGGCCGCGGCGGCCGTTGTCGATCAGCGCGTCGACGGCCTCCTGCAGCATGCGCTTTTCGTTGCGGACGATGATGTCCGGCGCGCCCATCTCGAGCATTCTCTTCAGGCGGTTGTTGCGGTTGATGACGCGGCGGTACAGGTCGTTCAGGTCGGAGGTGGCGAAACGGCCGCCGTCCAGCTGAACCATCGGGCGCAGCTCCGGCGGAATGACCGGCACCACGTCGAGGATCATCCACTCGGGCTTGTTGCCGC
>USDD01000085.1 GCA_900553265.1 uncultured Eubacteriales bacterium
TGCCGCATCCTCGCGATGCGGCACGGTTTTTTCGATTGTTCAGCTTTCGCTGACGGAGGAGAACTCCAGCACGTCGTTCTTCATGTAGCCCTGATGGCCTTCCAGCTCGATCAGGCTCCATTCGTCGTCAGAGCGGAGAACGTTCAGGCGCGTGCCGCCGGGCAGTTCGCCGATCTGGTTGGCGTCTTCGGAATCCAGATCGTAGACCGGAGCCTTGCCGCCGGAGCAATTGACCACGGCGTAGAGCATATCCTCGTAGTCCTCGTCGTCCGCGGTGGGATCCTCCTGCGTCGGCGTTTCCACGGCGATGAGGTTGTCCGTGCTCGTCCAGAACTCCAGGTATTCGTTCATGAGGTAGCCCTGCTGCGCGCCGTCGGTCACCAGCGACCAGTCGCCGGATTTCAGCAGCACGCGCAGCTGTGTGCCGTTGGGCAGCGCCTCCAGCACCTCGCTTTCGGAATTGGGCGACTGGCGGAGGTTCAGGTTCACGTCATCGCGCTGAGTGTTCACCGTGGCGTACTGAATTTCCTCGGCAGTCTGCTCGGAGAGAGTTTCCTGCGCCGCGAGAACCTCCGCAAAGGTCTCGCAGGGCAGCGCCTCGCCGTTCCGGCAGCCCTCGACCGTCTGTCCGAAGGAGTAGGTCGTTCCGTCTGCGGAGGAATAGGTCAGGCTGACGATCTCCTGCTGCACAGGATCGAGAAAGGTGTTCTTGATGTAGCCGGTCTTGCCGCCGCTGGTCACCTGCGACCATCCGCTGGAGGCGCTGAGGAAGTACAGGCGCATGCCGTCGGTTACGCGGCCCAGCGCGTCGCTGTCGGTGGTGGGCCTGGCGCGCACGCGGATGCCCGTCTTGGCGGAAACCTCGACCATGTCCACGGATTCGGTGGTCACGGTCAGCTCGTAATTTCCGGAGAAGGTCTGGGCGACATTGGCCGCCTCATAGCTGACGGCCTTCTGAACCTCCGGCTGCGCCGCGGCCTCCGCGTCGTAGCCATAGACGGACTGGAAGGTCTGAACGGCCTGAATGACGTCCACGTCGTAAACGCCGTCGATCTCGCCGTCGTAGAGCTTCAGCGTCTGAAGGTCGGTCTGAAGCCGGCGCACGGCGGGGCCGCTGGAGCCCTCCTCCAGAGGAACATTCTGCGCGGCGGGCACGTCGGCGGAATAGATCCGCTCGCGGAATGCCTGAGTGGCGATGCCCGTCTGGGAGAGTCCCAGCTCCTTTTGAATCTGCTTGACGGCGGTGACGGTGGAGCTGCCGTAGCGGCCGTTGACCTCGTCGGCAAAATAGCCCAGCGCGCGCAGGCGATGCTGCAGATCCTCGACCTCCGACCCGCTGGAGAAGCGTCCCAGAGCGGTGGGATCCTCGGGAATGCCCAGATACTCGTCGTAGGACATGCCGTCCGCGCCGGTATAGGACGATTCGAACAGCAGCTCGCGCAGATCGTCGTTGCGGTCGCCGCTCTTGTAGATCTTGACCGTCGTTCCGGCCAGACAGTTCTGGGCGATGAACTTCGCGTCCTCCACCAGCAGGCGAATGCAGCCGTGGGACGCGGGATAGCCGAAGTCTCTCACGCCGCTCATGCCCAGCGTCGAGTCGTCGTCCCGGGCGTAGGGCAGAGAATGGAACAGGATGGAATCGACGATGCGCGACGCATACTTGGCGTAGGTATCGAAGGTGGAAAAATAATACCATTCGCCGCGCTCGCTCTTGCGGCGGATTCTGGGCATGACAAAAGTGCCCGTCGGCGTCCAGTCGTGCTTGCCGGAGGAGCAGAGCATCTGGCGCGCGATGCTGCCGTCGCTGGTTCGGTAGACGGTGACGATCTGGCTGCTGAGATCCACTTCGATATAATAGGGCGTTTCGTCCGCGAAGGCGGGCAGCGCGCCGATCAACACCACCAGGGCCAGAAGGAAAACGAGCAATTTCTTCAGCTTCATACGGCAGAACCTCTTTGCATTTATGCCTTAATTATATCACATTTTTCCATTGAGCTTCAACTCTTTTCTGCGGTGGAATCGCGCGTGTTTTGTAAAGCTTTCGCGAGAGGATCGCGGCGGGATGCATCGGGCGGACGGCTGCCGCAGGTTAAGAATATAAAAAGATTGTCAAATCTGCCCAAAAAATCAGGAATTTTACAAATGCTCAACGTTCGGCGCGTTTTTCTGCTTGACTTCTTTTCAATGAAACGGTTATACTGTGAGCATGGCCTTTTCAAAAGCTATGGATGGACTTAGGAGGAAAAATATGTATCTGGATCATCGCGTAACGGTTAAAATTGCCCGGATTTTGAATATGATCGATCTCAGCGCACTGCTGCTGGACAATTCGGGCAGCGTCATTCTGCCGGAGGGCGATCCGCGCGTGCTGAACCTGCCCGAGGCCATCCGCACGAATCCCACCATGCCGCTGGTGTACGGCGGATTTACGCTCATCGGCACCAGCGAGGATCAGCCCGTGTTCATCTGCCTGACCGGCGACAGCGAGGACGTGAAGAAGTGCGCCGTCCTCTGCGCAGAGCTGATTAACATGATGCTGCGCGAGGACATGAGCCAGACCAATCGCGAGCAGTCGCTGCGCATGATGCTGCGCGGCGAGGTGGAGACGTCCGAATTCGAGACGCTGGCGGCGGAGCACGGCATTCCCATGCAGGCGAACCGCTGTGTGCTGTACTTCTACTTCCAGGATCTGGAGGCGGAGGCGGCGCTGCAGATGATGAACGACGGCCTGGATTCCGAGGAGGACATGCTCACCGAGGTGGGCCGCCATTCCATCGCGCTGCTGAAGGTCATGCATCCGGACGAGACCTTCGAAGAGCTGCAGGAGTACGCCCGCGCCATCGAGGACACCTTCCAGACCGAGACCGGCAAGAGCGTGCTGGTGGGCATCTCCGAGCCGCGGGAGGATCTGATCAACATCCCCGAGGCATTTGAGGAGGCGCGCAACGCCATCAACATCGGCCGCATCTATCACTCCGGCCGCACGGTGTTCGCCTATCGCAATCTGCTTCTGGAGCGCTTCCTGAACGAGGTTGCGCCGGACATGAGCGCCCAGTACAACGCCATGATCTTCAACCGCAAGACGGCGCGGCTGTTCAACGAGGAGATGGTGCACACCATCGAGACCTTCTTCGACAACAGCCTGAACCTGTCCGAAACCGCGCGCAAGCTGTACATCCATCGCAACACGCTGGTCTATCGTCTGGAGAAGGTGCAGCGCGCCATCGGGCTGGATCTGCGCAATTTCGACGACGCGGTGACGTTCAAGATGATGATGCTGCTGGGCAAAAACACCGTGAGCCGCAAATTCCGCCTGTAATTCCCGGGCGGAAGCGAACATAGATTCCAAGGGCGTGAGAAAGCGTCGGCGCGAGCGCCGGCGCTCTTTCTTCCGACGGGGAAAACTATTCTGTGGAGGATCAATATGAAGAGACGTTCCGTCATTCTGATTGCGGTGGCGTGGATGCTGGTGCTGGTGGGCGTCGGCACCTCGGCGCTGACGCTGGCGGTGGTCAACCGGCAGTCGGGGCAGGGCGGGCTGAAGCTGGTCAGCGAAAGCGATTACGAGGCCATCGAGCGCTATCGCCGGCTGGAGGAGGTTCGAAAGACTCTCTCGGACGAATACTACGTTCCGCTGGACGAGGACGAGCTGGTGCTGGGAGCCATTCGCGGCATGATGGAGGCCGTGGACGATCCGTATACATTCTATTATACCACAGAGGAGCTTCGGCAGTCCAACGACGAGGACGCGGGCGTTTACCACGGCGTGGGCATGGTGGTGCAGATCACCGCCGACGGAGCTATCGAGGTCGCCCGGGTCTACGACGGCTCGCCGGCACAGCAGGCCAGTCTGCAAACCGGCGACCGCATCGTTGCCGTGGACGGCCAGGCCGTCTCCGGTGAGAGCGCCAAGACGCTGAACGAATGCGTGCAGCTGGTGCAGGGCCCCGACGGGACGGACGTGCAGCTGACCATTCAGCGCGACGGCGTGGAGCAGACGGTCACCGCAACCCGCGCCGAGGTCAGCGTGAGCTACGCGGAATATCAGATTCTGGACGGCGGCATCGGCTATCTGAACATCGTGCAGTTCACGGGCAACGACGTGGAGGGCTTTACCGAGGCGCTGGAGGCGTTCAAGGCCGCGAATGTGCGCGGCGTGGTGATCGATCTGCGAAACAATCCCGGCGGACTGCTCGACCACGTGGTGGCCATCGCCGATCAGGTGCTGCCCGAGGGGCTGATTACCTACGTGGAGGATCGCCATGGCAACCGGCAGGAGGAGTACGCCGACGCGGACTACTGGGACGTGCCCATGGTGGTGCTGGTCAACGGCATGTCGGCCAGCGCGTCCGAGCTGTTCACCGCGGCGTTTCAGGACGACGGGCGCGGCACCGTCGTGGGCACGCAGACCTTCGGCAAGGGCATTGTGCAGACGCTCATCACCTTCGCCGAGGACGGCGCGGGCATGCAGCTGACTACCGCCAGTTACTATTCGCCTAAGGGCCGATCCATTCACGGAACGGGCGTGACGCCGGACGTGGTGGTGGAGTTGGACGAGGACAAATGGATCTCCACCCTCGATCCCGACCCCGAGCACGACAATCAGCTGGCCGCGGCGCTGGACGAGCTGGAGAAGCTCATCGCCGGGCAGAAGCAGGCGGCGTGAACGAATAAATTCAGAGACGGATAAATTCCGCCTCTGAATTTTTGCGCAGGAGAAATATGCAAAAACCGAAGGCGGGCATTCGCCTTCGGTTTTTGCGCGGGCCTTAAATCTGAACCTGTGCGATGACGTCCTTGAGGGTGTCGGCGCTCCTGCGGAGCTTTTCGACCTCCTCTTCGGTCATGTCGGGCAGCACCTTGTTGACGCAGCCGTGGGCGTTGATGACCACCGGGATGCTCAGGCACACGTCGTCGATGCCGTATTCGCCGTGCATCATCGTGGACAGAGCCACCACGGCGTTGGCGTTTTCATAGATGCACTCGCAGATGTGGCAGACGGAGATGGCGATGGCATAGAAGGTCGCGCCCTTGCGCTGGATGATCTTGCCGCCGGAGGTGCGCATGTATTCCTCGATCTCCGCGTAGTTCAGGTCGGCCTGAATGGCGCTCTTGTCAGTCACGCAGTCCTTGTAGCGCTCCAGCGGAACGTTGCAGATGCGCGCCGTGGACCACGGCACGAAGGAGCTGTCGCCGTGCTCGCCCAGCACGTAGGCGTGGACGTTCTTCTGGCTGACGTTCATGTAATCGGCCAGACGGGAGCGCAGGCGCGCGGTGTCCAGCAGCGTGCCGGTGCCGATGATATGGCTCTCGGGGATGTTGGTGACCTTGTTGAACACGTAGGTCAGCACGTCCACCGGGTTGCTGACGATGACGTAGATCGCCTCGGAGGCGTACTTGGTGATCTCGCCGGCGATGGATTTCAGGATGTTGACGTTGGTCTGCGCCAGATCCAGGCGGGTCTGGCCGGGCTTGCGGCCGATGCCCGAGGTGATGACCACGATGTCGGAGCCCGCGGCGTCCTCATAGCGGCCCGCGTAAATTTTGCAGGGCGCGCAGAAGGGAGTGCCCTGACGAATGTCCATGGCCTCGCCCAGCGCCTTCTTTTCATTGATGTCGATAATGACGATTTCCGAAGCGATGCCCTTGACGGCCATCATAAATGCAATGGTAGAGCCGACGCTGCCAGCGCCGACGATCGTAACCTTATTTGCCATGTGATTCCCTCCAAATCTTGCAGAACCATCTGCCAAAGTCCGTTTATTCCCTTATATTATACGACCATTTTGCATGGACTGTCAAGGCGGATATGCAGAATTAACCTCTGTGGGAGTTTTCTATATATTGGGCAAAGACCTGCAAAAAAACGCGCCTTCCGCCGAAAAAATGGGCGAAAAGCGCGCAGAAAAAGTGAATCAGAAGTCGGCGTTGCCGGTGGTGCGGGGGAATGGCAGCACGTCGCGGATGTTGGCGATGCCCGTCAGATACATGATCATGCGCTCGAAGCCCATGCCGAAGCCGGAGTGGGGCGTGGTGCCGTACTTGCGCAGCTCGAGATACCACCAGTAGTCCTCGGGGTTCATGCCCAGCTCCTCGATGCGAGCCTTGAGCACATCGTAGCGCTCCTCGCGCTGAGAGCCGCCGCAGAGCTCGCCGACGGCGGGCACCAGCAGGTCGGCCGCGGCGACGGTCCTGCCGTCTTCGTTGGCGCGCATGTAGAAGGCCTTGATTTCCTTGGGCCAGTCGGTGACAAACACGGGCTTGCCGAAGTGCTTCTCGGTCAGATAGCGCTCGTGCTCGGTCTGCAGATCGCTGCCCCAGAAGATGGGATACTCAAACTTTTCGCCGCAGGAGGTCAGAATTTCGATGGCTTCGGTGTAGCTGCAGCGGACGAACTCGCTGTCGCGGACGAACTTCAGGCGTTCGATCAGGCCCTTGTCCACGAAGCTGTTCAGGAAATTCATCTCCTCCGGGCACTCGTCCAGCACGGCGGTGATGGTGTACTTGACCATTTCCTCCTGAAGATCCATGTCCTCCTTCAGCGTCGCGAAGGCAATTTCCGGCTCGATCATCCAGAACTCGGCGGCGTGGCGGGGGGTGTAGGAGGCCTCGGCGCGGAAGGTCGGGCCGAAGGTGTAGACGTTGCGGAAGGCCTGAGCGAAGATCTCGGCGTTCAGCTGGCCGGAGACGGTGAGGGAAACGGGCTTTCCGAAGAAATCCTTGCTGAAATCGACCTTGCCGTCCTCGGTCATGGGCAGTGCGTCGGGATCCAGCGTGGTCACGCGGAACATCTCGCCCGCGCCCTCGCAGTCACTGCCGGTGATGAGGGGCGTGTGGACGTAGAGATAACCCTTGTCGTGGAAGAAGCGATGAATGGCCTGCGCGGCGGCGGAGCGCACGCGGAACGCGCACTGGAACAGGTTCGCCCGGGGGCGCAGGTGCTGAATGGTGCGCAGGTATTCCAGCGTGTGGCGCTTCTTCTGCAGGGGATAGTCCACCGGGCTTTCGCCGACCACGGTGACGGACTCGGCCTTCAGCTCGAAGGGCTGCTTCATGTCGGGCGTGAGCACCAGCGTGCCGGTGAATTCCACGGCCGCGCCCAGAGTGATCTGCTTGGTCAGCTCGCGATAATTGGGCAGCTTGTCCGCCTCCAGAACCACCTGAAGGTTCCTGAAATAGCTTCCGTCGTTCAGCTCGACGAAGGCGAAGGATTTGGACTCGCGCATCGTGCGCACCCAGCCGTTGACCGTGACGTCGGACAGGTTCGCAGACGGCATTTCCGTATAGAGCTTCTTAATGAGAATGTGCGCCATGAAAATGCCCTTCTTTCTATATAATAATGGCTCTATTATACCACTGATTGGCGGCGATGAACAGTAAAGAAATGGGAAAATCTTTCATAAATAAGGCGGCGCGGAGTTTATCCGGCCGCCCTTGCGGAGATTTATTCCATTTTCTTCAGAAGCTCGGTGATGTCGCGGGAGCGGGTGAAGAACGGAGTCAGCGCCATGCCGATGACGACGCCCACCGCTCCCTGAGCCAGATTGGCCGGCACCGAGGCCAGCGCGCCCGCGCCGTAGGAGAGGAGAAGGCTCTCGTAGAGCAGGTAGCCCGCGACCATGAACAGCTCGCACAGAATCGCGCCGGTCAGGCGGGAGAAGCGGAAGCTCCTGCGGCAGATCAGCGCCGCGATGAGCGTGGCCACACCCTTGATGACCAGCGTGCCGGGAACGTAGCTCATGTAGCCGGCCAGCAGGTCGGACAGCATGGAGCCCACGCCTGCGGCGATGGCGGCGCAGCCCGGGGGCAGCAGGAACGCGGCGGTCAGCATCAGTCCGTCGCCGGCGTTGGCATAGCCGCCGGTGCCGGGCGTGGGGATGCGGATGAACATCGTCGCGACGCAGATCAGCGCGGCGAACATGGCGGTCAGAATGATTCTCAGCGTGGAACGGGAGCTCATTTATCTCACGACCTGTCTGTTTGTATTTTTTCAGTTGCCGCACTCGATGCTGATCTGGTTGAAGAGGGTCAGCAGATCGTCTACGGACGTGGCGGCCTTTTCCTCGTCGGCCTTGTCCAGCACCACGTGGCCGCGATCCATCATCAGAATGCGGTTGCCGTATTCCACGGCGTAGCGGAGGTTGTGGGTGACCATCAGCGCGGTGAGCTTCTTTTCGTGCACCACCTGATTGGTCAGCTCCATGATGCGGTCGGCGGTGGAGGGATCCAGCGCAGCGGTGTGCTCGTCCAGAATCAGAATGCTCAGCGGCGACATGGTGACCATGACCATGGCCGCGGCCTGCCGCTGTCCGCCGGAGAAGGCGCCCATTTTGACGTGGAGCTTGTCCTCCAGTCCCAGATGCAGCCCGGCCAGCTGGGAGCGGTAAAAGTCGATGCGCTTTTTTGAAACGGCGCGCTGAAGGCCGAAGGACTGTCCCTTCGCGTCGGCCAGCGCCATGTTCTCCAGCAGCGTCAGATTGGGGCAGGTGCCCGCTGCGGGGTTCTGGAAGATGCGGCCGATGCTGCGGCAGCGCCTGTATTCGCTCAGGCGGTTGACGTTTTTGCCGTCGATGAGCACCTGACCGCCCTCCACGGGAATGCTTCCGCAGAGGATGTTCAGCAGCGAGGTCTTGCCGCTGCCGTTGCTGCCCACGATGGCGACGAACTGGCCGTCGCGCACGGTGAGGTTGAAGTCGCGAAACAGCGTCGACTCGGTAATCAGCCCGGGGTTATAGACCTTGGTGATGTTCTTCAGCTCAAGCATGGCGCTTCACCTTGCCCTTCTGCAGATTTCCCAGCGCCAGAATGACCAGGAAAAGCGCCGCCGTGACCAGCTTCAGCAGATTGGCCGGCAGGCCGAGGCTGATGGCCAGCTGGATGCACGCCTTGTAGAGAATGCTGCCCACAATGGCGGCGGTGGTTCCCTTGACGAAGGACAGTCGCTTGAACAGCGTGGTGCCGATGATGACCGCCGCGAGGCCGAAGACCATCTGGCCGGTGCCCATCGTGCTGGAGAAGGCGCGCTGCTCCTGGGCGACGATGCTGCCGGACAGAGCCACCAGCGCGTTCGCCAGCACGAGGCCGAGGATTTTCACACGGCCCACGTCCTTGGCGATGGCGGTGACGACACCGGAATTGTCGCCCGCGGCGCGCAGCAGCAGGCCGCTGCGCGTTTTGAAGTAGAGATCGAGAAGCACTTTGACGATCACCGCCAGAATCAGCGACACCACCAGCTTGCGCTGCATCAGCGTCAGGCTTCCGAACAGCGCCATCGTCGGCGCGGCGTTGAAGATGGTGTCGGTGCTGCGCTCGATGGGCAGGTTGGAGCCGGCGATCTGCAGATTGATGGAGAACAGCGCCGTCATCGTGATGATGCCGGCCAGCAGGTCGCGCACCTTCAGCCGGACGTGAATCCAACCGGTGATGAGCCCGGCCAGCGCGCCCGTCGCCGCGGCGACCAGCAGCGCGAGGTAGGGGTTGCAGCCGCCCGCCATGGCCACGGCCGTGATGGCCGCGCCCAGCGGGAAGCTGCCGTCCACGGTCAGATCCGGGAAGTCCAGCAGCTTGTAGGTAATGTACAGGCCGAAGGCGAGCTGCGCATAGATCAGGCCCTGCGTCAGCGTTCCGATCAGCAGATCAATCAAAGTGCTCATAAATGCTTCCTCTTATTCAGCGGTGGATTCGATGGCGCGGTCGGCGATTTCCTGCGGAACCGTGATGCCCATCGCGGCCAGCGCGTCGGAGTTGATGTAGATGCCGTATTCGGTGATGGTCTCATAGTCCATCTCGGAGGCAGTGGCTTCGCCCTTCAGGATCCTGGCGGCCATTTCGCCGGTCTGACGGCCCAGTGCGATGTAGTCGATGCCCGCGGCGGCGACGCAGCCCATCTTGACCTGCTCAACCTCGCTGCCGTATACCGGGATGCCCGCCTCGTCGGTCTTTTCCAGGATGGAGGACAGCACACCCACGACATTGTTGTCGGTAAGGTTGGAGAAGCAGTCCACCTGCTCGCCGAGCAGCGTGTCGATGGCCTGAGTGACCTCGCTCTGGGCAGTCACGCCGATGGGCTTGACTTCAAAGCCGTAGTCGCCGCACTTGGCCTCGTATTCAGCGATGGCGGAAACGGAGTTGGGCTCGCTGACGGTGTAGACGATGCCGATGGTCTTGGCTTCGGGCTGCAGCGCGCGGATCAGATCCAGCTGCGCCTCAACGGGGAGCTTGTCGCTGGTGCCGGTGATGTTGCCGCTGTCCAGCTTGGCCTCGACGGGGTCGGTGATGGCGGTGAATACCACGGGGATATCCTTGTCCTCGGCGGCGGCGTAGCAGGCCGTGGCGGAGGGAGTGGCGATGGCGCACATCAGGGCGACGTTGTTGGCCGAGAAGCTCTGGGCGATCTGTGTCGCGATGGAGTTGTCAAAGCCGGCGTTCTGATAATCCACGGTGAAATCCACGCCCTCGGTCAGGCCTGCGTCCGCAAGACCCATCAGGAAGCCTTCGCGGCAGTTGTCCAGGGAGGGATGCTCGCCATACTGGCTGATGCCGATGACGGGAATGTTTTCAGCGAGAGCGGAGAAGGAGCAGACGAGAACAAACAGCGCGACGAAAACGGCGATCATCTTTTTCATGGGGAGTACTTCCTTTCTATTTATATAAGTAGAGATTGTTTCGTTGACCATTCAGCTTCGCTTCGGGCCGCCATCGGAAATCAAGCGTTTTCATTTGAATTCGACCTCCTTTGGAATTAAAAAAACTGCCCTGAAACCAAACGCTTGGATTCAGGACAGGATTTTTCCTGCGGTGCCACCTAAATTGATGTAAAACATCCACTCATCTCCGCACATCTGAAT
>USDD01000086.1 GCA_900553265.1 uncultured Eubacteriales bacterium
TGAGCGTGTTCCGCGGCGGCGAGGCGGTTTCGTCTCAGCGCATCGGCCGCGGCACGCTGTCGCGCCGCACGCCCACGGCGGTCACGGCCAGCGGCAGCATCGTCTCCATCGCCGTGCAGGACGGCGATTCCGTGCAGAAGGGCGACCTGCTGCTGGAGACGCTGGACGGCGATTTCGACGGCCTGTACATGTCCGGCAGTGAGATCCGCGCCACGGTTTCTGGCACCGTCGCGCAGATCAGCCTTCAGGAGGGTGCGCGCACGGAGAAGGACGCGGCGGCAGCCACGATCTATCCCGACGGGGCCTTGCGCGTGGAGGCTCAGGTGGCCGAGACCGACCTCGGCGAAATCCACGTGGGCGACGCGGTGAACGTCGAGCTGCTCTGGAACGAGGATTCCGAGGCGATCTATCCCGGAACTGTGACCATGATCTCCGCCATCGCCGAGGAATCTCAGCAGCAGGAGGACGGCGACGGCGCGGTCTGCTACACGGTCTATATCGACTTTACGCCCGATGAAAACACGCGCTACGGCATGAGCGCCGTGGTGACGACGTTGGATGCGGGCGAAGCAGCCGGTGATTCCAATGACTAATCGGAAGCTCCGGCGGCTGGCCGCCGCGCTGCTGGCGCTGAGCCTCGCCTGCGGCGCATGGGCGGAAACCGTTCCGGCGAACGACGTGCAGACGGCGATTCCGACGGAAGCGCCGTCTGCTGAACCGACACTGGAACCCACGGAAACTGCCGCCGCAGAACACACGGAAATGCCGACCGAGGAGCCCACCGAGGAACCTGCGGCGGAGCCATCGGAAAATCCGACGGAGGAACCCACCGCAGCGCCGACGATTGAGCCGACGACAACGCCCACGGCAGAACTGACAGAAGCGCCGACAGCGGATCCCACCGACATGCCGACCGTCGCGCCCACCGAAATCCCTACGGTGAATCCGACTTCTGAGCCTAACGACGCCCCGCAGGACGATCCTCTGCCCAGCGAGGCACAGGAGGACGCGATTCAGATCGCCGCCGAGGGCAATGTACAGATCATGGACGGCGTGAGCCGGATTACACTGTCCCAGCCCGGCGAAGGGCCGACCGTCGTCCGGCTGTGCGTCTCCGAGGGCGAGACCGTGGAGCGAGGACAGCTGCTCTATGAGGTCTGCGCATCGGAGGAGACGACGGTCGTCGCACCCGTTTCCGGCGTGGTGACGCGGCTCTTCGCCGCGCCCGGCGATGAGCTGCGCTCGGACGAGGCCGTCGCCGCCATCGTCCGGAGCGAGGATATATGCGTGGAAATCGACATGGATGAAACGCAGGCGGCAACGCTCCAGCCGGGCGATCGAGTGGAGCTGACCTTCGCCGCCGATTCCGACAGCGAAACTGCAATGGGAACCATAGAAGAAATCCTCAGCATTGCAGAAAACGCCGCGTATCGCGCGTACATCGTTCCCGACGAAACGGACGGTCTGCGCATCGGTCAGAGCGTGACCGTGCGAACGGAATGATGAAAAGACATTGAAATTGAATTATGAAGGCCCGTGGGCAAGCCGCCGTCCTTGAAAGACGGACGACGGTTTCGCCTGCGGGCCTTTCGCTGCGCGAAAAAGTCCGTCCGAAGCACTCCTTCGGACGGACGATGGTGGGGTTAGTAGGGCTCGAACCTATGACCTTCACGATGTCAACGTGACGCTCTAACCAACTGAGCTATAACCCCACAACATTTGGTATTATAGCAGAAATCCGGAAGATTGTCAATGAGTGTTTTTTGTTAACAAAACGGTTATATATCGCCGCGAGGTACGGCCGATCGTTCGGAAATGGAGCGCGCAAAGGCGAACGTTCGCGAAGCTGTGGAATATTTAACCTGTAAAATACGAACATTAAATGGATGTAGGTTGCACAAGTTCGTAAATATGTGCTATAATCTCATTGAAAATGGATTTGGAGGAAATTCAGACATGAGCAAGGTTGCCATTCTCATGGGAAGCGACAGCGATCTGGGCGTAATGCAGAAGGCCATCGACCGTCTGCGCAGTCTGGAAATCGGCTTCGAGGTTCGCGTTCTCTCGGCGCATCGCACGCCGGAGGCCTGCGCGAAGTTCTGCCGCGAGGCGGAGGACAACGGCTTTGGCGCGATCATTGCCGCGGCGGGCAAGGCCGCCCATCTGGCGGGCGCGGCGGCGGCCAACACGGTGCTGCCAGTCATCGGCGTGCCGGTGAAGTCCTCGACGCTGGACGGTCTGGACGCGCTGCTGTCCACGGTGCAGATGCCTTCGGGCATCCCGGTGGCCACGGTGGCCATCGACGGCGCAGACAACGCGGCCATTCTGGCGGCGCAGATTCTCGCCGGATCGGACGGCGCGCTGCGCGGGCGGCTGAAGGCCATGCGCCGGGAAATGACCGAGGCCGTCGAGGCCAAGGATCGGAAGATTCGGGAACAGTTTGCTTGATTCCAACATTTTGAATAAAAGATTTGCGGAGGAAAAGACAATGGAAAAGACGGTTCAGCTCTACGAAGGCAAGGCCAAGAAGGTTTACGCGACGAACGACGAGAATCTGGTCATCGTTTCCTACAAGGACGATGCGACGGCGTTCAACGGATTGAAGAAGGGCACCATCTCGGGAAAGGGCGTCATCAACAACCGCATGTCCAACATGCTGATGCAGATGCTGGAAAAGAACGGCGTGCCGACTCACTTCGTCGAGGAGCTCTCCGAGCGCGACACCGTGGTGAAGAAGGTTTCCATCGTTCCGCTGGAGGTCATCATCCGCAATATTTCCGCAGGTTCCTTCGCCAAGCGCTACGGCGTGGAGGAGGGTATCGTGTTCGACGAGCCGACCATCGAGTTTTCCTATAAGAACGATGCTCTGGGCGATCCGCTCATCAACGAGTATCACGCCCGCGCGCTGAAGCTGGCCACCCGCGAGGAGATCGAGACCATCAAGTCCATGGCCTTCAAGGTCAACGAGCTGCTCAAGGAGCGCTTCGCCAAGATGAACATCACTCTGGTGGACTTCAAGCTGGAGTTCGGCCGCCTGAAGGACGGCACCATCGTGCTGGCCGACGAGATTTCCCCCGACACCTGCCGCTTCTGGGACAGCACGACCCACGAGAAGCTGGACAAGGATCGCTTCCGCCGGGATCTGGGCGGCGTGGAGGATGCTTACAACGAGGTCATGCGCCGCCTGACCGCGGAGTGAGGGAGACGGGACATGAGCAATATCCATGAGGAATGCGGTGTATTCGGCATCTACAGCCGCGACGGCATGAACGTCGTCTCCGCGGCCTATTACGCCCTGTACGCCCTTCAGCACCGCGGCCAGGAGAGCTGCGGCATCGCCGTCAACGACGGCGGCGTGATTCGCTGCTACAAAAACCCCGGTCTGGTCAACGACGTGATTACCCACGACGCGGTGGAGACCCTCGGCACCGGCACCATGGCCGTGGGTCATGTGCGCTACGGTACGTCCGGCGCGGATCCGCGCCAGAACGCCCAGCCGCTGGTGGTCAACCATGTCAAGGGCTACATGGCGCTGGCCCACAACGGCGCGCTGACCAACGCCCGGGAGCTGCGCGAGGAGCTGGAGCTGAAGGGCTCCATCTTCCACATGACCAGCGATTCCGAGGTCATTTCCTATATGATTACCCGGGAGCGGCTGCACTCCAAGTCCATTGAGGAGGCCGTGTGCCGCACCATGGACGTGATTCAGGGCGCGTATTCGCTGGTGGTCATGTCGCCGCGCAAGCTCATCGCCGCGCGCGACCCATACGGCTTCAGGCCGCTGTGCATCGGCAAGGTGGGCGAGAACATCGTGTTCGCGTCGGAATCCTGCGCGCTGGACAGCATCGGCGCGACCTTCGTCCGCGACGTAGAGCCGGGCGAGATCGTGGTAGTGGATCAAAACGGCCTGCGCACCGACCGCACCCATGTGGGAGAGAAGCCCAAGTCCACCTGCGTGTTCGAATACATCTACTTCGCGCGTCCGGACTCCGTCATCGACGGAAGCTCGGTGCACACCGCTCGGCTGCGCGCCGGCGCGTTCCTCGCGCTGGAGCATCCCGTGCAGGCGGACGTGGTGATCGGCGTGCCGGATTCCGGTCTGGACGCGGCCATCGGCTTTTCCCGCCAGTCGGGCATTCCCTACGGCATCGGCTTCATCAAGAACAAGTACATCGGCCGTACCTTCATCCAGCCCACCCAGGCCGACCGTGAGAACAAGGTTCGCATCAAGCTGAACCCCATCGCCGCGGTGGTGGAGGGCAAGCGCGTGGTGCTGGTGGACGATTCCATCGTGCGCGGAACCACGTCGGCGCGCATCGTGAAGATGCTGCGCGAGGCCGGCGCGAAGGAAGTGCATATGCGCATTTCGTCGCCGCCATTCATGCATCCCTGCTATTTCGGAACGGACATCGACAGCTGTGATCGCCTGATTGCCTGCCAGTATCCGCTGGATCAGATCAAGGACATCATCGGCGCAGACTCGCTGGGCTATCTCAGCTGCGAGAGCGTGCACCGTCTGGCGGACAACACACAGGGCTTCTGCTCGGCGTGCTTCGACGGCAATTACCCCTGCGATCCGCCGAAAAACCCTGGAAAGTGCCAGTTTGAGTGCAGAATAACGGAGGCAAGCGAAGAATGAAGAGTTTCAGCGAAAGCTATCGTCAGGCCGGCGTGGACATCACCGCCGGCTATAAGGCCGTGGAACTGATGAAGAAGCACGTGGCGCGCACGACCATCCCCGGCGTGCTGTCCGGCCTCGGCGGCTTTGGCGGCCTGTTCGAGCTGGACATGACCGACCTGAAGCGCCCGGTGCTGGTCAGCGGCACCGACGGCGTGGGCACGAAGCTCAAAATCGCCTTCCTGATGGACAAGCACGACACCGTGGGCATCGACTGCGTGGCCATGTGCGTCAACGACATCGTCTGCTGCGGCGCGAAGCCCCTGACCTTCCTGGACTACATCGCCTGCGGCAAAAACGTGCCCGAGAAGATCGCGGCCATCGTCTCCGGCGTGGCCGAGGGCTGCGTGCAGGCGGGCTGCGCCCTCAACGGCGGCGAGACGGCGGAAATGCCCGGCTTCTATCCCGAGGACGAGTACGATCTGGCCGGCTTCTCCGTGGGCGTGGTGGATCGCGACCGAATCGTGGACAATTCGAAGATCTGCGCCGGCGACGCGCTGATCGGCCTGAAGTCCTCCGGCGTGCATTCCAACGGCTTTTCGCTGGTGCGCAAGGTGTTCGACGTGAACGAAAAGAACCTCGCCGTCTATTCCGACGAGTTGGGCTGCACGCTGGGCGAGGCGCTGCTGGCGCCCACGCGCATTTACGTAAAGCCCGTGCTGAATCTCATGGAGAGCGTCACCGTCAAGGGCGTGAGCCACATCACCGGCGGCGGCTTCTATGAGAACATTCCGCGCTCCATTCCCGAGGGCCTGACGGCGCACATCGAGACGGGCAAACTGGACGTTCTGCCCATCTTCAGTCTGATCGAAAAGCAGGGCGGCATCTCCCGCCGCGACATGTTCAACACCTTCAACATGGGCACAGGCATGTGCCTGACCGTCGCCGCCGAGCAGGCGGATGAAGCCGTGCGCATCCTGAATGCCGCGGGCGAACAGGCGACGATCATCGGCTCCATCGTTGAGGGCGACGAGCGGGTGCAGATGGCATGAGCGCGCGGGCTGCGGTGCTGGTTTCCGGCGGGGGAACCAATCTTCAGGCGCTGATCGACGCGTCCGTGCGGGGCGAGATTCCGTCCGCGCGCATCGAGCTGGTGATTTCCAACAATCCCGATGCCTACGCCCTCGAGCGCGCGCGTCGCGCGGGCATTCCCACGGCAGTCTGCCTTCGAAAGGGCCGCAGCCGGGAGGCGTTCGAGGCCGAGCTGAGCGCGCTTCTGAAGAAAGCTGAAATCGATCTGATCGTGCTGGCGGGCTTTATGGCGATTCTGTCCGAGAGCTTCGTCCGCCGCTACCCCGAGCGGATTCTGAACGTGCATCCGTCGCTGATTCCGTCCTTCTGCGGCGAGGGCTTCTACGGCCTTCGCGTGCATCAGGCGGCGCTGGACTACGGCGTGAAGGTGACGGGCGCGACGGTGCATTTTGTCAACGAAATTCCCGACGGCGGCCGAATCATCTTCCAGAAGGCCGTCGAGATTCAGGACGGCGACACGCCCGAGACACTTCAGCGCCGGGTGATGGAGCAGGCCGAGTGGATTCTGCTGCCCCGGGCGCTGGAAAAGGTGGCCGGTGAGCGAGAAAAGGAGAAAGCGCAATGAAGAGCATGTACGAAGCGGTGGCTGCGTCCACCTATCCGGGCCGGGGCATCATCGCCGGTCGCACGTCCGACGCGGGCAGGGCGTTCTTCGCCTATTTCATCATGGGCCGCAGCGTCAATTCCCGCAACCGCGTGTTCGTCCGCGAGGGCGAGGGCATCCGCACCGAGGCGTTCGATCCCTCTCAGATGGAGGATCCCTCGCTGATCATCTACGCGCCGGTGCGCCGCATGGGCGACACGATCATCGTGACCAACGGCGACCAGACGGACACCATCCGCGACTTCCTCGCCGAGGGAAAGTCTTTCGTCGACGCGCTGCGCACCCGCACCTTCGAGCCGGACGCGCCCAACTACACGCCCCGCGTGAGCCTGATGGCCCAGACGGGCGAGGGCTTCACCTTCTCCATGGGCATCTGCAAGGCCGCCGACGCCAGCGGCGAGCGCTGCCTGCGCTGCTTCTATGAATACGAGGACATGCCGGCAGGCGAAGGGCGCTTTCTGCACACCTATCGCTGCGACGGAAGCCCCATTCCGTCCTTCGAGGGCGAGCCGGAAATCGTTTCGCTGGAGGGCAATATCGACGAGATGACCGAGAAGCTCTGGAGCGCTCTGGACAGGGACAACCGCGTTTCCCTCTGGACGGAAACCGTCGATCTGGCCACCGGCGCGCGCGAAAGCCGCATCATCAACCGCAACGTCTAAGGAGGAAGAATACCATGGCGCATGAAATCGCTCTGAAATACGGCTGCAACCCCAACCAGAAGCCGGCGCGCATCTACATGGAAAACGGCGAGCTGCCGCTGGAGGTGCTCTGCGGCCGTCCCGGATACATCAACTTTCTCGACGCGCTGAACAGCTATCAGCTGGTCAGTGAAATGCGCGCGGCCACGGGCGTTCCCGCCGCCGCGTCCTTCAAGCACGTCAGCCCGGCGGGCGCGGCCATCGGCCTTCCGCTCAGCGACGTGCTGCGCGAGATCTATTTCGTTCCCGCTGATCTGGAGCTTTCGCCGCTGGCCAATGCCTATGCCCGCGCGCGCGGCGCGGATCGCATGTCCTCCTTCGGCGATTTCATCGCCCTGAGCGACGTGTGCGACGTGCCCACGGCGAAGCTGATCGCCCGCGAGGTTTCCGACGGCGTGATCGCTCCCGGCTACGAGCCCGAAGCGCTGGAAATTCTGAAGAAAAAGCGCGGCGGCAAGTACAACATCGTGGCCATCGACCCGAGCTACGTTCCCGCCGAGCTGGAGCGCAGAATGTGCTACGGCGTGACTTTCGAGCAGGGCCGCAACGCGCTGAAGATCGACGAAGCGCTGCTGGAAAATGTGGTCACAGAGAAGAAGGATCTGACGGACGCGCAGAAGCGCGATCTGGTGCTGTCGCTGATTATCCTGAAGTACACCCAGTCCAACTCGGTCTGCTATGTCAAGGATGGACAGGCCATCGGCATCGGCGCGGGTCAGCAGTCCCGCATCCACTGCACCCGTCTGGCCGGCGGCAAGGCCGACAACTGGCATCTTCGCCAGCATGAAAAGGTTCTGAACCTGCCCTTCAAGCCCGAGCTGGGCCGCCCGGAGCGCGACAACGCCATCGACGTGTACATCTCCGAGGATTCTGAGGACGTGATCGGCGACAGCGTGTGGCAGAACTGCTTCACCCGTCAGCCCGAGCCGCTGACCCGCGAGGAAAAGAAGGCGTATCTCTCTAAGATCACCGGCGTGGCGCTGGGCAGCGACGCGTTCTTCCCCTTCGGCGACAACATCGTGCGCGCCAAACGCAGCGGCGTGGACTGCATCGCTCAGCCCGGCGGCTCTATCCGCGACGATCAGGTCATCGCCACCTGCAACGAGCTGGGCATCGCCATGGCGTTCACCGGCATTCGCCTGTTCCATCACTGAGAAATCGGAGGACAGAGCCATGAAAATTATGGTCATCGGCGGCGGCGGGCGCGAGCACGCCATCATTCGCAAGCTGCGCGAAAATCCCACCGTCACCGAAATTTACGCGCTGCCGGGCAACGCGGGCATCGCCGAGGACGCGGTCTGCGTGAAGATCGCCGCCACGGATATCGACGGCATGGTACGCTTTGCCATGGACAACGGCATTGAGTTTGCCGTCGTCGCGCCGGACGATCCGCTGGCCATGGGCGCGGTGGACGCGCTGCACGCCGCGGGCGTGCCCTGCTTCGGCCCCGACGCAAAGGCCGCGCAGATCGAGAGCAGCAAGGCCTTCGCGAAGAATCTGATGAAGAAATACGGCATTCCCACCGCGGCGTTTGAGGTGTTTGACGACGCGCAGAAGGCGCTCGAGTACGTTTCGACAGTGAAGTGCCCCGTGGTCGTCAAGGCAGACGGACTGGCGCTGGGCAAGGGTGTGCTGATCTGCCAGAACAACGCCGAGGCCAAGGAAGCCGTGCGGGCGATGATGCTGGATCACCGCTTCGGCGGCAGCGGAGCAAAGGTGGTCGTCGAGGAATTCCTCGAGGGCCCGGAGGTCTCCGTGCTGGCCTTCACCGACGGAAACGTCGTGAGGCCCATGGTTTCGTCCATGGATCACAAGCGCGCCAACGACGGCGACGAGGGGCTCAACACCGGCGGCATGGGCACGGTCGCGCCGAATCCCTACTATACGAAGGCAATCGCTCAGCGCTGCATGGACGAGATCTTCCTGCCCACCATCCGCGCGATGAAGGCCGAGGGTCGTCCCTTCAAGGGCTGTCTCTACTTCGGCCTGATGCTGACCAAGGACGGCCCGAAGGTCATCGAGTACAACTGCCGCTTCGGCGATCCCGAGACGCAGGTGGTGCTGCCGCTGCTGAGGAGCGACCTGTTCGACATCATGCGCGCCGTGGAGAACGAGACGCTGGCCGACGCGAAGGTGGAATTCTCCGATGAATCCGCCTGCTGCGTGATGCTCGCCTCCGGCGGCTATCCCGAGAAGTACGAAAAGGGCAAGGTCATCTCGCTGGGCCGCGCGCCGGAGATGGCGCAGCTGTTCCACAGCGGCACCGCGCGCAATGAAAAGGGCGAGCTGGTTACCAACGGCGGGCGCGTTCTGGGCGTCTGCTGCGTGGGAAAGACGCTGGCCGAGGCCGTCCGCGCCGCCTATGCGGCCGCCGACGAGATCTCCTTTGAAAAACTGCATCGCCGCAGCGACATCGGCGCACGGGCGCTGGCCTGCCGCAGCGGCGCGGAGGAATAACGATGGTTTACAGACTTTATGTGGAAAAGAAGCCCGGGTTTGACCATGAGGCGCGCGCGCTGCTGGAGGAGCTGCGCTCCTTCCTCGGCATTCGCAGCCTGAAGAGTCTGCGCGTGCTGAACCGCTACGACGTGGAGAACATCGACGAGGAAATCTACCGCCGCGCCGTGCAGGGTGTGTTCTCCGAGCCGCAGCTGGACGTGGTTTACGACGAGCTGCCCAAAGACGCGGATCATACGCTGGCCGCCGAGTATCTGCCTGGGCAGTTCGACCAGCGCGCGGATTCCGCCGCCCAGTGCATCCAGCTGATGGCTCAGTGCGAGCGCCCGACGGTGCGCACCGCCACGGTCTATCTGATGAACGGCGATCTGACGGCGGAGGAGCTTGACAAGATTCGCCACCATGTCATCAATCCCGTGGAGCGCCGCGAGGCCTCTCTGGCGCGCGTGGATTCGCTCAAGACCGAATACGCGCTGCCCGAGACCGTGCCCACGCTGGAGGGCTTCACCAAGATGGACGACGAGGCGCTGTTCGGCCTGATTCGCACCTACGCGCTGGCCATGGACCGCGCGGACATTGCCTTCTGCCGCGATTACTTCCGCTCGGTGGACCGCGATCCCACGCTGACCGAGCTTCGCATGCTGGACACCTACTGGTCGGATCACTGCCGCCACACCACCTTCCTGACGGAGCTTACGGACGTGCAGTTCGAGGACGAGGACGTGCGTCAGGCCTACGAGCACTATCTGGCCATGCGCCGGGAAATCGGCCGAACCAAGCCGGTGACGCTGATGGATCTGGCGACCATCGGCGCGAAGGTGCTGACGAAGCGCGGCCAGCTGACCGATCTGGACGAATCCGAGGAGATCAACGCCTGCACCATCAAGATCACCGTACAGGTGGACGGCGAGGCGCAGGACTGGCTGTTGCTGTTCAAGAACGAGACCCACAATCATCCCACCGAGATCGAGCCCTTCGGCGGCGCGGCCACCTGCATCGGCGGCGCGATCCGCGACCCGCTGTCCGGCCGCAGCTACGTCTATCAGGCCATGCGCGTCA
>USDD01000087.1 GCA_900553265.1 uncultured Eubacteriales bacterium
CGGGGACTTCCTTTGTTCTTACAGTTTCTTCTTCCCATCAATCGCGGATGGCGCGGCAGGCTGAGCCTGCACCCACTTGCTGCCGCGCAGGTCACATCGTCCCCGGTCGCGCCATGGCGGCGCTCCGGGGACTTCCTTTGTTCTTACAGTTTCTTCTTCCCATCAATCGCGGATGGCGCGCCACTGATTCCAGCGCTCCATCCGCTTTCGTTTGTGCGTGAGAACGGGGGAACGGCGGAGGTTTGTGGTTTTATGGAATTGCAGACAATGTATACAATGAATCAAACCCACGATGTTGCCCCTATTATTTTTCTACCCACGGAGGATTTTCCCCCTTCGCGTCGTATTGAATAATCAGGGAAAATCAGCTGCCTGAGCAGGAGGAAGTTCAAATGATTCAAAACGCAAAATGGATTCTCTGTCCCCATCGCTACGGGCCCATGGGCAAGGCCGAGGCTTCTCCTGAGTTCCGCAAGGAGTTTGAGCTGGCGCGCGCGCCGAAGAGCGCGACGCTGCAGATCTGCGGCCTGGGCTTTTTCGACGCGAAGATCAACGGTCAGAGCGTGACCGAGCGGCTGCTGACCCCGCCGTTTACCGCCTATGACAAGCGCGTGTATTTTGAGGAATACGACGTGTCCGCGCTGCTGAAGGCCGGAAAGAACGAGATTCGCGTGCAGCTGGGCGGCGGCTGGTACTGCACCGCCATCCGCGACGCGTGGCAGTTCGAGGCCGCGCCGTGGAAGGGCCCGATGCAGATGATCGCCAGCCTCATCGCCGACGGCGAGACCGTGACCAGCACCGGCAGCGACTGGCAGGCCCGGGAGAGCAAAATGATCGAGAGCGAGCTGCGCGGCGGCGAGATCTGCGACGCGACCTTCGAGCAGGGCGAATGGAGGCAGGCCGTGGTGCATCACGGCGCGGGCGGACGGCTGATGAAGTACGACGGCCCGGGCATCGTGGTCGAGAAGGTGCTCGAGCCCGCGTCCGTGACGGTCGTCGAGGACGGCGCGATCTACGACTTCGGCGAGAATCTGGCCGGCGACTGCGAATTCACCGTGACCGGCGCGCACGGCGACCATATGATCGCTCAGTACGGCGAGCGTCTGGACGGCAGGGGCGGTCTGGACACGGAGAACATCGCCACGTTCTGCTGGGAGCATCGCTTCCAGACCGACGAGTACATCTGCGCCGGCGAGGGCGAGGAGACCTGGCACGGTCTGTTCACCTATCACGGCTTCCGCTATGTGAAGATCACCGGAGCGGCGAAGGTCGTGTCCGTGCGCGCCCGGGCGTTCCACACGGAGCTTCCCCAGAAGGGCGGCTTCGAGTGCGACAGCGAGGTGCTCAACGCCATTCAGGACGCGGTGCTGCGCTCCACCAGGACCAACTATCACCACATGCCCACCGACTGCCCCCACCGCGAGAAGAACGGCTGGACGGGCGACGCGCATCTGAGCTGCGAGCAGGCGCTGTTCAATCTGGACATGGCGCCGGCCTATCGCAAGTGGCTGAATGACTTTGAGGACGCGCAGCGGCCCACCGGCGAGCTGCCCGGCATTCTGCCCACCGGCGGCTGGGGCTACGTCTGGGGCAATGGCGTGTCCTGGGACTGCGCCTGCATCGTCATTCCGTGGCAGACCTACATGGCCACCGGCGACGTGCGCTTCCTGACCGAGCACTACGGCCTGATGGATCGCTACATCGACTACATGGCTTCCGTGGCGGAAAACGGCATCTCCACCATCGGTCTGGGCGACTGGTGCCCGCCGAAGGAGGCCAAGCCCTTCCCCACCGAGGCGCTTCTCACCGGCATCTCCATCCATCTGTACGAGATGATGGTGAAAATCGCCGAGATCACCGGCCACAGCGGCGCGAAGTTCGCCCGTCTGGCCGAGGAGACCCGCGCGGCGTTCCACCGCGAGTTCGACGGCAGGGTTCCGGACAGCCAGACCTATCTGTCCATGCTGCTGTTCTTCAACCTGACCGACGACCGCGAGGGCGTGACGAAGCGTCTGGTGCACGAGGTGCGTGAGGCGAACGGCCACATCCTCACCGGCATCTTCGGCGCGAAGTTCCTCCTGCAGGCGCTCACCGACGCGGGCGAGGTGGAGACGGCCTACGAAATCGCCGCGCAGAAGGAGTATCCCGGCTGGTATCACATGCTCAGCAACGGCTCCGGCACGCTCTGGGAGGACTGGGCCGGCGAGAATTCGCTGAACCATCACATGTTCTCGCCCATCAGCGCGTGGTTCTATCGCGGCATCGCCGGCATCACCATTCTCGAGCCGGGCTATCGCCGCGTGCGCGTCGCGCCGAGCATTCCGTCCGAGATCAGGTTCTTCCGCGCCTGGCACGACGCGCCCATGGGCCGCCTGACCGTGGAATGGAAGGACGGCAAACTCACCGTCACCGCCCCCGCGGGCATGGAGGTCGAGCTGGACGCGGCCGTTCCCGCCGAGCTGAAGCGCATCTGACCAAGACGATTCCCCCGGGGAGAGCGGCGCGCCGCTCTCCCCGGATTTCCATTCATAAGGAGACAACCATGACCATTTCCGAAGCGACCGCCCGCTGCTGGGCGGAGATTGATCTGGACGCGCTGTGCGAAAACTACCGTCAGGCATGCTCGATGGCCCGGGAGGTCGTCTGCGTGCTCAAGGCCGACGCCTACGGCATGGGCGCGGCGGTGGTCGGCCCGGCGCTGTTCGAGGCCGGCGCGCGCACCTTCGCCGTGGCCGACGGCGACGAGGCCGAGGAGCTGATGGACGCATGCCCCGGCGCGGACGTGCTGGTGCTCGGCCATGTGGGCGTCGAGCAGGCCCGGCGGCTGAACCTGCGCCGGGCGATGTTCACGCTGTATTCCGCATCTCAGGGCGAGCTGCTGGCCGCCGTCGCCCGGGAGCAGAATCTGCCCGTGCGCGTCCACGTGAAGCTGGACACGGGGCTGTACCGGCTGGGCTTCTCCGGCGGCGGCGCGGCGGACGAGATCGCGGCGCTGCACCGCACGGGCCGCTTTCAGATGGAGGGTCTGTTCACCCATCTGGCGCTGCACGACCGGGAGAGCGACGAGAAGCAGTTCGCCCGATTTGCGCAGATCGAGTCCGAGCTTTCCGACCGCGGCGTGACCTTCGTCAAGGCTCATCTGCTGGACAGCATCGGCATGGTGCGCTATCCCGACTGGCGGCGCGACGCGGTGCGCTGCGGCGCGTGGCTCTACGGCGTGTGCCCGGCGCGATACGACCATCCCGAGCGCTGCCGCCCGGTGGCGAAGTTCAAGGCGCGCATCGCGCAGATTCACTTTGTTCCCGCCGGCGAGCGCATCGGCTACGACGACGACCACTATCTTACCCGGGACACCCGGGTAGCCACGCTGACGGCGGGCTATTCCGACGGCGCGCCCCGGCTGCGCCACAGCGGCGCGGTGGAGATTCGCGGCCGGCGCGCCGGCGTGCTGGGGCTGGTCTGCATGGATCAGATGATGGCGGACGTGACGGACGTCCCCGACGCGCAGCCCGGCGACGAGGTCACGTTCTTCGGCGGACTGATCTCGCTGGACGAATACGCCGCCCAGGGCGCGCTGAACCGCAACGAAGCCCTGGCCCGCCTGACCCGCCGCGTGCCGAGAATCTACCTCCAAAATGGAGAGGCGAAGGCCGTCGGGAGGTTCTGAATTTTTCACACAATCACTGGAGGAAAAAACCATGACCGTTCAAGCGTTTTACGACGAGGCGCGCGCCATTGCGCCGTGGATCGTCGAGACCCGCCGGGCGCTGCACCGCGTGCCCGAGGAGGGCTTTCATGAGGAAAAGACCCGGGCGATTATCCGGGAGAAGCTGACCGAGCTGGGCGTGCCCTTCGCCGCCGAGCAGACGTGGATCATCGCCACCGTTCAGGGCGGCCGTCCCGGAAAAACCGTGGCGCTGCGCGCGGACTTCGACGCGCTGCCCGTGACCGAGCCGGTCGGCTGCCCCTTCCGCTCGGAGCACGAGGGCTGGATGCACGCCTGCGGCCACGACGCGCACACGGCCATGCTGCTGGGCGCGGCGAAGCTGCTGATGAACCATCGCGATCTGCTGCGCGGCGCGGTGCGCCTGCTGTTCCAGCCCGCCGAGGAGACCGACGGCGGCGCGCTGCCCATGGTTCGAGCCGGAGCCATGGAGGGCGTGTGCGCCGTGTACGGCCTGCACGTTCAGCCCTATCTGAACGTGGGCCAGATCGACACGCGGATGGGCACGCTCAACGCCGCCACCAACGAGGTGCGCCTGACGGTGCACGGACGCTCCAGCCACGCCGCCCATCCCGACGAGGCGGTGGACGCCGCCGTCTGCGCGGCGCAGCTGCTCACCGCGCTGCAGACCGCCGTGTCCCGCAGCGCCTCGCCGCTGAAGCCCTGCGTGCTCACCTTCGGCGAAATCCACGGCGGCACGGCCTGCAACGTCATCTGCGACGAGGTGAAGCTCAACGGCACGCTGCGCACGGTGGATCCCGAACTGCGGACGCTGATGAAGCGCCGCATCCGCGAAATCTCCGCGGGCATCGCCGCCGCCTTCGGCGCGACGGTGGACGTGGAGATCACCGACGGCTACTCGGCGCTGATCAACGATCCCGCCGAGGCCGCCCGTGCGCTGCGGCTGGCCGGCGAGCTGCTGGGGCGGGAAAACGCGATGCTCCGCGCGGATCCCAGCATGGGCGGCGAGGACTTTTCCTTCTTCGCCGAGCAGGCCCCCGCGGCGTTCTTCCATCTGGGCTGCGCGTCCCAGCAGCCCGCCGCGCCGCTGCACAGCGCCGGCTTCACGGTGGACGAGCGCTGCCTGCCCATCGGCTCGGTCATGCACTGCGCGCTGGTATTCGACAAACTCAACGAGGAGGCAGAATCATGAAGCTCTATCTTTCCGCCGACATCGAGGGAACCGCCGGCATCACCCTCTGGGACGAGACCGAGTACGGCCACCCGAGATACGCCTATTTTTCTGACCAGATGACCCGGGAGGTGCGCGCCGCCTGCGAGGGCGCGGCCAACGCGGGCTTCGATGACATTCTCGTCAAGGACGCGCATGACAGCGCCTGCAACCTTCAGCCCCGGATGCTGCCCGAGGACGTGCGGCTGTTCCGCGGCTGGGGCAGCACCTACTTCGGCATGATGGCCGGGCTGGACGAGTCCTTCGACGGCGTGTTCTTCACCGGCTACCACTCCGGCGCGGGCATGGACACCAACCCCCTCGCCCACACCATGAACCGCCAGAACCGCTATGTGCGCGTCAATGGAACCATCGCTCCGGAGCTGATGATCAACAGCCTGACCGCGGCGCGCTTCGGCGTGCCCGTGCGGCTCGTCACCGGCGATAAGGGCCTGTGCGAGTGGATGCGCGCCCAATGCCCCGGCACCCAGACCGTGGCCGTCAGCGAGGGCGTGGGCCGCGGAAGCATCTCCATCCATCCCGACAAAGCCATCTATCTGATTCGTGAAGCTGCCAAACGCGCTTCCAGGACAGAGGCACAGGATTGCATGTTCCCGCTGCCCGACCATTTCCGCGTGGAGGTGGGCTTCAAGGAGCATTTCAAGGCCAAGAACGCCGCGTCCTATCCCGGCGTGACCCAGACCTCGCCCACGGAAATCGCCTTCGAGTGCGGCGACTGGCTCGACGCGCTGCGGATGCTGGACTTCACGCTGTGAGATAGATGTTACGGCGCTCGTGAACGGCGCGGCGGCCATCGCCGCGCCGGCGACCCGGAGAATCGTCCGAACTGAAGCGGTCTCCAATGCGTGCGAATGGATTCTCCTCGCCGCGTGGCTGATTCAGGGCATGTACATTTTCAGCAGACCGAAGGAAAAGTGAGACCGGCGCAGGCTGGCGTTCGCCACGTCGGACGCGTCCGGCCATCGGCAGTCAGGCGTTCGCCACGTCGGACGCGTCCGGCCATCGGCGGCTGGGTGTTCGCCACGCCGGTTTTGTCCGGCCATCGACGGTCGAGCGTTCGCCACGTCGGATTTGCCCGGCCATCGACGGTCGGGCGTTCGCCACGTCGGACGCGTCCGGCCATCGGCGGTCGGGCGTTCGCCACGTCGGACGCATCCGGCCATCGGCGGCAGAGCGTCCGCTTCGCCGGACGTGTCCGGCCATCGGCGGCCGGGCATTCGCTTCGTCAGATTTGTCCGGCCGTCGGCAGCAGAGCGTCCGCCGCGCTGAACGGCGCGCCCTCCCTTCCGCAGCGAACCCTTTCACAGGAGGAACAACGTACATGAGCGAGAATTTCGTCCATTGCCAGCGCGGGCTGGCCGGCGTGAGCCTGCACGACTGCCACGTGACGCGCATCGACCGGCGCGGCGGCTCCCTGGAGCTGACGCTGCCGCGGGGCGTATGGCTGCTGCCCGGGTGCCCGGACAATCCCGGCGAAACGGTCTGCAAAACCCGCGCGGCGATGCTGCGCCTCCCGGCGGCAGAGCTGCCGCGCGCACTGGCCGTTCGCCCGATGAAGCGCCGCGCAAAGCCGCCGCGCAGATCGGCCCTTCGCCCTCTGGAGAGCCGCGCAGAGCCTAATCCGCTTCCGTGGAACCGGCTGCGCCGGCGCGTCAACGCCGAGGGCTGGACGCTGGAATTCCTTTCCTGCAGCGTCCGCGGAGCCTTCGCGCAGATGGAATGCTGGCTGTGGAAGCCCGGCCTGAACCCCGCCTGCGAATGCTTCTTCACGCTCCGCGTCGATTCTCTGGAGGTTCTGTGGAGCGAAATCGACCCGAAAATACGAGGATAATCTTGAAATGAAGAGGAGAATCATCAAGATTATTGCGGCAGTACTGCTCCTGTCTCTGATCGGCGGCTATATCTGCCTGATGGCGCTGTTCGAGCAGCCCATTCGAGTGGATCTGACCCATCGCCTTCAGTTTTCTGCCGCCGAGCCGGAAATCGAGCTGCCATGGATTTACCGGTGGTTCACCCGCTACGAAGGGCAGATCGACGGTTATGATTCCGAGGGATACCGCTACACGCAATACGATTACACCCTGCCGGACATTTTTGAATCCGCCGAAATGTACTGCATCGTCGATTGGAGAACAGAGAGCGCCGTCGCATTCATCGGTGACAGCAGAGCGATGTACGTCATCGAGTCGGAATTTCCTTCGGTACGCTGGAATTAATGATCCGCCCCGCCGCGTTTCAGCGGCGGGGCGGATGTTTTTGTATCACGCTGTCACATATTACCTATTGAAAAACCATAGCACAGGCATCTCCCTACGCCGCCCTCCTCTGGGCGATTCTCGCGCAGAGCACCGTCCTGTCATCCCGGCAGCGCGGATCGCCTTCGCGCTCGGCAAGGTCGAGCAGCGTCTCGGCCAGCATCTTCGGCGGCTGATGCCCGTGGCGCAGCAGGCATTCGCACAGCGCGTCGCCGTCCACCGCGTCCATCACGCCGTCCGAGGCCAGCACGATCACGTCGCCGGGCTGGAGCCGCACCCGCCGGTTGGAGGGCTGCACCCGCTCCAGAATGCCCAGCGGCAGCCGCCCGCCGTCCACCTCGATCACCTCGTTTCCCCGCAGAATCAGCGACCGGCAGGCCGCCAGCTTGGTGAACTCGGCGCTGCCCGTGAGCAGATCCACCACGCAAAGATCCACCGTGGCGAACATGTCCGTCTCCGACCGCGCCAGCATCAGCTCGTTCACCGTCTCCAGCGCCAGCGGCCGCGCCACGTCCGCCGCCAGAAAGCGGCTCAGCAGCCGCAGCGTCTGGGCGCTCTCCCGCGCCGCGGCCGCGCCGCTGCCCATGCCGTCGGACAGCATCAGCATCAGCCGGTCGCCGTCCAGCGTGCGCACGATGTGGCTGTCGCCCGAGGGCATGTCCGCCTCCAGCGCGCGGCAGGCCGACCCCGCCGACGCGCGCAGCCTCGGCAGCCGCACGAACTTCATCTCCGCGCCGCCGGGCTCGCCGTCGGGGGCGTAGGGCCGGCCAAACACGCGGCTCAGCTGCGCCGAGGCCTCGGCGGCGGTCTCGGGCGTCCACAGCTCGTCCTCCTTCAGCGCCGCCACGATCTCCATCCGCCGCGCGCCGCGCAGCGCCATCACGTCCGTCACCTCCAGTCCCGCCCGATCCAGCGCCGCGCGCGCCCGGGCCGCCTGCCGCCCGCGCACACGCATGGGCCGCGCCTGCACGTCGGCCATGCCCCGCAGCAGCAGCTGCGCCTGGGTGAACTGGGCGGAGATGAGCTGGCTCACCGCGCCGCGCTTCAGCTCCGAGCGCCGCTTCTTCGAAAATTCCTCCAAAAGATCCCCCAGCCGCGCGGGAATGGTTCGGCCCCGGGCGCACTGGCGCAGCACATCCGGCGGCAGCTCGTCGCCGAACAGCGGCGCGTCCGCGCCGCCCGCCGCCCAGTCCACCGATTCGGAGATGAGCTGGCACAGAAAGCGCACCGCGCGGTTGTCGTCGCCGGCCCAGCAGGCGGGATAGCGCGAGCAGCCCTCGCACAGCCGCGCGCGCATCTCACAGATGAGCGCCTGCTCGTCGGGCATGTCCACCGGGTCGCGATAGCCGTCGGCCAGCTCGCCGAAGGCGGCGCTCATGGCGCGCAGCTTGCGCTCGGTCTCGGCCCGCAGCCGCCGCGCCAGCCGGTCGGGATCGCACGCGCCCTGGGTTTCCCCGCCGGCCCACTCCCGGACGCGCCGGGAAAACGCCTCCGGCGTGACCATCGCCGCCGCGCAGGCCGCCATGGCGCAGATAAGATCGCTCAGCGGCAGACCCATGGTCGGCACGCACACGGCCATTCCCGCCGCCAGCGCCGCCGGCGCGGCCCAGCTCTTCCGCGCCGCCGCACCGCCCGCCAGCAGTCCGCACAGGCCCAGCGCCGCCGCGCGCTGGGGAAGCCCCGCCGCCAGTGCCATCGCCAGCCCCCCGCTCAGACCCGTGCAGGCCCCCGCGCCGCCGCCCATGGGCGCGAGGACGAGGGAGAACCAGAGAACCGCGGTCAGCGCCGCCGGAAGCCAGAGTCCGGCCAGCCCCGCCAGTGCCGCCAGCGCGAGAATCGCTCCGCCGGCGCGCTCCTCGGGCATCAGGTGCCTGCGCCGGAGGGTCACGCCCAGCAGCGCCCGGAAAAACGGCGCGGCCGCCGCGGCCGCCAGCGCCGCTCCCGTGACGCGAAGGGACTGCCCCGCGCCTCCGGCCGCCAGCGGCACGCCCGGCCCCAGTACTCCCAGCGCCGCCGCCAGCGCCGCCGCGCCGTCGGCCCATTTCCGCGGCGAGGCCCGTCCATCGCGCGCTTGAAGCCATTGCCCGAGACCCTGCGCGCCCGCCGAGGTCAGCAGCGTCGCCGCCATCCCGGCGGGCGCGGCCCAGAGCGCTCCCGAGTCCGGAATTGCGGCGAGGCATCCCGCCAGAATCGCCGCCGCGCGCACGCCCGCAAATCCTCCCGCCGCCAGCAGCGCCAGCGCGAAGGGCGCAAGGCCGCCCACCGGCTGCACCCGCGCCAGCGCCGCCGCCGCCAGCAGCCACGCCGCCGGTTCCGCCGCCCGCCGAAGCAATCCGCGCACCGAAAGACCTTCCCACCGGGACTGAAGACCAAAAGCTCTGAGCATGTTTGTCCCCCTCCTCTCGACGTGGAAATACCTTATGCGCCGCGGGACAAACCCATGCCCCGCTCCGGAAAATCCGCAGAGGGTAAAATTTTTTCGCGAAGAGGGCTATTGGCGGAGAGCGCAAAGGCAGTCGGCTTGAAACGACGACGGTCGAAGGCTCTTCGGAAAATCCGCCCGACGGCGCGAGGCCCGGCGGGAAATGTCGTGCCGTTTTGCGCACAGCGCCTCTCGGAGAGGCAGCGCGCGGCGGAGGGGATTCTTACGGCGGAAAGGTTTCTTCGTTGACCGTCGCTGCCGGAAAACCTCTCGCCGCACGGCCCATTGAAGAGGGAACAGCGCTTCGCCCTTCCTTTTCGCGCAGTTTTTTCCCGCCGAGGTATATTCTGAGAATTCCGGGGGCAAACTGTGACCATCCCGCCGGCGAACCGGCGCGAAAAAAAGGAGTGAACAACATGATGGATCGCGTATCACTGATTCTCACCATTCTCGGCGGCGTGAACTGGCTGCTGGTCGGACTGTTCCAGTTTGATCTCGTGGCCTACATCTGCGGCGGACAGGCCGCCACCATCAGCCGCATCGTCTACGCCGTCATCGGCATCGCCGCCCTGTGGAGCATCTCCCTGCTGTTCCGCGAGCGCACGCCCGTGGAGAGCCGCGACTGAGCGCGGTCGGGCGAGGTTTTTCCCCGGACAGACAGAAAGCCGCCGGCGAATCCAGATGGATTCGCCGGCGGCTTGTTTGCATGGAGGGTTATTCGCGCCGGTTCGCACGAGAGAATGCATCTGACCTTGTGCCCGCGCCGGTTCGCGCGGCGAACATGCCGGGCTACTCGTCCGTGCGCCGCTTCGCACGGCAGAACGCATTGGGCCGCTCATCCGCGCGCCGCTTCGCGCGACAGGCGCGCCGGGCTGCTCGTCCGCACCGCTTCGTGCGGCGGGCGCATCGCGTCGCTTCCTCG
>USDD01000088.1 GCA_900553265.1 uncultured Eubacteriales bacterium
CCTCTCGAATTTAAATCGAGCCCGGCGGCGTGTACGGCGGGTGCGGGGCGATTTTATCGCAGGGAAATCCCATTTCCCGGAGAGAAAATCGCTGCTTTGCAGAATTCTACTCATTCCTTATTCCATAGAATTATCGTCCTCTCATCGCCGCATAATAGCTTACAACCTACAGCAGATCATCTTCGAACTTATCCCAAGTATGCTCGGCATGTCGAAAGGTCGGGGGGAATCTCTCGACCTCGATGGTTCTTCACTTCCGAATGCGGTATGAGTTACGATTTCTGCGGCATCTGCCACGCGTTAATATCGGTGTGCAGCAGGTGGTGCGAGCGCTCGGACAGCGGCTTGCCCAGATACTCCGCGTACAGCGCCTGCACATCGGGGTTTTCGTGGGAGAAGCGCAGCGCCGAATTGTGATCGAGGCGCCAGAGGACGTCTCCCCGCTGCTCCGCGCATTCCTCGCCGTCGTGAATGGGCTGTCCTCCGCCGCCCGCGCAGCCGCCGGGACAGGCCATAATCTCTACGAAATCATATTCCGCCTGTCCGGACGCCAGCGCTTCGAGAAGCCTTCTCGTGTTTCTGAGGCCGCTGGCCACCGCCGTGCGGACAGTGCCCGCGCCGGGAATGTCGAAGCTCGCTTCCTTCCAGCCCTGCATGCCGCGCACCGCCGTGAATGCGTCGGGATCCGGGTTTTTGCCGGTGGCCAGATAGTACGCGCTGCGAAGCGCCGCGTCCATAACGCCGCCGGTCGCGCCGAAAACTACGGCCGCGCCCGTGCCGGAGCCGAGCGGACTGTCAAAGCCGCTCTCGTCCAGCGCCGCCGGATCGATCATGGCGCACCGAAGCATCCGCACCAGCTCGCGCGTGGTGATGACGACGTCCACGTCGGGATCGCCGCAGGCGTCTTTCATCGTCGGAAGCGCCGCCTCCGCCTTTTTGGAGGTGCATGGCATGACAGAAACGACGCGCAGGTTTTTGGGATCGACGCCGATTTTTTCCGCAAAATAGCTCTTGGCGACCGCGCCGAACATCTGCTGCGGCGACTTTGCCGTGGACAGGTTCCCCGCGAACTGCGGGAACTGTCCCTTCACGAACCGAACCCATCCGGGACAGCAGGACGTGAACATCGGCCAGGAATACTCGTCCCTGTGCGTAAAGCGCTCAATAAACTCGCTGCCCTCTTCCATGATGGTCAGATCGGCGCTGAAATTGGTATCAAACACATAGTTGAAGCCCAGCTGCCTGAGCGCAGTCGCCAGCACGCCCGGCGTGGCCTGCTCCGGCGTGAGGCCGAAATACTCCGCCCACGCCGCGCGGACGGCGGGAGCCACCTGCACGACCGTCGTCAGCGACGGGTCTGCCAGCATGCGATAGACGTGGTCGGTGTCGTCCCGCTCTTCCAGCGCGCCGACCGGGCAATGGGTGACGCACTGTCCGCAGTAGGTGCACAGGGAGGTGGAAAGGCTGTTGGCGCCCGCCGTGCCGACGGTCGTCCGGGAGCCGGTGCCGACCAGATCCCAGATATGAACGCCCTGCATCTTGTCGCAGACCTGAACGCAGCGCATGCACTTGACGCAGCGGTTTTCAAAGCGCAGAATGGGCGCGGTATAGTCCACGGCCGCCGGACGGAGCTTTTTCTGATAGGGCGCGCCGAGAAGGTTATAGTCGTTGGCGAGCTTCTGCAGCTTGCAGTTTCCGCTGCGCGTGCATTTGACGCAGTTCACATCGTGCTGGCTCAGCAGCAGCTGCAGATTCACGCGGCGCGTCATGCGAACCTTCTGGGAGTTGGTGTGAACGACCATGCCCTCGCGAACCTCGCTGTCGCACGCGGCGACCAGCGTGTCCTGTCCCTCGACCTCAACCATGCAGATGCGGCACGCGCCGATCTCGTTGAGATCCCTGAGATAGCAGAGCGTGGGAATTTCTATGCCGGCCGTGCGCGCGGCCTCGAGAATGCTGGTTCCCTCCGGCGCGCGGACGCTTTTTCCGTTTATCGTCAGCGTTACCATCTTTCAATCCTCCCTCCTTTGAAAATACCATAGCCGAAGTGATCGCAGCGCAGGCACCGGGAGCTTTCCGCGCAGGCCTCCTCGCACGTCATGCCGCATTCGATGTCCTCAAAATCACCCTTGCGCTGCGCGGCTTCGCGCTCCTTGGTATTGATGCGCCCGCGCGCAGGACATACCTCCAGATGCGGCGCGGGAATTTCCACATCGGTTCGGATCTCGTGGCGGAACCCGAGCTGCTCGTCGATGTTCGCCGCCGCGACCTTGCCCGCGGCAATCGCGCGGATGGCCGTCGCCGGCCCCGTCACACAGTCGCCGCCGGCGAACACGTTTTCCATGTTGTCCACCTGACTGGAACTTTCCGTGATGAACGTGCCGCGCCGGATGGGGATGCCGGTCTGCTCAAAGCCCGCGATTTCCACGCCCTGGCCGATGGCGACGACGATCACGTCCGCAGCAATCCGCTCCTCGGGAAGGCTTGCCTTCTCCGGGCGGGGCCGGCCGGATTTGTCCGCAAAGCCGATGATCTGCGGCTGCACCCAGAGCGCGGCGGCCTCGCCCGCCTCGTTCGCCTCGATGCGCACCGGCGCGCAGAGCTCGCGAATCTCCGCGCCCTCGGCAATCGCGCCCTGCACCTCGTCGGGCAGCGCGGTCATATCCTCGATTCTCCGGCGATAGACGCAGGTGACGCTGGCGGCGCCGAGGCGCACGGAGCTTCTGGTCACATCCATCGCCACATTGCCGCCGCCGATGACCACGACGCGCTTACCGGTAAAGTCCGGCATGACGTCGTCGCCGATGGCACGCAGCATCTCAACGGCGGACATGACGTTTTTGCTGTTCTCGCCCGGAATGCCGGTCTTTTTGTCCGTATGCGCGCCGATGGCCACGTACAGACAGTCATAGTCCCTGTGCAGCTGTTCGAAGGAAATATCCCTTCCAATCGTCACGCCGGTATGCACCTCCACGCCGGTGGACAGAATGGACGCGATTTCAGCGTCCAGCTTTTCGCGCGGGAAGCGATAGGCCGGAATGCCGTAGCGAAGCATGCCGCCGAGCTGCTTCTTCTCCTCGAAAATGGTCACAGCGTGCCCCATAAGGCGCAGATAATACGCGCAGGAAAGGCCGCTCGGCCCACCGCCGATGATGGCGATGCGCTTGCCGGTGGCCGCTTCGCAGGGCGGATTCGGCACATCCCCCGCGTGATCCACGGCGTAGCGCTTGAGTCCCCGGATATTGATGGGCGCGTCCACCATGTTCCGGCGGCAGCGCGCCTCGCAGGGATGCTCGCAGATATACGCGCAGGCGGTGGGCATGGGGTTGTCCTTTCGGATAAGGCGCACCGCGTCCGCATACCGTCCTTCGCGCACAAGGGCAACATAGCCCGGAACATCGACGCCCGCGGGACACAGCGAGACGCAGGGAACCGGGTTCTGCAGCGAGGCGAGGCACCTGTGGTTTCGGACATGGTTCACATAGTCGTCGCGGAAGCCCTCGAAGCCGCTCAGCACCAGCTGCGCCGCGTCGCGGCCGATGGCGCAGTCGGCGGACGCGACAATCGCGCGCGCCGTTTTCTCAATGGTATCGATCGTCAGCATGGAGCCCGTCCCATCGAGGACCTGCCCCATCAGCGCCGCGAGCTGACCGAGGCCGATGCGGCAGGGAACGCATTTGCCGCACGACTGGGCATGGCACAGCTGCAAAAAGGTCAGGGACATATCAATGGGACACAGCCCCGGAGGGCTGGACGCAATTCTGCGCTCCATATCCCTGTAAAGTTGGTCAACGACGGTCTGGGCCCTGCTTGCGGTTTTGATATCCAGTCTGCTCAAGGTTGGTTCACTCCTTCTGTCATCATTCTGTACCACGCATAAACGTCTTTCTGTGAATATATCCGTGCTGTGGTTCTCGCCTCCTTCTGTACGCCGACTATATGGAATCGGGCAACACGCGCCGCAGAAGGCGAATTCCGCCTCTGCGAAGCTCGATGCTTCCCGCCTGCTGCATCGTGCCGAGCAGGCGGGAAAGCGCACTCCGGTTCATGCCCAGATACTGCGCCATCCGCTCGCGCGTCATATTGGCGCAGACCATTCCGCCCGTGCTTTCCGCCTCGCGCTGCAAATAGGTCTCCAGCCGCCTTCTCCCGTCTGGGATCGCCAGCAGGCGAATATGGCTCTGCATCGCCCAGTATTTTTCCGATATTTCCTCCAGCAGATTGGACAGCAGCTTCGCACAGTCCCATCCACCGCCCTCTGCGCAGCGGCAGAGCAGTGCGTCCAGAGAGAAGAACAGGATTCTGGAATCCTTTGCCGCGCGCAGCTCTACCGGGCTGCCGACCGTCCGCGCGGACATCAGCACGTCGCCGAACAGCCCGCCTGCTTCGTGGACGACCGCGAGGTTCTCCTGACCGTCCTGCGTATATTGCCATGCCTCAACGCGCCCGGACAGGACGATTCCCGCGTTTTCGACCTTCTCGCCCATTCCCCAAATGACGCTGTTTTTCGCAAAAACCGACGTGCGGGCCGACATCTTTTCCAGCAGTCCGCTCAGCTCAGCTTCGGAAAAACCCGCAAAGAGTCGATTTTGCATCAGTATGCTCTGCTCTGTCCGCGTCAGCATTTTCTTTCTCCTTTGGTTGCATGCGCAACGGAATTTTTCCCGCGATCGCGCTATAATGAGGTCGACAACAATTCGGGAGGGATTCTCATGAAAAAAACGGTCTGGATCGTGCGAACCGCAATCTGCCTCGCACTTTTAATCGCTGTACAATTCTTCACCAGGAGCTTTGGTCAGTTGGCGACCGGCTCCTGCGTCAATCTGGTGCTGGCCGTCTCGGCGCTGATCGGCGGCGTCTGGTCCGGCATAACGGTGGCTGTCATTTCGCCGTTCTGCGCCTATCTGCTCGGCATCGGCCCGGCGTTTCTGCCGATGGTTCCGTGCGTTTCGCTGGGCAACGCGGTCTATGCGCTCCTGTTCGGTCTGTTCGTCGGCAAGTATCTGAAGGAGAAGACGCCGGCTGCCGCATACGTCAGCATGGCGCTGGCCGCGGCGGCAAAGTTTGTAACGCTGCTCGTCGTCCTCGTGCGGCTGGTTGCGCCGCACGTCGTTCCGGAGGCAAAGCTCAGCGTCGTTACGGCCTCCTTTACATGGCCTCAGCTGCTTACCGCAGTGATTGGTGGAATCATTGCCTGTCTGATCGCGCCGACCCTCCGCCGCGCGCTTGAAAAAAAGAACGGTTAGCCAATGAATGCAATTCGGAGCAGCGGCGTTGATATTCGCCGCTGTTCTTTTCATGCGAACGTCCGACGCGAGGAGATGCCTGCCCGGCTCGACAGCGCTCCATCGAGCTCCGCCAGCCATTCATGCCGCCTCCGCACGGTCGGATGGCGCTCCATTTTCTCCTAGTCGTCAAACAGCCAGAGCGCCTCACGAATGATCTCGCTGACGGTGGGATGCGGGAAGATGATCTGCCGCGCGTCCTCCACGCGCAGCTGCATTTCGATCATCTCCGCCGCGCCCCAGATAATCTCGCCGCAGTAGGCACCGATCATGTGCACGCCGATGATCGTGCGCTTTTTCCGATGAATCAGCACCTTGCACAGGCCGTCCGCGCCCTCATTCTCCGCCACAAAGCGCCCCGAATAGCGCATGGACAGCTTCTGCACCTCATAATCGATGCCTTTTTCCCGGGCCTCTTCCTCCGTTCGCCCGACGGACGCGATCTCGGGGCAGGTGTAAATGACGGAGGGATTGGCGTAATAGCGCATGCTGTCCGGCTTGCCCAGCATTGCGTTAACGGCGACCTCTGCTTCACGATAAGCCGTATGCGCCAGCATATGATGGCCGTTGACATCGCCCGCGGCATACACGCCGGGCACGTTCGTGCGCCCCATCGCATCTGTAATGACGCCCGTTTTCTGAACTTCCACGCCGAGGGTTTCCAGTCCAAGTCCGGCAAAATCTGCCCGCCGGCCGATGGACAGGAGCAGCTTGTCCGCCTCGATTCGCGTCGCTTTGCCATCCGGCGCTTCCACAACGGCCGCGCCGTCCTCCACCGAGAGGCACTTGTGCTTCAGCAGAAATTCAGCGCCTCGCTTTTCCAGCTCGCGCTGAAGCAGCGTGCTTATCTCGCGATCGGTGGCTCCGGCGATGTGATCCAGCATTTCGACTACCGTCACCTTCGCGCCCGCCATGGCGTAATACGCCGCCATTTCCAGACCGATCACGCCGCCGCCCACCACGATCAGCCGGTTGGGAATTTCGGTCAGCTCCAGCACCTCGCGGTTGGTCAGTACGAAGCCTCCCAGATTTTCCCGCACCCCCGGAATGGGCGGCACAATCGCCGTCGACCCGCTGGCGATCAGAAGCCGCTTCCCAAGATAGACTTCGCCGCCTGCGGTCACGCGAAGGCAGTCACCGTCGCGCCCGTCGAGCTTCGCCTCCTGCATTACAACGGTCACACCCGCCGCGCGAAGCTTGGCTTTTACGCCGTTTACCAGCGTGCGTACCACGCGACCGCGCCGCACAGTCACCGCCTGCTGATCCAGCCGAACCTCGCCGCAATGCACGCCGTACTGCGCGCTGTGCAGCGCGTGCTCGTACAGCTTGGCCGAATTGAGCAGCGCCTTCGAAGGGATGCAGCCTTCGTTCAGGCACACGCCGCCAAGCGCTCGTCTTTCAAACAGTATCACGCGCATACCTTCGCGCGACGCGCGCTCCGCAGCCAGATACCCGGCCGGGCCGCCGCCGATCACCATCAAATCAAACCTCTCAGACATATCATCGCCTCCATCCCGCTGATAAGAGTCAACTGCTTCTGAGAAAAGTATAGCAGGGATGCAGTCCTCTTACAAGTTATTTTTTATTTATACGAATAAATAAATAGCTATTATTTTGTTGTAGTGATATATTGATGACGAAGCTAGGAGAATGGAATATGGGAAGTATTATCGCCTAGCCATACACTTGCAGAAATCCAGTTACGATGATCAGCGCCAAAGTCGGTATCCATTGGAGGCGGATACGACCGCCGACAAAAAACCTAAGAAGCGTCGATTGTCTCAAGAGCAAGCATGGCAGGGCCCTTGAATTTCCAGACGTCTATCTGATCCTTGGCGCATTCTCGGCCAAGATAATAGTGTGAACATGCTCTAGATGATATAAAGCGAACCGAGAGCCGGCTCTCGGTTCGCTTTTTTGAATTTGCAGATATAAATTACTCCGCCTGAATAGACGCCATGACCATCGAAAGCAGCGCGGCGAAGTTCTCGTCGGACTTAGGGGAGCCGGAAACCTCGAAGATGTAGCCCGCCTCGGTCACGAAGGAGACGCAGGCCGTGTCGCTCTCTTCCAGCACGTAGCTCACGGCCTCCATGCCGTTGATGACGACGTCCTCCATCTCGGTGGCGGCGGCTTCGGTCAGCTTTTCCTTATACTCATCCAGCGTCATGCCGTTGGCGTCGACGTACATCACCGCGATAGCCGCGGAGCCGTCCTCGGGCTGATAGTAGCCGATGTAGCCCTGCGCCTTGTCGTCGTCGGTCAGCTCAACGGCCGCCAGCGCGTTGGGCATCCACATCTTCACGGCGATTTCGTCAAAGGTCACAAAGTCGCCCTGAGCAATCGTCTCCGCGCCCTGCTCCTCCAGGTCGGCCCAGTTGATCTCGATGGCGCCGGTCTGCTCGGGTTCGGCTTCGGCGGCGAAGGCCGTGCCCACGCACAGCATCATGGCAAGGGTCAGAATAAGCGCAACAAGTTTCTTCATCAGTATTTCCTCCTTTGTGTTCTGGCGGCAAGCCGCCCGTTCGCCGTTGTCTCAACGGCAGCATTATTCTACCACCGTCATGCGCGCGGCGCAACTGTACCGCGGTACAGTCTGTGCTACAGAATGTGGAGCGTCTGGGCAATCTGCACCGCGTCCACGAGGTTTTTCGCGTCCAGCTTTCTGTAGTTTTCCGAAGCGTGATATTTCACGGTTCGCTGGGTGATGTGCAGCTGCTCGGCAATCTCCTTAGCCGTGTAACCGGCCGCCTGCATGCGCAGCACCTGAAGCGCCGTCGCGGAGAACGCGGACACGTCGACGCCCGTCCCCTTCAGAAAACTGGGATAGAGCCGCGCCATGTGAGTCGTTTCCTCCAGCACCTGCGCAAACCATTCGCCCAGCTGGGGTGCGCTCTGGCACATCGCCGCCTTCACCTCCGTCAGCAGCGGGAGAACCGCCGCGCCCTTTTCGCTGAGGATCGGCACAAAGTGGTATTCGCCGATCTCCTTCAGCGTCTGAACGAAGTCCTCCTTCCACGGTTCGCCCATTCGCCGCAGAATCACGGCGCTGAGCAGCCGGCACTCCAGGCGAATATAGGTGCGATGCGCGTAATCTGCGTACAGCAGCATCCGCTGGAGCAGCGCCAGCGCGTCCGTGTGCTTGCCCAGCGCGATGTAGCCGCAGATCTTGACCATGTACAGATAGCGGTTCAGCGTGCAGAACTCCACGGTTTCGTCCGGGGCGGTCTCCATCCACGCAAGGATGCGGCCCGTCTGATTTGTGTGAAGACCGAGCCAGCAGGAAAACGCATTCACTGCTTCGACCAGCCGAGGGGAGTTCTCACGCTCTGCGCGCCGGAGCATTCCGTTTGCCAGCCGCTGCGCGTATTCCGCATCGCCCGAACCCAGGGCAAGTCTTGCCTGAAGGGCAACGGAGACCCATGTCATTTCAAGGATTCCGTTATTTTCGCTTTGATTCTGCGCCTTGGTAAGCCGGCTGAGCACTACAAAGCGATCTTCCCCCTTGGCATAGGCGCTCTCGCCCAGCGCCGTTTGAACCAGACCGACTCCCGCTTTGCCCAGCATTCGCTCCACCACGGGCCCCAGCGTTCGGGCCAGAAACAGGTCGCTTTTGCTCCATTCGCAGAAATCCTTGCCGCCGTTCATCAGGCTGGGCTGATTGTTGGTCAGCGATACCGGGCGGAGAATGTCGCCGCTGCTGCGCAGCAGTGCGGACACCGTTCTCAGAATGCGCGCGAGATCCTTCGAGCCTCTGTGGGGCAGCACGATGTCCAGATAGGCGATCTGCGCATTGGCCTTGCTGCGGTCGCCGTCCTTGGCGTTCGCGGCGTATTCCTGAAGGCGCGCGTACCAGTATTCGCTCTTTTCCGCGTTCATCAGCACGGAATACAGCACGCTCATGGCGGTCATGAGCACCGGCTCGCGCTGAATGTCCGCGTCGGAGAGGGCCTGATAGTGCCGTCTCAGCGCCCAGTAGTTCCCCACGCCCGCATGCTTCCGCGCTTCCTGCGCCAGCAGGGAGAAAATGCCGTTCTCCTCGCCGCACTGCCGATATGCGTCCAGAGCTCGCAGCGTTTGTCCGCTGCGCTCGTAGTATCGCCCCGCGTTGTATATCAGCTGGCTGCAGCGCCTCTGGCCGAAGCTCCGCGCCGCCCGACGGCGCAGCGTCTCCAGCAGCACAGGGCGAATTCGCCATTCGCCGCCGGCGCAGGAGAGGATATTGCCCGCCCGCTCCGCCCGGCTGAGCAACAGTTCTGCGTCGTCGTTCCCGGTCACGGCCCGCGCCAGCTCCGGCGTGAACGCGTCCATCAGACTCAGCTGCATCAGAAAGGTCTGCACATCTCGGCTCCAGCGGCTGATAATCTCCTCGTCGAGATAGTCCATGAAGGCTCTGCGCATGTCCTCCGCCAGCGCGTCGCCGTCCCGGTCGCCCTGTCGAAGCCGGCGAATCAGCAGATTCAGCGCCATGGCGTTTCCCTCGGTTCTCTCGATCCAGAACTGCACGCGCCCGGTGGGCAGCTTCAGCCCCAGCGAATCGCAGAGCGCGGCCAGCTCGTCCTCGGTCACACGCAGCTCGTCCTCGGAAATGATGACCATTTCCGCCTGAAGCGTCAGCGCGGAGGCCCATGCCGGCAGGGGAGCGCGGCCGATCATCACCATTCGGAAGCCCTCTTTGCTCACCATCTGAACAATTTTTCTCTGCAGCATTGCGCTTTCCAGGCAATGCAGATCGTCCAGCACGATGTATTCCGACGCGCCGCAGTCCTCAAGCCGCTGTATCACATGGTTCTCCGTGTCGCTTCCGCTGATCCATACCGCCGCGGCGCGATCCAGCGCCCGCTCCGCGACGCTCGTCTTGCCAAAGCCCGTCGCGCCATAGAGATACACGCTCGCGTTTTGCTCAATCGCTGCCGTCAGCTTTCGCAGCGCCTCCTGCGAAAATCGCATCTGACTGTTCACAGATTTCTCCTTAATATAGTAAATAAACCGTCATCCTTTTTGTCGCCTGTAACAACCTTTATTTATTTTACTGCGCGGCGAAAATCCTGTCAATGCCGCGCGCATCGCGACCGCCATGAACACAAAAAAGAAATCCTCATGCGTACATCGAAACATGAGGACTTCGTTGGTAGTGGCGGTGGAGCTTGCTCCCCCGTCCACCAGCTTGTCAAAACTTTTTTGACAAGCTGAAGC
>USDD01000089.1 GCA_900553265.1 uncultured Eubacteriales bacterium
GAATTGTTTGGGAGAAATGACAAAAAATCGGAATTTCATGCCGAAATATTGACGGATTGGCAATACCGTGATAAAATAAATTGTAATTTGAAAGGCTGGAGGGTGGAAAATTTATGAGTTCTGGCGAAAAAATGAAGAAAGGATCGTTAAAAAGACTTCTGTGGCGTTATCGCGGACTTTACCTTATTCTGTTCGTCGCGATTGCGTATTATTTCGTGTTCCTTTACATCCCGATCATCTGGGGCTTCCAGATTTCCTTTAAGGACATGAAGATCGGCAGCACGATCTCCAATGCCAAGTGGGTCGGCTGGGACAATTACAAATACGTTCTGACCAACCCGGAAATGCTCAAGCTGATCCGCAACACGCTGACCATCAGCGTCTGGCGCCTGGTCTGCACGTTTATTCCGCCGATTCTGCTGACGATCGCCATCTTCGACCTGAACAGCAAGAAGTTCCAGAAGTTCTCGCAGACGCTGGTCTACGTGCCCCACTTCTTCTCCTGGGTCATCATCTACGGCATCGTGTTCGCCTTCTTCTCCGGCAACGGCCTGGTCAACGGCGTCATCCGCGCACTGGGCGGCAAGTCGAAGGAATTCATGACCAATTCCCGCGCGTTTATCCCGCTGCTCGTCGGCTCTCAGGTATGGAAGGAAGTCGGCTGGAATACGATTCTGTACTTCGCAGCGCTGACCAGCATCAACACCGAGTTGTTCGAGGCCGCGAAGATCGACGGCGCGGGCCCGCTGCAGCGCATCAAGGCGGTGACCTTCCCAGCCATGAAGCCGGTCATCACCTTCTCGCTCATCATGGCGCTGGGCAACATCCTGAACAACGACTTCGAGCAGATCCTGCTCTTCTACAATTCCGCGGTGTACGACGTGGCCGACATCATCGACACGTGGGTCTATCGCGTGGGCCTGGGCAAGATGCAGTACGGCATCGGCTCCGCCGTCTCCATGATGAAGGCGGTCGTCAGCCTCGTGCTGATTCTCAGCTCCAACGCCATTTCCAAGAAAGTCTCCGGACGCGGCATGTTCTAAGGCTGGCTTGGACGATTTGAAGAGAGGTGCGCTAAATAATGAAAAAGAAACACATTCCGGCACGCGGCGTTCAGATGACGAAGGAGGACAAGATCTATCAGGTGGTCATCACCGTGATCGTCAGCATCGTCGTGCTCTGCTGCCTGCTTCCCTTCCTGTACGTCGTGGGCATGTCCTTCTCGTCCGAGGGCGAGATGATCGAGCGAAACTACTTCATCATCATTCCGCACCGGCCCATTCTCTCGGCGTATAAGTACATCCTGAGCAACGCCAATTTCGGAACCGGCATGCTCGTGACTGTTTCCAGAACGCTGCTGGGCATCTGCACCGCGCTGGCGCTGTCGCTGCCGGTGGGTTACATTCTTGCCGTGCGCGGCCTGCCGTTCAAGAACGGCGTGATGGTCTACTTCATCATCACCATGATTCTCAGCGGCGGTCTGATTCCGACCTACCTGCTGTATCGCGATCTGAAGCTGCTGAACACCTTCTGGGTGTACATCGCGCCCAGCTTCGCCAACACCTACGGCATTCTGGTCATCAAGCTCTTCGTCGAGGGCATTCCCTACGACGTGATGGAGTCGGCCGATCTGGACGGCGCGACGGAGATTCAGAAGATGGTCTACATCGGCGTGCCGCTGCTGAAGCCCACGCTGTGCGCCCTCGGCCTGTTCGCCGCGGTTGGACACTGGAACGCGTGGATGGACGCGATGATCTACGTCAAGAACGCCAAGATCTGGCCCATTCAGTTCATCATCCGCAACCTGCTGACCCAGGGCGGCAAGAGCGACATGATGGAGAACATCAGCGCCTATGCCAAGATGACCATGGAGAGCATGAAGATGGCGAGCGTCATCGTCGCCGTGTTCCCGATCCTGTGCGTCTATCCGTTCCTGCAGAAGTACTTCATCAAGGGCATGTTCACCGGCTCTGTGAAGGGCTAAACGACGTATCTTTGTCGCCCGGAGAGGCGATTGAAGAAATATTTGGGAGGAGACTGAAACCATGAAGAAAAACAGAATCCTGGCACTGGTTACCGCTCTGCTGCTGGTAATCTCCGGCTTCTCTGCCTTCGCAGAGACGGCGTTTGAGGATATCGAGTTCCCGGACGCCATGCCTTCGGAGCCCACTCTGGCCGAAGAGAGCTATTATGACTATGACGACATGAGCCAGCACTACGACCTGACCTTCTTCACCTACAACTACGGCGTGACCCCGCCCGAAGACGATCCCATCGCCCGTTGGATCGAGAACAAGTTCAACGTCACCATCAAGCTGGAAACCGCGACCTCTGCGGACGTTGAGACCTACATCTCCACCGCGTTCGCGGGCGGCGACACCCCCGACGTGTTCTGCGTTGGCTCCGATATGAAGAACACCTTCTTCACCATCGGCGAGCAGGGCCTGCTGGTGGATGCGACCGAAATGTATCCCCTGATGCCCCAGACCTGCAAGTTCGTCACCAAGACGCTGCTGCAGTACAGCACGATGGCCGACGGCACCATCCCCTTCACCACCAAGTACTCCATCCAGGACGGCGACATCTGGAACCTCGCCATCCGCAAGGATTGGCTGGACGCGATGGGCATGGAAGTTCCCACCACGCTGGACGAGCTGCTTGAGTTCGCCAAGAAGTGCGTCACCGAAGATCCCGACGGCAACGGCGTGGACGACACCTACTTCATGCTGGCTGCGGGCGGCGGCTCCGGCTTCGGCATGCTGGAAGGCTTCGGCACCGCTTTCGGCAATTCCGCTTACAGCGTGGGCGAGGACGGCAAGCTGTCCGCTCCGATGCTGAACGGCTCCCGCAAGCAGGTTCTGCAGTTCATCAGTGAGCTGTACGCCGCTGGCACTCTGCCCACCGACTGGTACTCCATCGACTGGGAAGCGGCCAAGTCCTACACCATGAACGACAAGATCGGCATGGTCCGCTATCCGGCCGGCAACCTCTACGGTGAGTACGGCATTTTCACCAACAAGGACACCACCAAGGTCGACAACTGGTACTTCCTGGATACCTATCCCTCTGAGGAAGGCAAGGGCGGCCCCGGCGGCAACCCCGGCACTCTGATGGCGATCCCGAAGGCCAACATCGGCGACGACGAAGGCAAGCTCAAGCGCATCTGCCACATCCTCGACGCCATGTGCTACGGCGGCGACGCTTACTTTGAGACCGTCCAGGGCGGCGGCCTGGAAGTCTGGGCGGATCGCGGCTATACCGACGACGTGCGCGAGTACAAGGACAACGGCCGTTCCATCTGCTACGTTGCTCTGACTCACCCCGGCTATGAGCTGGATTCCTCCAACCTGGCGCTGGCTCCCTGGCAGAACTTCGGCTACAGCCTGAAGTATCAGGATACCTACAGCACCACTGAAGAAGAAAAGGTCTGGAACGATAAGATCGACGCGGCCAACGAAAACGTCGCCAAGATCGACCGCTGGGACAACACCGGCCTGCTGTACACCGTGCCCGCGGATGCCGAAGCTACTCTGAAGGAGTACGTCAACGCGCAGGAGTACAAGTTCGTGGTTGGCGAGCGCAGCTTCGACGAGTGGGACACCTACGTTCAGGAGTGGCTGAACCAGGGCGGCCGCACGATCGTCGAGTCCGTTGCGGAACAGCTCGGCTGCGAGCTTCCGGACGGCATCTGATGAATCGGTAGCTCTCTTAAAGAGGAGACTTCGGTCTCCTCTTTTTTGAGCTTGTTCGCGGAGAAAATTGCGCGCTTCTGTGGGTTGCGTTTTCGGCAAAACGGATTTTCACTACGCACGCAGGTGCGAAGGGCCGCTCTCTGCGCCTGTATTTTAACCGCACCACGGTCAAAATTGCGTATTCTTGAGTTTCGTTAAGGCGTTTGAATTAGAGACTCTTGCATTTTACGCTTCTGGATGCAAACGCTCGTTTTGCCTTGAAAAGCTGGCTTATTTCTCGGCTTGTATGGTTATAGGGTACAGTATTTTCCGACAAGCTGGTGTTCGTGTTTAAGGATGGAACGGAAATCCCTGTTGAGGAATAATCGGTAGAAGGGTAATAGAACGATCCATAACAGCCCGCAAGCGGAGAGTGAGACTTACGACGAGTCAGGTGCTTCGTTTGCGGGTAATAGTGGGACAGGAAAAGCAATGCGGTAAAAAAAGGAAAACGCTACACGACGCTTTTGCGATCCGCAAAAAACTCTTTATAGGCTCGCGAGGGATCAGCCGTTGGTTGTCCCCACGGCTTTTTCTGCCGCAAGGCTTCGATATTGGGAGGGACTCATGCCGCTGGCGCGCTTGAATGCGCGGCGGAAGGAGTCGGCGTTGGCGTAGCCGGTCTGGAGGGCCACGTCGTCGATGGACAGACGGGTTTCCAGCAGCAATTCCGCATGAGACAGCCGTACCTGCTCGAGATAGGCGGAAAAGTTCATGCCGAACTGCTTTTTGAACATGCCCGACAGGTAATTGGCGGTGATGCCGAAGTTCGATGCCAGCATGTTCAGCGAGAGGTTCATGTCCGCGTAGTTTTCCTCGATGTACTGGCGAATGTCCTCCACCATGCGCAGGGAGCGCTGGGTGCTCTTGCTCTGCGCCAGCTCACAGCAGCGGGCGTACTGCGGGCGCAGCCATGCGAAAAATTCCTCCACATCCGCCTGCATAAGCGATTCGGGCAGCGGCGCTTCGTTCGCGTCGGGCACGCACTTTGCCAGAATGCCGATCAGGCGGCAGTAGAGATATTGGCGGCGGAAGCCTTGAAGATTGTTTTCAATGCGGCTGTGGCGATAGATCTCGTCGAGAACCGCGTTCACCGTCTCCAGATTGCCGGTCATGAGGCCGTTGACCAGCCGCTGCTCCTCGTCCGAGGACAGCACGTCGCTCAGGCACACGTTCTGCCGGCCCTCCTGATCCACGTAGAGCCACTGATCGCGGGTGGCGAAGGCCGTCAGCCAGCGCGCGCTGGAGAAGGACTGGGGAATGCGCTCGGGCGAATCGCAGGGCGCGCCGACATAGAACAGCGGATCCATGCCGTATCGCGCGCGCACGCGCTCGTAGAGCGGGGCGAAGAACGCCCGCAGCTCGTCCGGAGAGCGGTCGTCGAGGGTCAGCAGATACGCGGCGGCGTTCAGACGCTCCATTTGCAGGAAGATCAGCCGCGGGCTGTAGGCATTTAACAGATCGGACAGCAGCTCGGGCGGCAGCGCCTCAGCCGGCGCGCCGCCGCGGCGAAACTCCGCCAGCACGCCGCGGAAGCGGCTGCCATGGAGCGGAAGCCGCGCGTCTGCGGCGATGGCCGCAATAGCGCGCGCGTCGCTGCGCTGGCCGTGCACCAGCCGGTTGGCGCAGAAGGCGCGCATGCTCTGCTGATGTTCTGCCAGCTTCTGCGCGAGGCTGGCGTTTCGGCTCTCGATGGAGTCGACCATGTCGGAGATAGCCTGAACGCCGCGCGCCGCGGGCTGCATGGACGACGCGTGCTCCGCTACGGACAGAAGCGGCTGTATGCCGCCCAGAATCAGCAGCGCGATCATGCCCACGCCCGCCAGAAGCAGCCACACCAGCACGTTCAGAAGTCCGGAAATGGAGGCGTGCGCCTGGGCCTGAAGCGCGGAAACGGGAATCAGAACCATCAGCCGCGCGCCCATTTTTCCCACCGTCATGTAGGACAGCATGTATTGTACACCCTTTTCGGAAATGGTGCAGACACCGCTATCCGCGGGGAGAGCGCGCGCCGCCAGATGAGCGGCTAGCTCCTCGTCGCGCCCCGAAACGCCCAGGATCCGGCCGTTCAGATCGGCGATCACCGCGCATTCGGAGACGCTGGAGAACGCGTCGGAGAACTGGCGCAGCAGGCGCTCGCCGTCGATTCGATACAGCAGAACGGACGACGGAGCGCCGCTGACGCTCACGCTCAGGGGCACCGCGTCGAAGATGCCCGAGTCGTTGCGCCAGGAGCCCAGCAGCGAGCGCCCGGAGATGGACAGCAGCATCTCCCGCCACTGGTCGAAGCTCTGCTCCGGGTCGATGCGAAAATACGCGTCGTAGTACTTCTCCAGATGCACAAAGCCCTGACTGGGCGCGACCACGGCGTTCAGCGCCGGAAGATAGACGTAGTAATTCTCCACCAGTCCCTGACCGTCGCTCAGCGCCGGCAGTGCGCGGACGGTCTCGTAGAGGAGATAGGTGACGTCCGAGGACAGGCTGGACGTGTGCAGAAGGCGGTTCAGCTGCGGCAGCTTGTACACGTCGCTGGTGAAGCGGTCGACAACGTCGTAGGCGGCGTTGATGGAGGCGGAGGCGTTTTCGAACAGCAGCGCGTTGCGGTCGGCGGCGTGCTCCCGGCTCAGGCGAAGCGCCAGCGCGTAGCTCGCACCGCAGAGCGCGGCCATGATGAGCGTCAGCGCCAGATAGCCCAGAAGCACCCGCGAGAACACGCGATTGGTCACAAGCCTGCGAATGCCGTCAAAAAATTTCCGCAAGGAAAAGAGCCTCCCGTTTCGTTTCGTTCGTATACATCTGATTATATCATGATTGTCGGCGAACCGCCTTTGGCGCTCCGCCGACCCGGCCAAGCCTTTGGCTTGCCTAATCATTATTATATCATATAAAACAGCCTTTTTGCAAACGATAGTCAAAACATAGAGCCAAAATCCGTACATATGTCGGGAAAAAGAAGAATTGTCGGATGAATAAACGGCCGATTTCGTGAAAAGCGTCGGCTGTGCGCAGCGATTTCAGCTTGCGTTCGGTTCAAACGGATGATATCATCAATGCAGATTTTCGAGAGGGGACGACACATAAATGCTGAAAAAACAAACCGCCCCCCGCGGCGGCCTGCTGGGCAGAATATGGAAAAAGAGGGCGCTGTACTGCATGCTCGCGATTCCGCTGGCGCTGCTGGTGATCTTCAAATACCTGCCCATCTACGGCGTGCAGATCGCCTTTCGGGACTATCTTCCGGGTCGGAGCATCGCCGAATCGCCCTGGGTGGGCTGGAAGTACTTCGTCAAGTTTTTCAGCGGCGTGAAGTTCTGGCCGGTGCTGCGCAACACGCTGGCCATCGGCCTGTACAGCGTGGCGGTGTTTCCCTGCGCGGTGATTCTGGCGCTGGGGCTGAACTACCTGTCGTCCAAAGGCTTCCGCAAGACGGTGCAGATGATTTCCTATCTGCCGCACTTCATCACCACGGTGGTCATGTGCAGCATCATCCTGCAATTCTTCGACGCAAAGAACGGCATGTTCAACGCGCTGACGGCGGTGTTCGGCGTCGCGCCGAAGAACCACATGGGTGACGCGGGCGCGTTCTATCATATTTACATTTGGACGAGCGTCTGGCAGGACGTGGGCTATGCGTCCATTATTTACGTCGCCGCGCTGGCGGGTATCTCCACCGAGCTGCATGAGGCGGCCATCATCGACGGTGCGACCATTCTCCAGCGCGTCTGGTATGTGGATCTGCCGGGCATTCTGCCGACGATCTGCATCATGCTCATTATGCGCTGCGGACAGGTGCTCAACGTGGGTTATGAGAAGGTCTATCTGCTTCAGAATGCCATGAATCTGAATGCCTCCGAGGTCATCAACACCTACGTCTACAAGCAGGGACTGAGCAGCGGCCTGCCCCAGTATTCGCTGGCGACGGCCATCGGCCTGTTCGTATCCGTGGTCAATCTCATCGTGCTGGCGGCCGTCAACCGGCTGTCGGCGTCCGTTTCCGGCAATTCGCTGTGGTAAGGAGGCGCGAGAATGAAGGAAAAAACCGTAATGCGCGGCTGCGCACAGGATCGCGCGCTTCTGGGCGTGAACGCCGTGCTGATGGCGGTCTTCGCGATCATCATCGCTTATCCGCTGCTGTTTATCGTGTTCGCCTCGTTTGAGGGCAGCTCGGCCACCATGTCCCTGTCGCTGCTGCCGAAGAAATGGACGCTGGCGGGCTATCGGGCGGTGGCCGAATACCGCTGGGTCTGGGTGGGCTATCTGAATTCCGCCATCTATACGGCGCTGGGCACGGTCATCGGCCTGGTGGTGTGCATTCTGGCGGCCTATCCCCTCGCGCAGGGCGATCTGCCCGGGCATGGATGGATCATGGGCCTGTTCCTGTTCACCATGTACTTCGGCGGCGGCCTGATTCCCACCTATCTGAACATTCGCAATCTGGGCATGCTGGATACCCTCTGGTCGCTGGTGCTGCCCGGCGCGGTGAACGTCTACAACATGATCGTCATCCGCACCTACTTCAAGACCCAGATTCCCGCGGAGATGAAGGAGGCGGCGGAGCTGGACGGCTGCGGCGAATGGCGCTATCTGCTGCGCATCGTGCTGCCGCTGTCGGTGCCCATTCTGGCGGTGGTGGGGCTGTACTTCGCGGTGGGCTACTGGAACAGCTATTTCGACGCGATGATCTACATCGACACCCGGGCAAAGCTGCCGCTGTCGTGCTTCCTGCGGGATCTGCTGATCCTCAACGACAGCAGCGCCATGACGGCCAGCATGGATCCCGACGCCATCGTGTCCATGCAGGAGCGGCAGAACGTCATGCGCTATGCGCTGATTATGGTTTCTTCGCTGCCGATGTTTGCGCTGTATCCGTTCGTTCAGAAGTATTTCGTCAAGGGCATCATGGTCGGCGCGGTCAAGGGCTGACGCGTGCTCCCGCGGCGATTTATGAAATTCGTGGATAAGAAGAACAGGAGGATTCCCATGAAGAAACTGTTTTCCCTGCTGATCGCGCTGGTTCTGGCGGCGCTGTGCCTGAGCGCCGTCGCCGAGCCTCTGGGCGAATTCCCCATCGTGACCGAGCCCGCCGAGCTGAGCCTCTGGGTCGAGCAGCACCCCTCTGTGGAGGACTATGAGACCAATGAAATGACTAAGTGGTACGAGGAAAAGACCGGCGTGCACGTCAACTGGACGCAGGTGCCCTCCGCTGAACTGGGAACCAAGTTCAACCTGAGCATCGGCGGCGGCAACTACCCCGATATTTACACCTGCGCATTCACCACCGACCAGGTGATTCAGTACAGCCAGGCTGGCATTTTCCTGCCGCTGGACGACCTGATCGACCAGTACGCGCCCAACCTGAAGCTGGTTCTGGAGCAGCGCCCGGACATCCGCGAGGCCATCACCGCTCCGGACGGCCACATCTACTGCCTGTTCACCACGGATCCGGCGACCTATCTGCTCTGCCGGGACAAGCTGTTCATCATGACCGACTGGCTCGACCAGTACTGCGCCGTCACGGGCAAGGAAGCGCCCGTCACCACGCAGGAATTTGAGGACATGCTCCTCTACTGGCGCGACAACGACATGAACGGCAACGGCAATGCCGGCGACGAGGTCGGCGTCATGGGCAGCTCCGGCGCGACCATCAACGCCGCCATCCGCTATCTGCTCAGCGCCTATCAGCTCATGCCCGAGGACGGCCTGCTGGCCGACGCGGACGGCAGCATCACCTTCGCGCCCGCGACGGACGCGTATCGCGAGGGCCTGAAGTGGATCAACCACCTCTACGAGGAGGGCCTGATCGCCGAGGAGACCTTCATTCAGGACGGCAACCAGCTCACCAGCGTGGTCAGCCGCGAGGACAAGGCCGAGCGCACCGTCGGCGCCTTCGGCGGCTTCTGGCAGGGCGTTGCGGCCAGTCCCGCGAGCATGACGAACGCCTACGACGTGTACGAGGCGCTCGCGCCGCTGGAGGGCCCCGCGGGCGTGCGCCAGAGCGCGACCACCGGCTATCTGCCGCTGACGCTGCGCGGCGCGATCACCTCTGCCTGCGAAAACCCCGAGGTCGCCATGCGCTGGCTGGACTACTGGTTCAGCGAGGAGGGCATGGTCATGATCGACTACGGCTTCGAGGGCGTGAACTGGGAGTGGAACGACACCCCCGCCATCGACGGAACCACCCCGTCCCGCTCCTTCCTGACAAGCCGCAACGAGATGCAGAACGTTCACTGGCAGGTCAACACCGTGCCCTACTACCGCACGGAGAAGTCCCTCTTCGGCCGCACGCCCACCGATCACGTGCCGTATCTCTACGCCGGCGCGAAGGTCTATGAGGACTACGAGACCAAGACCGGCTTCCCGCAGTTCGCGTGGTGCGACGATCTGGACATTCTGGCCGAGAACAACGAACTCAGAACCGTCATCAACGACTATGTACTCCAGACGCAGGTGCAGTTCATCACCGGCGCGGAGGACATCGACGACGACGCGGTCTGGGCGGGCTATCTGGATTCCCTCGCCGGTCTGCAGCTGGATCGCTATCTTGAGACGGTGAAGCTCATCAACTTCGGCGCGTAAGCTGCGCGCATCGGGCGGCGCATTCCTG
>USDD01000090.1 GCA_900553265.1 uncultured Eubacteriales bacterium
TCCACAAGCTCATAGATGTGCGTAAAATCCACCGCTGCGTCGATCTTCCGCAGCAAATGATCCTTTGGCGTCAACATGTCCGTGCACAGCATCTCGATTGCCCGCCGCTGTTCCGTTTCTCGCTTCATCATTTTCATCACCTGTTTCCATTATGTCAAAAAAGGCCGCTTTATGCGACCTTTTTTGACAGGCTGGCGCAATGTCCGAAGACATTGCGCCTTTTCGAATAAAAAGAGAAAATTGCACAGCCACCACGGCTGTGCAATTTTCGTCGCTCTCCTGCAGCGCTCCATTAGAAGCGCCGGGTCAGGAGATTGCGCAGCCACCAAGGCTGCACAATCTCCGTCGCCCAAACGCGGCAGCAGCTGGATGCAAACTCAGTTTGCTTAGCGGCCGAACTGGACGTCGTTGTTGCCGGAGTCGGTCGTCCACATTTCGAGCATGTTGATCGGGTCGTTGAAGTCCGCGACCCAGCCGTTGCGGGCAATGTCGTAGTTGCCGGCCTTGCGGTCGTTCAGGAAAACGTTCCAGTCGCAGGTGCGGATGGTCATGTCGATGCCGATCATGGCCAGATCCTGCTGGACGCACTCGGCGATGGCGATGTGGCCGGAGGACTCGTTGGTCAGATACTCGAAGGAGATGGGCGTGTCGGCGGACAGCATGCCGCTGTCGTCGAACTCGTAGCCCGCGGACTTGAGCAGCTCAATGGCGCCCTCGGTGTCCACTTCCTCGCCGTAGTAGCCCAGCGCTTCCGCATCCGGGAAGGTGTACGCGTCGTCGTTGGCCTTGAAGATGCCGCCGTTGCCGTCCGCCATGCCCTCGGGGATGAAGGTGGTGGCGATCTTCTGGCCGGTCTGGCCGACGGTGTCGATGATGTACTGACGATCAATCAGCTTGGAGAAGGCCTTGCGCATGTCGGCCGCCTGCTCCACGGTCTTGCCGGCGAAGAGGTCGGACTTGACGTTGAAGCAGATGTAGTAGGTGCCCAGCTGGTCCACGATGTGGAACTCGGGGTTCTCCAGCAGGGACTGAATCTCGTCGTTGGGAACGGTGTCGATGAAGTCCAGATCGCCGGAGTTGTAGGCGGCGTAGATGGCGGTGTCATCGGCGGAGAGCATGAACTCGAGAGTCTCGAGCTTCACGTTCTCAGCGTCCCAGTAATAGGGGTTCTTGGTGTAGACCATGGACTCGTTGTGCTTCCACTCGGTCAGCGTGTACGCGCCGGAGGAGACGAAGCCGGCTTCCAGCGCCCACGCGCCGGGGTTCTGCACGGAGCCGTCGTCGCCCAGATAGCCCTCGGCGGACTCGACGGTTTCCTGCTTCACGGCGTAGAAGGTGGGGAAGGCCGCCAGATCGAGGAAGTACGCGCAGGGCGCGGTCAGAACCACGGTCAGGGTCTTGCCATCCTCAGACGCGGTGACGTCCAGATTGTCCGGATAGCCCGCGATGCCGTTGAACATGTAGGAATAGTCCGCGGCGGTCTCGGGGTTGGCGGCGCGCTTCCAGCTGTACTCGAAGTCCTTGGCGGTCAGATCGGAGCCGTCGGACCACTTCAGGCCGTCGCGCATGGTGAACACGTAGGTCAGGCCGTCGTCAGAGACGGTGTACTCGGTGGCGAAGTTGGGGGCCAGCTGGCCTTCCGCGTCATAGGTGTACAGGCCGCCGAAGGAGTTGGCCGCCAGGCACGCGCCGTCCACGGAGCTGTTCAGCGCGGGATCCAGCTTGTCGGGCTCGGACGCGAGCTGCAGGCGCAGCTTGGCGGAGTCGCCGTTGGTGGCGTGCATGAAGTACTTGGTGCCATAGGCGTTGGAATAAACGCCTTCCACCGAGGGCTTCTGCATGTAAACGTCGTTGTAGTAGTAGATCGGGACGATGCAGCCGGTGTCCATCAGCATGTCCTCGGCCTGGTGCATCAGAGCTTCGCGCTCGACGAAGTCGGTGGACGCCTTGATCTTCGCGATCAGTTCGTCATATCCAGTCCAGTCGGGCTCGGCGCCTTCGGCCGCCAGAGCGGGGGCCGCGCAGGCGATGATGAGCATCAGGGCCAGCAGCGAGGCAAGCAGCTTCTTCATAAGATTGTCCTCCTCATATAATCAGGTTTATTCCAAGGCGGCTGTGCGCCCAAGAATCAGCAGTGGGGGTTCCAGCAGGCAATGCGGTGTCCCGGCGCGACCTCGGCCAGCGACGGGCACTCCTGCGCGCAGCGCTCGGTGGCGTAGCGGCAGCGCGTGCGGAACGGGCATCCGGACGGCATGTGCAGCGGGCTGGGCACGTCGCCCTCCAGCGGAATGCGGTGCTTGTGGCGCGCCGTCTCCGGGTCGGGAATGGGAATGGCCGAGATCAGCGACTGGGTGTAGGGATGCATCGGATGGGCGATGACCTCGTCGGAATCGGCGATTTCGACGATGCGTCCCAGATACATCACCGCGATGCGGCGGCTGATGTGCTGAACGACCAGCAGGTCGTGGGCGATGAACAGATAGGCGATGCCCAGCTTTTCCTGCAATTCCTCGAAGGTGTTGATGACCTGCGCCTGAATGGACACGTCCAGCGCCGAGACCGGCTCGTCGCAGACGATGAACTTCGGCTCCACGGCCAGCGCCCGGGCGATGCCGATGCGCTGCCGCTGTCCGCCGGAGAACTCGTGGGCGTAGCGGCGGGCGTGGTCGCTGTTCAGACCGACCAGATTCAGCAGATGGGCGATCTTCTCCTCGCGCTCTTTGCGGTTGGCGTACAGATGGTGGATGTCCAGCGGCTCGCCCACGATGTCCGAGACGGTCATGCGCGGATTCAGCGAGGAATAGGGATCCTGAAACACCACCTGCATCTCGCGGCGGTACTTTTCGATGTTCCGCGGCGTGATCTTCGTGCCCTCGTAGAGAATCTCGCCGGACGTGGGCTTGTAGAGATGGAGAATGGAGCGGCCGACGGTGGTCTTGCCGCAGCCCGACTCGCCCACGAGGCCCAGCGTCTCGCCGTGCTCGATTTCGAAGGAAACGCCGTCCACCGCCTTGAGCGGCATGGCGCCGAACCAGCCCGTGCGCACCGGGAAATACTGCTTGAGATCCCTGACCTCCAGAAGATACCGGCTCACTTCGCTTCGACCTCCTTTGCGGCTTCGTCGTAGACCTCTTTGACGTTCATCCAGCAGGAGGCCATGTGGTTGTCGTTGATGGGCAGCTCCTCGGGCAGCTCGCCCAGACAGATCTTCATCGCGTGGTCGCAGCGGGAGGCGAAGGCGCAGCCCTTGGGCATGTTCGTCAGATCTACCGGCGAACCGGCGATGGGAATCAGCTTGCGATGGCGGGTGTCCAGCCGCGGAATGGAGCGCAGCAGGCCCTTGGTGTACTCGTGGCGCGGATTGTAGAAGATTTCGTCCGCGGTACCGCGCTCGCAGATGCGGCCGGCGTACATGACGATGATCTCGTCGCACATGTCGGCGATGACGCCCAGATCGTGGGTAATCATGATGATCGCCATGCCCAGCTTCTTCTGAAGCTCCTGCATCAGCTCCAGAATCTGCGCCTGAATGGTCACGTCCAGCGCGGTGGTGGGCTCGTCGGCGATGAGGATGTCCGGCTCGCAGGCCAGCGCCATGGCGATCATCACGCGCTGGCGCATGCCGCCGGAGAGCTCGTGGGGATACTGCTTCAGGCGCTTTTCCGGCTCGTTCACGCCCACCAGCCTGAGCATTTCCAGCGCCCGGGCGTTGGCCTCGGCGCGGTTGCGGTCGGTGTGCAGCAGGATCGCCTCGCGCAGCTGGTTGCCGATGGTGTACACCGGGTTGAGGGACGTCATGGGGTCCTGGAAGATGATGCTGACCTTCTTGCCGCGGAATTCGCGCATCTGGCGCTCGGAGAACCTGGTCACGTCCTCACCGTTGAAGAGAATCTCGCCGCCGGTGATCCTGCCCGGTTCCACGAGTATGCGCATGATGGAATAGGCGGTGACGGACTTGCCGCTGCCGGATTCGCCCACGATGCCCAGCACCCTGCCGCGGTCGAGATTGAAGGAAATGCCGTTGACGGCGCGCACCTCGCCCGCGTCCACGTTGAAGGACGTGGACAGGTTTTTGACCTGAAGAAGCGGTGTATTGCTCATTTTGCCGTTACCTCCTCAGCTTCGGGTCGAAGGCGTCGCGCAGACCGTCGCCCAGCAGGTTGAAGCTGAGCACGATCAGGCAGATGCCGATCGCCGGGAAAATCATCTTGTAGGGGTAGCTCTGCATGCCGCCGCGGGCCGCGTTGGCCAGCGAGCCGAGGCTCGGCATCGGCGCCTGCACGCCCAGTCCGATGAAGCTCAGGAAGCTCTCGGTGAAGATGGCCGAGGGAATCTGCAGCGCCACGGAGATGATGATAACCGACATGCAGTTGGGCAGAATGTGCCTGCGGATGATCCGGCCGGGATGCGCGCCCAGCGCGCGGGCGGCCAGCACGTATTCGTTGGTCTTGATGGACAGAATCTGGCCGCGCACCAGGCGCGCCATGCCCACCCAGTAGAGCAGGCCGAACACCACGAACAGCGAGATCATGTTGTTGCCGACCTTGCCCAGCACCGTGCCCTTCAGGGAATCGCCGATGATTTCCTTGAGCACCACGGACAGCAGAATGACCATCAGCGTGTCGGGCAGGGAGTAGATGATGTCCACAATGCGCATCATCACCATGTCCACCTTGCCGCCGCAGTAGCCCGAGATGGAGCCGTACAGCAGGCCGATGACCAGCACGATCAGGCTGGCGAACAGGCCCACCAGCAGCGACACGCGCGCGCCGTAGATCACGCGGATGAAGTAGTCGCGGCACAGCTCGTCGGTTCCGAACAGGTGCGGGAAGATCTTCTCGCCCTTTTCCATGGCGGCCAGCTCGTTCTTGGAATACTGCATCGGCGCGAGGTTCTTGGCCGTCTTGTCGCGCTTGCCGTCCACGGTAATCATGTCCGAATAGCTGTAGGGATAGATCATCGGCACGACCACGATGGTCGCCACCAGAATCACCAGCACCACGATGCTCAGCACCGCCAGCGGATTGTGGAACAACTTGCGCATGCCGTCGCGAAAGAAGGTGGTGGACTGGCGCATCTTCTCGTGCTGCTGCTTTTCCTCCGCCGTGGCGGGTTCAAATTTTCTCGGGTCGATCTGGAGGCTCAGAAGATTTTTCTTCGGAATTTTGTCCGCGCTGTACTGACTCATGCTCTTCCTTCCTCCTCATTCAAACGTAATCTTCGGGTCGACCAGCTTGTAGACCAGATCGCTCAGTAGCGTGGCCAGCACCATCAGCGTGGCCAGGAAGATGGTCGTCGCCATGATCATCGGGTAGTCCTGATTGTTGATGGACGAGACGAACTTGGTTCCCAGGCCGCCCACGGTGAACACCGTTTCAACGACCATCGAGCCGGTCAGGATGTAGGCCGTCATGGGGCCGACGTAGGTGATGACCGGAATCAGCGCGTTGCGCAGCGCGTGCTTGAAGATGACCAGCGACTGGCGCACGCCCTTGGCCCGGGCGGTGCGGATGTAATCCTGCCCCAGCACGTCCAGCATGCTGGATTTGGTCAGGCGCGTGATGTAGGCCATGGGATACAGCATCAGCGAGATCACCGGCAGCAGGTAGTTGGGGTTTGCCGGGTTGAACACGCTGAACCACTTCAGAATCAGGCAGAACACCAGCAGCAGCAGCGTCGCCAGCACGAAGGACGGCACCGACACGAACAGCGTCGTCAGGAAGATGATCACGCGGTCAGGCCAGCGGTTGCGCGTCAGCGCCGCGACGGAACCCAGCGTCAGTCCCAGCACCACCGCCAGTCCCGCCGCCATGCCGCCCAGCTTGGCCGACACGGCGAAGGAATCCCGGATGGTCACGGAGATTTCGCGCCCGGTCTTGAGGGAGATGCCGAAGTCGCCGTGCAGCAGGTTCTTCATATAAATAAGGAACTGCTCCGGAACGGGCTTGTCCAGATTGAAGCGCGCCTCCAGCATGGCCTGCACCGTGGGATCCGTGGCCTTTTCCTTGGAGAACGGCCCGCCGGGGATGGCGTTCATCGCAAAAAAGGTGATGGCCGCGATAATCAGCACGGTGACGGCTGCCAGCAGCAGCCTCTTGATCGTGTATTTCAGCATCGTTCAGACAACCTCGCTTCGGAATGCAGAGCATTCAATCAGGAATTTTTGAATATTATATCACTGCTCCGACGCGATTTCAAGATGCGCAAATGAATTTATTCTGATTTTATGTTGCATTTTTGTAGATTTTTGAGTTCCTTTTGCGCCGAATGCGGATATTTCATCAAATTACTGCTGTCAAAAGTAATTTATCATCTCACTATGATAATGGTATTTTTATTCTTTTTAAATTGATATTCATGCAATCAAAACCAGTCTGAATTCACCGTGTCCGTATATCACGCACAGCGTCCGCCAAAAAATCCGGAAAATATCCGCATTGCTCCGTAAATTGTTCATTCCTCGCGCACGCGCCGCGTGAATATAAATTCGCGCGCGAAGAAAAGCCGCGCCCTCGTGCAGGATTTTGACGCGCCGCGTCGAATGGTTATCCTTTATATCATGTAGGAGGAATGCCTTTTGAAGGAAAAGAGCCGAAAGATGGCGCTCTGCGGCGTGCTGTGCGCGCTGAGCACCGTGTGCATGCTGCTGGGCGGAATCATTCCCTTCGCGACGTTCTGCTGCCCGGCGCTGGCCGCGGCGCTGCTGACGCCGCTTCTGTTCGAGGCCGGCGACAAAATGACGCTGGCGGCCTACGCCGCCGTGGCCGTGCTGAGCCTGCTCCTCTGCCCGGACCGGGAGGCGGCGCTGATCTTCGCGTTCCTCGGCTATTATCCCGTGCTCAAGCCGCGCATCGACAGGCTCCGCCGCAGGCCTCTGCGGGTGCTCTGCAAGCTCGGGCTGTTCAATCTCGCCGCGGCGGCGCTGCTTATGCTGATGGCCTTCGTGCTGAACATGCAGGCGGTGATGGCCGAGTATGCCGAGATGACCCGCGCCGCGCTGATCGCCTTCGCCGTGCTGTGCAATGTCACCATGCTGCTCTACGACCGGCTGCTGGCCGTGTTCGCCTATCTCTATCAGAAAAAGCTGCGTCCGAAGCTCTTCGGCGCGAACCACTCTCAACTGAAGGGAACGATGGAATGAACACCGACTTCGACCGCCACGGCCTGTTTTCCCGCGCCGTCGCCTTCGCGGCCTTCGCCCACGACGGCCAGCTGCGCAAGGGCGGCGCTCTGCCCTATCTGATCCATCCCATGGAGGCCGCGACCATCGCCGCCACCCTGACCAACGACCCGGAGATTCTCGCCGCCGCCGTGCTCCACGACGTGATCGAGGACTGCGGCGTGACCGAGGACACGCTGCGCGCCCGCTTCGGCAGGCGGGTGGCCCATCTCGTCCGCCTGCAGAGCGAGGAAAAGGACGAGGATCGCCAGGGCACCTGGCAGAAGCGCAAGCTCCAGACCATCAACCGCCTGCGCGCCGCGCCCCGGGAGCTGCTCATCCTCACGCTGGCCGACAAGCTGAGCAATCTGCGCTCCATCGAGCGCGACCTTCAGGCCCACGGCCCCGCCCTCTGGCAGCGCTTCAACCAGAACAATCCCTCCATGCACCGCTGGTATTACGCCTCCGTGGCCGAGGCGCTCAGGCCGCTGGAGGGCGCCGCCGCCTACGACGAATACCTCCGCCGTCTGGCCGAGACCTTCCCGGAGGGATAACTGAATACAAAAATAAGGCCGGCTCCGCGGGGAGTCGGCCTTATTTCTGCACAGATTCAGTTTTCCTCCGCCGGCGCTTCCGGCAAGGCTTCCGGCTGCGCGTCCACGGGAATGTCCGGCCAGGGCATGGCGTCCCGACGACCCGTGAGCTCCAGATAGAAGGCCGTCTCGGCGGCGTTGCGATAGGGTGCGAGCCAGAGATTGCCGATGCCCATCGTCAGCGTGGAGAGGATGCCCCAGCCGATGAAGCTCAGCTGCAGGCAGAAGAGCCGCCATTTGTTGCCCCGCATCAGCGCCTTGGACTGGGAAATCGCCTCCATCACGCCCATTTCGGGATGCTCCGCCATGAGATACGGCGCGAGGGCGTAGCGATAGGCCGCGACGATTCCCGGAATGACGAACAGCAGCGACCACAGTCCCGTCAGGATGCCCGTCATCAGCCGAAGCCCCAGCGCCCGGCCAAAGATGGACATGCGGGAAAAGAGCGTCAGGAAGGCGGGCGGGTTTTCCCGGGTGAGCAGATCGAGATTGTAGCGAATCAGCCCCAGCCGGATTCCGCCGCCGATCACAAAAAGAACCACTCCGGCGATGGCGAGAAGAATCATAACGGTCGTTCCCGCGTCGGACGCAAGGAAATTGCTCAGAGCCATCAGGATTCTCTGAACGGCGCGGGGCAGCACGGAGGGGAGTATCGGTTCAGTGGGGATGACATAGCCGTCGGGTGTGACATACTCGTCGAGCATGTCATACTCGTCGGGCGTAAAATAGTCGGAGTTCTCCGGAATCTTCAGATTCACGCGCACGCCCGAATCAGCGGCGGAAAACGAGACCGTCGAGCCCAGAATACTCGCGACCAGCGTGACGGCGATGGTCAGTCCCCAGAAGCCCCTCAGCGCCCGGCGGGCGACGGAGCGGAAATGGCGCGACTCGTACATGGAAATCCTCCTTACGCAGCGGCGATTCTTCTGCAAAGAGCGCAGAGAGTTCACGCCCTCAGTATAGCACACGCGCGCCGCCGGAGGAAGCCCCTTCGGAGAAAAAATTTCGACAAAAGCCGCGCCTTATCCTCCAAACAGAGCGCCCGCGCAGGGAAGATTCTCCGATGCGGGCGCTCGCTTATTCCTCGTCCTTCCAGCCCTCTCTGGTCAGGCGGAACGCCGCCCATGCCTTGGGCCATCCGGCGTAGAAGGCCGCACGGGGCAGGATCTCGGCGATTTCCTCCTTGGTCACGCCGTTCTTCTTCGCGCTCTCCAGATGGTACCGGAAGGACGAATCCGCCAGTCCCTGCGCCATCAGCGCCGTCACCGTCACGATGGAGCGGTCGCGCAGGGAGAGCCTGTCCTCCCGGCTCCAGACCTGTCCAAAGAGCACATCGTCGTTCAGCTCCGCGAATTTCGGGGCGAGTATCCGGATTCGAGCAGGTTCACAAACGCTCTTTTCACGAATTCGCACGGCCCGAGAGACGCATCCGGAAGCGGCGGCTTTTCCGGCACAGCTTCAGAGAAGACGGCCGCCGGCTCCGGGAGAATCGAAGGAGCGGGCGCGATTTTCTTCTTTTCCGTCTGATTTCCAAAGACTCGAACGCCGATTAAGTCCAGAAGAATCACGGCTTCGTCGAGATACTGATCCAATTCGTTCTGACGGAATTCATCCACCTTCCGGCGATTCCCTCCGTTCTGGTTGTCGGGGGTCGAAGTTTTTGCGGCGACTGCGAGCCGAAAAAGTTCGGCTTCGAGATAGTCGATGTCGAAGTCATTGAGGCTGTCGTCATAAGGACGGCCTGCGTCCACCCCACCTTGTCGGCCAGATGCCGTCTGATGCGGCGCGCCAAATCAACGGCCTGCCCATCGCAAACCTGTTTGGAGGACAGCAGAAGATACACGCCGTATTTCTTGCAGTCCGTGCAAGAGATAAGTTTGTTAATTGATTCTCTGACACCGAAAAACGATGGCGGGACAAGGGTGCCCGCTTTGGAATTGTTAAATCCGAATCGAACAATTTGCGCGCTTGACTTTTCCGAAAGAATCCACTATAATATAAAAGAATTTGGTGTGCAGCCGCAAACCGATTTCTTCAAAAACGTGGAAGCGTATCGAAGTGGTCATAACGGCCTCGACTCGAAATCGAGTGATCCAGAGATGGGTCCGTGGGTTCGAATCCCACCGCTTCCGCCATATTAAGTACCAGCTTTTGATACAAAGGCTGGTACTTTTCTTTTACCC
>USDD01000091.1 GCA_900553265.1 uncultured Eubacteriales bacterium
ATATTGCACCTTGCTGCAAATCGCAGAATGATGCAATCCATACGCGCAGACGGCAGATACTTCACGAATCCGGCAAGCATGGCTTTTCCCTACCTGATTTCAAGCTGGTTCTGTCCAAAAGTCCCTGTAAAACCGGCTCGTTTGCAAAGTGGTTACAACTTTATACGAAGAATTCCTTTCCAGCCGCATCCTCGGTTAGACAGAACTCTGCGGTATCGGGATCATCCCATCCATCCGCACAGTGATAAACGCACCACCAGTAGTTCCAATCGTGAATATGCAAATATTTTTTCAGACTTCAATCCTATCACTCATACCCTTCCTGATGTGAAGATGCGCTTCCAAGTATCAATCCAGAACACGAATTGTCCTCTTGCTCGATTTTACTATTCAAGAGCTGGCGTACCCGTTCCACAGGAAAGCAGTCCTCCAGCTCCACTACTTCAAACAGGTTGGCCGGGAGTTTAGGTTCCCCAATCAGGGCCAGATACTCCGGCACCGCACGGCGGTCAATCAGGATTTTCCCCCGGCCAGCCCAATGACGGTTGCTCTCCGCTTTTTTAAGCCCGGAGATCCAGTATTCATCCCCATTTTCTATATCGACATAGTTAGCATAGCATCCAATGGCCTTTTGAAAGGCGTGGTCGTTAAAGTAAATCGTTTTCCTGCTCTTTGAGGTTTTCACATATCCGATCCATGCCGGACCGTCATCGGAATAGCCTGTTTTTAACTCTATATACATTAAATTGCGTATCATTTTTATTAGATATCCTTCAGTTCGTCATAACCATAATTTACACGGTATCAGCCGCTTACTCTTTGAACTGGATTTATCATCGGTATTTCCGCACGCTGTGCAAACCACAATCGAGAATGACAGCAAAATAAGGAAAAAAGCTTTTTTCATGACGCACCCTCCATTCATGATCAATGATATTTTTATTTATCTTAACTAATTCCTGTTTGTAACCATCTACCTGAAAACGCAAAAACACCCCGCACCATGCGTCCTGTAAACGCACGGTGCGGGGTGTTCGTTCTATTATGCGGCTTTCGTCAGATACACGATCCCGGCGGCTAAGTCCCTGCGTTGGATACCGAATATAGTAGACTTTGAATGTAGATTCCTGATTGCACCCGCACCGCTGTTTTTCTTGTCATGCTTTATGCAAGGTTGTCATTCGGCATCTTCGCCTCTCGTGGCTGCTGCTCAGTCAGGCGATTAGTCCAGAATCTCCAGCTTGACGCGGAAGGTGAATTCCTCGTAGCGGCTGAGAAGGTTGCCCTCTTCGTCGTAGTAGCGATAGCAGTGCAGCTCGATTTCGTCGCCGGGTTCGCACTTGTCCAGCTCCGCGGAGAGATCCAGGAAGGTGTACACGCGCGTGCCGTTGGCTTCGACGATCACGTCGCCGGACTGCATGCCGGCCTTGCCGCCGGGGCCTCGGCGCTCCACGTCCACCACCTGCACGCCGGCCGGGGGAATGGTCTTCATGGGCTCGTCCGGGCCGTCCAGCGCCACGACGGTCACGCCCATGCGCGGGCGGACGACGGCACCGTTGTCGATGATCTGGGCGATGTAGTCGCTCACGGCGCTGATGGGGATGCAGAAGCCGAGCCCCTCATAGATCGTGTCGTAGGTATACATGTACTTCAGCGTCGGGATGCCCACCAGCTCGCCGCGGGCGTTGAGCAGTGCGCCGCCGGAATTGCCGGAGTTGATAGCCGCGTCGGTCTGGATGACCGAGACGTGGCGGGAGAAGTTGTCGGCGTTGGCCGAGCGCTCCAGGCCGGAGACAATGCCCGCCGTGACGGTGCCGAACAGGGTTTCGTCGCCGGAGCCGGGATTGCCGATGGCCACGACCAGCTCGCCGATCTGCAGCGCGTCGGAATCGCCCAGCGGAATGGGCTGCGCGTCCGCCGGCGCGGGATCGGTGAAGCGGAGGACGGCGATGTCCGTGCCATCGTCATAGCCCACCAGCTCCGCGTCCATCTCGGCGCCGTCCAGCCAGTAGAGCGTGTAAACCTGTCCGTCGGCCACGACGTGGTAATTGGTCAGCACATAGCCGCCCTCGTCGTCGGAGCGGATGTAGCAGCCGGAGCCTGCGCCCAGCGGCGTGACCGAGCCGACGCGGGTCACGGGATCCCAGGATTCCTCTGAGGTCTCCACCTGAACCACCGACGGGCGGACGTTGGCGGCGATCTCGGGAATGGGGTTTTCGGCGGAATATATGGCGGCGTAGGTCGTCGGCGTGGGCTCCGCCGCGGGCTCGGCCAGCGCCGGGGCCGTGGTCAGCGCCAGCGCCAGACACATCAGGCGCGCGGTGCGGGTGATTCGCTTCATTGGAAGACCTCTTTTCCTAATCAAAGTGAAGGATGATTCTATCTTCTATTATACAGGATTCACCCCGAAAAAATGTGAAACAATTATGAATCTTCTTCACTTTTTCCGGGCAGCTCCGGCACGGCGCGCGGCAGCGGCGCTTCGGCGGCGGGCAGATCGAACTCGAAGCAGGTGTCGCCCGGAACCGAGCACACGCGAATCTCCGAATGGTGCTCGCGCAGAATCAGGCTGCAGATGGACAGGCCGAGGCCTGTGCCGCTGCCCGAGGTGTGGGCCTTGTCGGCGGTATAGAAGCGCTCGAAGATGTGGGGCAGATCCTTTTCGGCGATGGCCGGGCCGTCGTTCTGCACGAAGAAGCGGACGGCCTTGCCCTCGCGATGGGTGCCGAGGGTCAGCCTGCCGCCCTCGTTCATGAACTTCAGCGCGTTGTCCACGAAGTTGGAGATCACCTGATTGATGCGGCTGACGTCGCCCGAGACCCACTGGTGTTCGCCGTCGAACCGCACGTCCACGTCGACATCTTTTTTGTCGATGCGCGGCTCGAAGGTGATGAGGATTCGCCGGATGGTTTCGTTGGCGTCGAAGGGCGCGATCTGCAGGGGAATCCTGCCCGACTCCAGCCGGGACAGATCCAGCAGATCGTGCACCAGCGCCGACAGGCGGTTGGTCTCGTCCAGCACCACGTGCAGATACTTCGGCAGTTGCTCCGGCGGAATGGTGCCGTCCAGCATGGCCTCGACATAGCCGCGCATGCAGGTCATGGGCGAGCGCAGCTCGTGGGAGACCGCCGCGACGAAATTGCGCCGGGAATCCTCCAGCTCGGACAGCTCGCCGGCCATGCGGTTGATGGAATTGCCCAGCTCCTCCAGCTCGCCGCCGCAGTGCAGCTCCACGCGCCGGGTCAGATCGCCCTTGGAGAAATCGCGCACGGCGCTGTCGATTTCGCGGATGGGCCGAATCTGGCTGCGCGCCAGAAATACGCTCAGCAGCGCGCCCAGCCCCAGCGACAGCAGCGCCACGGGCAGAATCTGGGGCAGCAGGTCGATCAGGCGCACCTGCAGCTGGTCGGTGGAGATGTGCAGCAGCACGCCGCCCACCACCTGGCCGTCCGTGTAGCGCCAGGGCACGCCGATGGTCACGATCTGCTCGCCCAGCTCGGGGAAGAGGCCCTTCACGCGCACCTCCGCGCCGGACTGGATGAGGGCCAGCTGCGCCATGACCGAATCGCTGAAGAGGCTTTCGGACGTGTTCCAGCTGCTGTCCAGAATCTGGACGAGGCCGGAATTGTAGCTGACGATCCAGATGTCGGCGTTGTACTTGTCGTGAATGTCGGCGATCTTGCGCCGCACGATGTACTGCATGGTGGCGTTGTCGCGCAGGGAGCTGAGCTGGTTCAGGTTCGTCATGTACTCGGCGATTTCCTGCGCCTGAAGGCGCACCTCGTTTTCGTAGGCGACCTGGCGCTCCTGCTGGAGCACCGTGGCCATCACGCCGGTAAAGATCAGCACTGTGGCCAGCATGGCGGCGAGAAACGCGCCGAAGATGCGCTGGAAGAGCCCTTTGCGCATGGAGTTATTTCACCTCGAATTTGTATCCGACGCCCCAGACGGTCTTGATCTGCCAGCCCATCTTTTCGCCGTCGGTCAGCTTTTCGCGCAGGCGCTTGACGTGAACGTCCACCGTGCGGGAATCGCCGAAATAATCGTAGCCCCAGACCTGCTCGAGCAGCTGCTCCCGGGTGAACACCATGCCCGGATGGCTGGCGAGAAAGTACAACAGCTCCAGCTCCTTGGGCGGCATCTCCAGCTCCTTGCCCATGTAGGTCACGGTGTACTGGCCGATGTTGATGGTCAGACCGGGAAAGGAGAGCTCCTTGGAGGCCGGCGCGTCGGCGTTCTGGAAGCGGCGAAGCACCGCCTTGATGCGCGCCACCAGCTCCTTGGTGTCGAAGGGCTTGACCATGTAGTCGTCCGCGCCCAGCTCCAGCCCGAGCACCTTGTCGAAGGTCTCGTCCTTGGCGGTGAGCATGATGATGGGCACGTTGGAGGTCTTGCGCACCTCGCGGCAGACCTGCCAGCCGTCCATGCCGGGCAGCATCAGATCCAGCAGAATCAGGTTGGGCGCGAAGGTCTTGAACTTCTCCACGGCCGTGTCGCCGCGGTCGGCCATTTCCACCTCGAAGCCCTCTTTTTCCAGATAGAGATTCACCAGCTGGCGAATGTTGGGGTCGTCGTCCACCAGCAGAATTTTCGTCTTCATGCGCTCACTCCTTCGCATTCTTCGTTATTATACCTGAAAGCTGTGAACGGCGCGTGAACAAAGACCGTCCAAACGGAAAACTCAGTCCTTCAGGGTGACGATGGTCACGCCGTCCTCGCCCTCGCCGTAGCGCCCGAGGCGGAATTCCTTCACGGCGGGATGGGACTTGAGATGCTTGTGGATGCCGCTGCGCAGCACGCCGGTGCCCTTACCGTGGATGATGCTGACCTCGCGCAGGCGGTTGAGCGTCGCGCCGTCCAAAAACATGTCCACCGCCAGCAGCGCCTCCTCCAGCGTCATACCGCGCACGTCGCACTCGGTCTCCACCGCCCGGGGCGCGACGGAGTACTTCGCGCCGGACCTGGGCTTTTTCTCCTTGTCGGGCTGGGCGCGGCGCATTTTGGAGATGCTGGACTTGAGCTTCAGCGCGCCGGCCTGCACCGTGCATTCGCCGCGGCCGTCCGGAGCGGTGAGCACCGTGGCCTTGGCGTTCAGATCCAGCAGCAGCACCGTGTCGCCGGGCTTCAGATCCTTGGGCGGTGCGTCGGCGCCGGGGTCGGCGGCGACGATCTTCTCGGCGGTCGCGTCGATGGAATCCTGCAGCCTGGCGCGCATGGCGTGCAGCTCGTGCTCCTTGAGGTCGCCGTTTCGATGCTTCTTCAGCTCGGCGATGAGCGCCTCGGATTCGCGCTGGGCGCGCTTGAGCACCTGCCGCGCCTCGTCCTTGGCCTTCTTCATCTCGGTATCGCGCCTGGCGGCCAGCTCGCGCTGGAGCTTTTCGGCCTCGTCGCGCAGCTTCTGGGTCTCCAAGTGGGCCTGCTCGGCCAGCTCGCGCTCCTTCTCGGCGATCTGGCGATGGTACTCGGCGTTGGCGATGACGTCCTCGAAGCGCACCTGATCGTGGCTCAGGCGCTCGTTCGCGTCCTGAATCAGATACTCGGGCAGGCCCAGCTTGCGGGAGATCTCGAAGGCGTTGGACTTGCCGGGCACGCCGATGGACAGCCGGTAGGTGGGCCGCAGCGTCTCCACGTTGAACTCCACCGACGCGTTCTCCACGCCTTTGGTACTCAGCGCGTAGGCCTTCAGCTCGCTGTAATGGGTGGTGGCCAGCGTGATGACCTTCTTCTTCAGCAGGTCGTCCAGAATGGACATGGCCAGCGCCGCGCCCTCGGTGGGGTCGGTGCCCGCGCCCAGCTCGTCGAACAGCACCATGGAGCGGGCGGTCACGTTCTCCAGAATGCGCACGATGTTGGTCATGTGGGACGAGAAGGTGGACAGGGACTGCTCGATGGACTGCTCGTCGCCGATGTCCGCGAACACCTCGTCGAAGATGGACAGCTCCGAGCCGTAGGCGGCGGGAATCTGCATGCCCGACTGCGCCATCAGCGTCAGAAGACCCACGGTCTTGAGCGTGACGGTCTTGCCGCCGGTGTTGGGGCCGGTGACCACCAGCGTGGTGAAGTCCGTGCCCATCCACAGATTGGACGGAACCACCTTCTCCGGGTCGATGAGGGGATGGCGGGCGCGGATCAGGTTGATGCGGCCCTCCTCGTTGAGCTTCGGCGGCACGGCGCGCATGCTGCGGCCCAGCGCCGCCCGGGCGAAGATCATGTCGATCTTTGCCAGAAGAAGCAGGTTGTTGGCGTACAGCTCCGCGTCGGGGCTGATGCGGTCGGAGAACTCGGCCAGAATGCGCTCGATCTCGTTACGCTCCTTCACCGTCCACTGCTTGAGCTCGTTGCCGGCCTCCACCACGGCCATGGGCTCGATGAACAGCGTCGAGCCGCTGCCCGACTGGTCGTGGACGATGCCTGGCACGTTCTGGCGGCACTCGGCCTTCACGGGCACGACGTAGCGGTCGTTGCGCATGGTGATGATGGAGTCCATCAGGTATTTCTGCATCGTGGACGAGCGGATGATGCCGTTGAGCTTGTCGCGCACCCGGTCGTTCAGCACGCGCATCTGCCGGCGAATTTCGTACAGCTCCGGGCTGGCGTGGTCGCTGATCTCGTCCTCGGAGAGAATGGCGTTGAAGATGTCCTCCTCCAAAGAACGGCTGGCGGACAGGCGGGAGCCCAGCTCGGTCAGAAGCGGCGTGTCCTCCCGGTCGGTGACCAGCGCGGCGCGCACCACGCGGGCGGCCTTCAGCGCGTCGGCCACGGCCAGAAGGGCCTTGGGGGAGAGGGTCGCGCCCACGCGCGCGCGCTTGAGCGCCTCGCGCACGTCGGTGAACCACGCCATGGGATTGGAGCCGTTGTAGGCCAGCACGGTGGCGGCCTCCTCGGTCTCGGCCTGACGGCGGCGAACCTCGTCCGGGTCGCTCGACGGCGTCAGCTCGCGGCAGCACTCGCGGCCCATGTCGGTCACGGCCAGCGCCGCCATCATGTCACGGATTTTCGGGAATTCCAGCACCCGAAGATTGCGTTCGTTCATATTTTCATTCCACTCCACGGAAATAGTGTCCGGTCGTCGTGTCCATTTTTTCGATGGCACTCCATTCGGGTAGCATGCGGGGATCCTCGCCCCGCGCCGCGGCCCTGTAGAGCGGCAGGAGAATCTTCAGCTCGTCCGCGTCGTCGATGAGCAGCCGCCACGCGTCGGCCTTGGGCAGCCTGCGAATGCGCCTCAGCGTGTTCAGCGGCACCGAGTTCATCAGCTCCACCACGCAGCCGTCGTCGGACGCGCGGCGGCGCAGCGGGAATTCCGCGCCGGTGCGGTCGGTGAGCGCTCTGCCGTCCAGCCGCTCGGACGGCGCGCAGGCGTCGCACCGTCGACAGTCGGCATGCCTTCCCTTCAGGCCGTGCACGGCGCGATAGGGGCAGTGGCGCAGCTGCATCAGCGGAATTTGCCCCTGAACGATCAGCTCGCGGCCGCCGCCCAGCGCATCGATCTGGCCGCTCGTCAGCTCCAGCGACGGCGTGAGCGCTGCGCAGCCCCACTGCCGAAGCTGGAGGACGGCGGCGTTGCTGGCGGCGTTCAGCGCGGCGTCGCCCTTCAGAATTCCCGGCCATGGAAAGGCGAAATCGGCGACGTTGGAAAGATACGTCGCGTCGATCCGATTCGAAAGGGCGTTGGCCCAGCCGTTCAGCGTCTCCAGCGTCCGCTGGGAGAGCACCATGGGAATCGCCAGCGCAAAGCGCCCGGGCAGCTGCTTTTCCGCGTCGGAGAGCGCGCCGGGCCGCAGATCCCGCGGGGCGAAGATCGCGCCGTCCGCGCCCATGGACAGGGCGGCTTTCAGAAGCGCCGCGTCGCCGCTCTGCACGTAGATTTCGGGAGCGGCGGGGAATGCGTGCGCTTCTTTTTCGAATTTCGGCGCAGGGCGCAAATTGGCGGGCGGCGGCAGGCGCTTTTCGTCCAATTTCTCCAGCGCGTCGCGGCGCAATGCGTTCAGCGCGGAGACCGGGCAGAAGGCGTTTTCGTCGCCGTCGATCTGAACCTTCTCCATGCGATAGGCCGTGCCGCCGGTCTTGCGCAGCTGGGCCTCGATGCGGCCGAAATCCGCGCCGCGGCTGCGCGCCGGGGCGACGGTTTCGCCGGAGACGGCGGCGGTGTGCGCGCCGTCCGAGACAGTCAGCTCGGCGGGCCTGCCCACGCGCAGCGTCAGAAACGCGTCCACCGGCGCGGCGCGATGCTCGCCCTCGCAGCTCTCCTGCGCGGCGCGCATCTGAACTGCCGAAACCAGTCGGATCAGCCGGTCGCCGGAGCGCGCCTCCGGACAGGAAACGCGCTCGCCGGCGGAGGCTGAGAGCTTCACCGGGCGCTCTGCGTTTTTCGCGCCGCGCAGCACCAGCGCGTCGTCGATGGACAGCGCCGCGTCGGCCTGAATCCAGCCCGGGCGGACGCATTCGCCCACGGCCACGCCCAGATGGTTGGGCCGCTCGGCGTACATGAGCGCCGCGTCGTCCAGCCCGGACAGATAGCCCGTGGTGAAGCCGCCGCGGTTGAACATCTGCTTCAGCGGGGCTTCGTCTCTCGGCTGTGCGGGATGGTCGATGGCGCGGCGATAGGCGGCGGCGACGGCGGCGACGTATTCCGGCCGCTTGAGCCGCCCCTCGATTTTGAAGCTGTCCACGCCCGCGTCCCTTAATTCGTCCAGCAGATTCAGCGCGCACAGATCCCGCGTGGAGAGCAGACAGCCCTCCCTGCCGTCCATCCGATAGGGCAGGCGGCAGGGCTGGGCGCAACGGCCGCGATTGCCGCTGCGGCCGCCCACCATGCTGGACAGCAGGCACTGCCCCGAGCAGGCCACGCACAGCGCGCCGTGGACAAAGACCTCCAGCTCCACGCCCGCGCGGGCGCAGCCGCGAATCTCATCGAGGCTCATCTCCCGGGCGAGCACCACCCGGGAAAAGCCCTGCGCCTTCAGAAATTCCGCGCCGGCGCGGTTGTGCACGGCCATCTGCGTGCTGGCGTGCAGCGCAAGGTCGGGCGCGATTGCCCGCACCGCCCGGGCCACGCCGAAGTCCTGCACCAGCACCGCGTCCGCGCCGGCTTGGGCGATGGCGCGGATGGAATCCTCCAGCGCGGGAAATTCGTCCTCGCGCACCATGGTGTTCAGCGTCAGATACACGCGCACGCCGCGCAGATGGCAGTAGCGAATCGCCTCGGTCAGCGCGTCGCCGTCGAAATTGTCCGCGCTCTGACGGGCGTTGAACGAGCCCGCGCCGAGATAGACCGCGTCCGCGCCGTTCTGCACGGCGGCGATCAGCGCGTCCCTTCCGCCGGCGGGGCAGAGCAGCTCAGGCCTTTTCGTCATGGCTCGCATCCTCCAGCGCCGCGCGGAGCAGGTCGTTTTCGTGGCGAAGGCGGCGCAGCTCGTCCCGGGATTTCATCATGTCGTCCGTGGCGTTCACGGCGGTCAGTATGGCCAGCTGCGCCGGCGGCAGCTTGGCCGAGAGGGCCAGCTCGCTCATTCGCCGGTCCACATGGGCGGCCACGCGCTGAACGTATTCCTCCGGGTCGTAGCCGGAGATGTTGTATTCCTTTCCGGCGATTTTCACCGTGGTTCGGATTTTCTGCATGCGCGCGCCTCCTGTGCATCAGAAATACGTTCCTATTATACCATGATTGTCGGCGAACCGCCTTCGGCGCTCCGCCGACCCGGCCAAGCCTTCGGCTTGCCTAATCATTATACCATGAT
>USDD01000092.1 GCA_900553265.1 uncultured Eubacteriales bacterium
AACCTCCGGCCTCTTGAACCCCATTCAAGCACGCTACCAAACTGCGCTACACCCAGATATTATCGAGAAGACGAAGATCAAATCATCTTCACAACAATAGTTATTATATACGAAGCGCGGGGATTTGTCAATAGTTTTCGGAGGATTTTTTTGAATTATTTCCCGGAATTATTTGCCGGAGAGAGCGAAATGCGATTCGGCTGCTGGCGGTGGGGGATGGCTCGAGAGAATTTGCAATGCCGGGTGCTCTAAGAAGGATAATGGAAAAAACAGAGCCGTCTCGAAAGAGACGACTCTGTTCTGGCTGAACAAATCGCAATCAGCGCTTGGAAAACTGGGGCGCGCGGCGGGCGGCCTTGAGGCCGTACTTCTTGCGCTCCTTCATGCGAGGATCGCGGGTGAGGTAGCCGGCCTTCTTGACGGCGGGCTTGTACTCTTCGTTGGCCTTGACCAGCGCGCGGGCGATGCCGTGACGGATCGCGCCCGCCTGGCCGGTGAAGCCGCCGCCCTTGCAGTTGACGAGCACGTCATACTTGCCCAGGGTGTCAGTCAGAACCAGCGGCTGACGAACGACGGTCTTGAGGGTTTCGTAGCCGAAATACTCCTCGAGGTTGCGCTTATTGATGATGATATTGCCCTCGCCGGGAACGAGACGAACGCGAGCGATCGCCTTTTTTCTTCTGCCAACGGCGTGGAAGCTAGCACTATTCATGTTTCGTCCTCCTCCCAATTACAGCTTGAGCTCAACGGGCTTCTGGGCCTGCTGATTGTGCTCGGGGCCAGCGTAAACAAAGAGCTTCTTGGCCATCTTGTAGCCGAGGGGGCCCTTGGGCAGCATTCTGCGAACCGCCTCGCGGAACGCGAACTCGCTCTTGTTGGCCATCAGCTTGCGATAGGTGATCTCCTTGAGCCCGCCTGCGTAGCCGGTGTGATAGTAGTAGATCTTCTTATCCAGCTTCTTGCCGGTAAAGACGAGCTTGTCGGCGTTGACGACGATGATGTAGTCGCCGCAGTCGCAGTTGGGGGTGAAGGTGGGCTTATGCTTTCCGCGAAGCATGGACGCCACCTGAGAAGCCAGACGGCCGAAAACCATACCCTCAGCGTCGATCACGTACCACTGACGCTCGACGTTCTGGGGATTCGCCATATAAGTACTCACGTGTAATTTCCCTCCAAAAAAGATCAATGCTTTTGCAAAGGTGTGGTCAGGACCTTTACAGTCATGTCCATGCTCGGGGCTAGTGAGCGTACTGACACAATCTGTATTATATCGCACTTCCCGTTTTCCGTCAATCGCTCATGGCGAGTTTTTTTCAGAATTTAACGCTTTTCGCGCCCGGGCAGCAGGCTCGACAGCGTTGCCACCGCACACAGCGCCATAAACCCCGCGCATATGACGAAGCCCGGCTGTCCCCAGCGCGCGGCCAGCAGCACCGTGGGCATGGCCTGCACCGTCAGCTTCTCCCCGCCGCGCAGCAGCGCCGCGTTGGCCGGTGCGATCATGGCGAGCATCCCTGCGCCGCACGCCGCGCCGAATTTCACCGGCGAGGAAACCCGTCGTGTGCTCTCCACAACCGCGCCCGCCGCCGCGCAGACGTTCAGCGCCGCGTGCATCGCGCCCAGCGCCAGCGCCGCCGGAGCCGAGCCGCGCCAGAGCAGCGTCACCTCGTAGCGCGTCGCGTACTGCACCTCGCGCCCGTCCAGTGCCAGCGCCAGATAGAACGCCGCGCCCAGCGCCAGCACCATCCAGCCCAGCACCGTCCGTCCCCTGCCCATGCGAAGCAGCGCGGCCGTCAGCAGCGCGCCCGCCGCGCCCATCCAGAAGGCGTTTTTCGCCATCCAGAGCAGCGCCGTCATGTGTCCGGCGACGCACAGCATGATTCCTGCCAGCGCCGCCCGCAGCAGCCCATGCGCCGCGCCCGCCGCCGCGCCTGTGCGGGGATCCAGCCGCCGCATCAGCACCGCGGCGACGTTTTCTCCGCCCGTCTGGCGCGCAAAGCGGCAGAGGGCTCCGCAGCACAGTCCGAACAATGCCGAAGCCGTCCCGACTGCCAGCCATGACATGCCGCCCAGCTGACTGAAAAACAGCGTCAGCTGCCGTCCGGACAGAAACGCCGTTCCCGCCGTCGCCGCCAGCACCGCGCCCAGCGCTCTCCACATAAAAACACCCCGCTTCGCAGTAATTTATGCGAAGCGGGAAACATTTCATGATTCAGTTGGAGCTCTGCGCGTCCTCTCTGGCCAGCTCCTCCGCCGTCTGATCCACCGGCGTGTGCTCGGGCACGTCCCAGTTGGCGGAATTATCGTAGAACCGCGCTCCGTCGTCCGTCACCGTGGGCGCGGCCGCCGTCTGCGCCGGCGCCTCGTCGAACATGGGATCGGGCTCGCCCGTCTCCTGACGGCTCGCGCGAAGCACGCCCACGCCCAGCTTTCCAATGCCCAGCGCCAGCAGAACCAGCGCCGCAATGGCGATCAGACACAGAATCGCCTTCAGTCCAACGCGCATATTCCCTCCGAGATTGCCTTACAGCACGTACTTTCCGATGAACTCTGGCACGTCCTCTGCGGCGCTGCTGATGGAGAGCACGAAATTGCAGTGATGCTTCTCGGACAGGTTCTCCAGCTGCGCAAAGAAATCGCGCATCTCTTCGGTGTCCAGATCGGTCCTGACCAGCTTCTTGAACGCGTCCACGGCGATCAGCGACAGGTCGAAGTCGGCGGACAGCATGCCGCACAGGAAGCCGAGGAACTCGTGCGCGTCGCACTTATAGACAGAGGGATACTCGCTGGCGTCCACGAAGCGGATCTCGTGGCGCAGGTCGTACATATAGCGCTTGTCGTCGTCCACAAAGATAATATTGCCATGCTCCTGCTTGAGCGCGTCGTTCGCAAGGTCGATCAGACGCTTGGTCTTGCCGCTGCCCTTGTCGCCAAGAATTACTTGAATCATGCTTATTTCACTCCTTGTCAGTAGTCCCGGATGGGGCCTGACTTTATTATACATCAGTTTTGCCGAAAGCGCAACCCTGATCGGACAAGTTTGGGGCTTGTCATTCTGACCCGGGCATGCTATAATGAGTCGGACTGTATCCGATTTATTTGTTGTATAATTTGATGAGGAGGCAGAATCAAATGACCCGTTTTGAAAGCGCGAAAGAAATTTACGCACGCATGGGGATCGACGTCGAGGCCGCGATGGCGGCGGCGGCGGGCAAGCCCATTTCCATCCATTGCTGGCAGGGCGACGACGTGGCCGGCTTCGACCAGAAGGACGCCAAGGCCGGCGACGGTCTGGCGGTCACCGGCAACTATCCCGGACGCGCCCGCAACTTCGAGGAGCTGAAGGCCGACTTCCTGAAGGCCATCTCCCTCATTCCCGGCAAAAAGCGCATCAACCTCCACGCCTCCTATGCCATCTTCGGCGAGGGCGAGTGGGTGGATCGCGACAAGCTGGAGTATCGCTTCTTCGTTCCGTGGGTGGAGTTCGCTAAGGAAAACAACCTGGGCATCGACTTCAATCCCACCTGCTTCTCCCACCCCATGGTCAAGAACGGTCTGACCCTGTCCAGCCCGGACGAGAAGGTTCGCCGCTTCTGGATCGACCACTGCATCGCCTGCCGCCGCATTGCCGAGAAGATCGGCGAGGCGCTGAACGACAAGGTGCTCAACAACATCTGGATTCCCGACGGCCTGAAGGACGTTCCCGCCGACCGCATGGGCCCGCGCATGCGCCTGAAGGCCTCTCTGGACGAGATCTTCGCCGAGAAGCTGCCCCATGTCATCGACTGCGTGGAGAGCAAGGTCTTCGCCGTGGGCGTGGAGAGCTACACCGTGGGCTCCAATGAGTTCTACATGAGCTACGCCGGCACCCATCCGGGCGTGTACAACCTGCTGGACAACGGCCACTATCATCCCACCGAGGTCGTCAGCGACAAGATTCCCGCGCTGCTGTGCTACTTCGACTACATCCCGCTGCACGTCACCCGCGGCGTTCGCTGGGACTCCGATCACGTCGTGGCGCTGGACGACGAGCTCAAGGAGATCATGAAGGAGATCGTCCGCAACGACGCGATGGACAAGGTACTCATCGGTCTGGACTTCTTCGACGCGTCCATCAACCGCGTGGCCGCGTGGGTCATCGGCTGCCGCAACGCCCAGAAGGCGCTGCTGTGGGCGCTGCTCCAGCCCAACGCGAAGCTCAGGGAGCTTCAGGACGAGGCCAACTTCACCGAGAAGTTCATGCTCATGGAGGAGGCCAAGACCCTGCCCTTCAGCGACATCTGGGCGGAATACTGCACCCGTCAGGGCGTGCCCGCCGACGCGAGCTGGTTCGACCAGATCAAGGCCTACGAGGCCAGGATCCTGCCCGAGCGCGCGTAAGTTTCCCGATTTCTTTGAAAGGACATTCCTTCGGGAGTGTCCTTTCTTCGATGAGCTCCATTTGCGCCGAAGGGAGGGAACCGCATGCGCAGGCTGACCGCAACCGCCGCAGAGAGCGACCGGAACCGCCCGGTCAAGTTCTTCGTCCGCGGAACCATGGGCGTGTCCTATCATCAGTTCTGTCAGCTCAAGCGCACCGGCGGGCTGCGCGTGAACGGCCAGACCGTCCGCGCCAGTTATCTCCTCACTCCCGGCGACCTTGTCGAGGTCTTGCTCGAAGAGGAGGGTTCGGAGAAAAGCGTCGTTTCGGACTTCACGCCCGTTGCGCTGGCCTATGAGGACGACGATCTGTACATCGTGGACAAGCCTGCGCCGCTGGCCTGTCAGTGCTCGCCCAGACAGGAGAGCATGACGCTGGAGAACCGGCTGGCCGGGCGCTTCGCGGCGGACGGAGATTTTGTGTTCCGCCCGGTTAACCGGCTGGATCGCGGCACCAGCGGGCTGATGGCCGCGGCGAAGCACGCCCACGCCTATCAGCGCATGCAGCGGCAGCTGCACACGCCCGCTTTCGTCCGGGAGTACCTCGCCGTGGCGGAGGGAATCCTCGAGGGCGAGGGCGTGATCGACCTGCCCATCGCCAAGGAGGACGCGGCGACGGTTCGGCGCGTGGTGGACTTCGAGCATGGCCGCCCGGCAATCACGCATTACCGCGCGCTGGAGCATCGCAATCGCCGCACGCTGGTTCGGCTTCGGCTGGAGACGGGGCGCACGCATCAGATTCGCGTCCATCTGTCCCACCTCGGCCATCCCATCTGCGGCGATTTTCTCTATGGAACGGAGCTGCGCGCCCTGCCCGGTCGGTTCGCGCTGCACTCGGCGCGCATCGCGCTGGAGCATCCCGTCACCGGCGCGCGCATCGAATGCGTCTCGCCGCTGCCGGCGGAGCTGGAAAGGCTTTTGTATGATGAATGACGAAATGAAGCGCGTCGCCGACGCGCTGAGCGCTTTGCGAACGCCCGCCGCGCCGGAGGAGTTCGACCTGCACGCGGCCATCGCCGGCGCGCTGACCGCCGCGGGCGTCGCCTTCGACCATGAATACCGGCTGGCTCCGCGCTGCCGCATCGACTTTCGCGTCGGCCGTGTCGGCGTGGAGGTCAAAAAGGGCCGGCCCGCACCGTCGCAGCTGAAGCGGCAGATCGCCCGCTATCTGGAGAGCGACGCGCTGGACGCGCTGCTGGTGGTGGCGCAGCAGGCCGTGCCGCTGCCCGCGGCCATCGGCGGCAAGCCCGTGGAGCTTTTCTCACTGAATCGCCTCTGGGGGGTGGCGCTGCCATGACCGATTTTCCCGCCTATCTGCGCGACGTGCCGCCGGATCAGTCCACCTATGGCACGCTGTCCTACAACCGCCGCTCCAAATGCTGGACCATCAAGGCCGAGCCCTGCGTCACCGAGCTGGCCAAGCGGCTGTTCCCCGGCTGCGACGGCCGGGGCCGCGGCGTGGCGCGCTTCACCGCCCATCGGCGCATCGTCGGCGAGCTGAACTGGCTGATGCAGCGCTATCCATTGGAGATCAGGGAGGCCGACCGCGCCCGCTGGGAGAGCGCGCTGGACGAGGCCCGGGAATACGCCGTGCGCCGGGAGCAGGCGCGGACGCAGCCCGAGACTGCCGAGCCGCCGAAGGAGACCTTCTCCGGCGAGCTGCTGCCCTTTCAGAAGCAGGGGCTCGCGTTCCTGCTGGCCTCGCGCCGCTGCCTGCTGGCCGACGAAATGGGGCTGGGCAAGACAGTGCAGGCGCTGGCGTTTCTGGCTGCGTCGTCGGCCTATCCCGCCGTTCTGGTGGTGCCGCCGCACCTGATCCGCAACTGGCAGCGCGAGCTGGAGCGCTTCCTCTCGCCCGACGGAAGGCTGCGCGTGCACGTCATCCGCGGCCTGAAGCCCTATCCATTGCCCGAGGCCGACGTGTACATCATCCACTATCTTCTGCTGCGAGGCTGGAAGGATGTGCTTCCCGGGCAGGGCTTCCGCACGGTCATCTTCGACGAAATTCAGGAGCTGCGCCACAACGGCACGGGCAAATTCAGCGCCGCCAGCCTGCTTTCCGAAGCCTGCGAAAACGCCATCGGCCTTTCGGGAACGCCCATCTACAATCAGGGCGGCGAGATCTGGAACGTGGTCAACATCCTCGACTTCCACTTTCTCGGCGACTGGGAGAGCTTTTCCCGGGAATGGTGCTACGGCTACAACAGCGCCATGGTGGCCAAGCCCGAGCTGCTGGGCGAGCATCTGCGCCGGGAGGGGCTGATGCTGAGGCGGCTCAAGTCCGAGGTGCTCACCGAGCTGGCTCCCAAGCGGCGGCTGGTTCAGGAGATCGACTGGGACGACGCGGTCTATCGCGAGCTGATGAAGCCCGTGGCCGAGCAGCTGCGCCTGCTGCGCGCCACCGACGATCCCTCCCGCCGCGCGCTCATCGAGGACGCCATCTGCCAGCAGCAGCGACAGGCCACAGGCGTCGCCAAGGCTCCCTTCGTCTGCGCCTTCGTCAAGGCGCTGGTGGAGAGCGGCGAGCGCGTGCTGCTGATGGCCCACCACCACGCGGTGATGGACATCTACAAGCGCGAGCTGCGCGCCCTCCATCCCGGCTTCATCACCGGCCGGGAGACGGACAAACAGAAGGACGCGGCGGTCAGCGCCTTCATGTCCGGCAAGAGCGATCTGGTGTGCATCTCGCTGCGCTCGGCCAGCGGACTGAACCTCCAGCAGGCTACCTGCGTGGTGTTCGGCGAGCTGGACTGGTCGCCCGCCGTCCATTCCCAGGCGGAGGATCGCGCCCACCGCATCGGCCAGACCGATTCGCTGCTGTGCTACTATCTCGTCTCGCCACGGGGCTCCGACCGGGATATGCAGGACGCGCTGGGCCTGAAGGTCAGCCAGTTTGTCTCGCTGATGGGCGACGCGCCGGTCTCGCCCGTGGAATCCGCCCTGCGTCAGGTGGAGGCCCGCGAGCGCATCCGTCGGTTGGTGGAGCGCCTGTCCGAGGAGGAATGACGGCGCAGAAGCGGCGGAGCGGGTGTTACTTTGCTGCCGCCGTGGTGTTTTGGCTCTGAACGGCACAGGGGAACGCTGTTTTGAACGTGGTGTGGTAAAAAAGGACAGTCGTGGAAAGCAATTTTGCCTTCCACGACTGTTTGCATGAAGAAAAATGAAGCTGGCTCATGATGCTATTTCGAAAAAGTATCCAGAAAATTTGGGCCGCCAGAGGGTAAAAGAAAAGCACCAGCTGTCCTAATTAGAAGCTGGTGCTTGGTTTGTCTCTCCTGACATTATTTGGGTCATCCACCAAAAACCAAATCTACAACCGGTTTTTGGGGTGGTTTTTGGCAGGTTACAAATATTCTGAGGCACATGAGAGCCGGAAAACCATCTATATTATAGCTCAGATGTGTATAAGAGACAGTTATAGCCCATTAGATGATGCAACAGCAAAGTCTATACATAAAAAAACGCGGCCCCGGGGTTCTATCCCCCAGGGCCGTTTGCGTCACCCTTCGATGGCCGGGCCGCCTTTGAATTCAAATCTCATTGTTCCATCCGGCTTGATCCATAGCCGATCCACCGTATTCAGCCAGAGCGTTTCGTCGAACCCGGTGATCCGGCCCTCGTCCTGGATTACGCCGATATAATGCCGGATGCCGTTCAGCTTGGCAATCAATTCCGCGCGCTGGCGCTCCAGCTCATGAATCTCGTTCTGGATGGAATCGTGCCGGGCCATTAGTTCCTCGAATTTCTGTCGGTTCTCATCCTGATCCAGCGCTACGCGGGCATTGGTGGAAATGTTCTGTGCAATCAATTTGGCCACCACATCCAGCTCGGCGTTCAATGTTGCCAGGCGGGCATCGATGCCGCTCACGTCACAGCGCTCGGTCATTGTATCCATGCAGATCCGGATGATTTCATCTTTCCGTTCAATGACCTGGTTGAAGGCGGTTACGAATGCGTCCTCGATGGTTTCCGTATGGAGAACCGGCTCGGTACAATTCGTCCTCCCGAGGTGCCGGTTGTTGCAGCGCCAGGATTGCTTGCCCCGGCGCATTTTGCTGCCGTACCGCGCGCCGCATTCCGCACAGCAGATTTTGCCGGAAAGCGTGTAAGGCGTATAGGTGCGCTGGCCCGGCTCGGCCCGCTTTTTGATCTCGGTCTGTACAGCGTCGAACATGGCCCGGTCGATGATCGCCGGGTGGCTGTGCTCGACGTAGTATTGCGGCACTTCGCCCTCGTTTACCTTGTAGGCCTTCGTCAGGAAATCCGTACAGAATGTCTTTTGCAGCAGAGCGTCCCCCCCTTTGTATTTTTCGTTGGTAAGGATGCTCATGACGGTATTGGCCCGCCAGGTGGTTTTGCCGCCCGGCGTCAGAATCCCGCGCGCCGTCAAATCACGGGCGATGTACGAGGGAGCCTTGCCTTCGAGGAAAGCCCGGTAGATATACCGCACGGTCTCGGCTTGTTCGGGATCGATCTCGGGCATACCATCAGGCCCCTTGCGGTATCCGAGAAACGCGCCGAAAGGAATAATGGGTTTGCCCTCGGCGAAGCGCTTTCTCATTCCCCATGTCACGTTCTCGGAAATGCTCCGGCTTTCCTCCTGGGCCAGGCTGCTCATGATCGTAATGAGCAGCTCGCCCTTGGAATCCAGGGTGAAGATGTTCTCTTTTTCAGAGTATATGCAGAATTTAGTGTCGTATAGGATTATTCAGAAATGCCCAGAAACAAAGGGTTTTGTGCGGTTTGCTGACCGCTGAAATGTGGTATCGTGGAGTTTTTTCAAGCGACTTTTGGTATCTTTAAGCGACAAATAATAGCCGCCCGGAGCGGTTCTTTTTAGGCTCATTTTCACTTTATCCGCCTGAACAGCGCCATATCCACCGCCTGCATTGCCCGCGCTTCACTTTCCGCGAATACGTGCGAATAGGTATCAAGCGTGGTTTTCGTTGTGCTGTGCCCCAACCTGTCCGCTATGACCCTTGCGGCAACGTCGCTGTTAATCAGCAGGCTTGCGTGCGTGTGGCGCATGGAATGCAGGTGCAAGTCTTGCGGCAAATCGGTTCCGGCTATGATTCGCTTCAATTTGTTGTTCATGTTCGTTCCCAGATAGAAGCCGCCGGAAAGGTTCGTAAACACAAGGCTCTTATCTTTCCATGCCGTTCCCAGCTTGAACCGCCGTTCCGTCTGCAAGGCTTTATGTTTCTTCAACAGCCCTGTGA
>USDD01000093.1 GCA_900553265.1 uncultured Eubacteriales bacterium
ACTCGCGACCTCCACCTTGGCAAGGTGGCGCTCTACCAACTGAGCTACTACCGCACAAGCACAGCTGGCGGGGAATTACAGCGAGAATCATTGGTGCGGGCGAAGAGACTCGAACTCATACGCCTTGCGACACCAGATCCTAAATCTGACGCGTCTGCCATTCCGCCACGCCCGCACAATCGCGACTTGGCCGTGATTGCTGTCTGCGACAATCAACGTTGACTATTATATACGCAAACCCAGGAAATGTCAAGAGCTTTCTGCAAATTTTCCGAAGAAAATATTCGCGGCTCGCGGCGCTGTTTTATAGCGAACTCGGGAATGCGCATTGACGCGGCGGCACGTCTGGGATATACTGGTTGTGGAAGGTCGGAAGGGCTGGGGAAACGCCCTTGGTCTGTCAGTCGTTTAGAGATTGCGCCGCGGTGAACGGCCTGACTCTGCCCGGCAAGCGCATTCGGGAGCTTGGCGGTTGAAATGCTAAAAGGAGGAAAGCTGCGATGGGAAACAGTACCGGTTGATATGATCCGGTGTGCTATTAGTTCTATTTCTGCGCCGTCGGCGACGAGGAAGCTCCGCAGATTATGATTGACGCCGGCAGGTGTTTGGCGGAGGAGATGTCGGAGTGTTACGCGCTGTGGTTGTCGTTGGGCGGACGCGTTCTGGGACAGTCGTGGAGAGGTTATCCCTGCCGAATGGACATGATCCTGAGCGAGGACGATATGGAGCGCTTTCGCGATTTGCTGTCCGTTCCGGATTACGACCGCTGGGAGCTCACGCTGATACCGGACAAGACGCTGGCGCGTTTCGCTGCGCCAACCCGGAGCATTGACAGGACGTGGAGAGATCAGACGGCAAAGTTTACTGACATGAAGCAATTCGAGACGGCGGACCGCGCGGAGCAGGCGGCGTGGTACTGCCGGCAGATGACCTGCCCGACGGACGATCTTCGCGGCGTATGGTTTCCCAAGAGATGCTTTGTTCCCGGCCATTTGCCGCTCAGGATTTCCTATATGCGCTGTTCCGCGGAGGGAACGCTGGCGTATGTGGGCGAAATCCTGAGGGACTGCGACCGGGGCGCGGGGCGGGCGAGTTATCTGTATATTCTGCGCGCCTCCGTTCCGCGGTATTTTCTCGACGCGTTGAATCGGCCGTTCGCGATGCAGAATGCGTGGCGGGAACGGCTGGTGGCGCTCTGTGGGAGCTTTGAAAACGCAATGGGTACCCTGAAAATGGACGCGTGCGAGCTTGGACACGGTTCGCCCGTGCTCACCGGGAACAGCAGTTTCATACCGGGCTTTTCACAGTATCTGCCGGATCTTGCGTGGGGAACGGCTCTGACCCGGCGGCAGCTCGACGCGCTGGGCGGTGTGGAGGCGCTGCGGGAGACGAATGTGTTTCGTGAGATCCATGTTCTGGCCAATGGAAACGCCTTTTTGCAGCTCACGTCCGACATTTCTCAGATGACGAAGGCGGAGGCGGCCGGACTCTGGCGCGTTGCCGCGCCGCATCTGCGAACGGTACAGAACTGCGCGTGGAGCGTCGGCGACGTTCCTCCGTCCTTCCGCTGGGGCTTCGAGCCGGAGCGGTTTCAGATGAACGGCGATGGACGGTATCAAATTCAGATGTAGCAGCCTCGCCGGTTCGGAATCAGTCTGGAACCGGCGAGATTTCTTTTGTTAATCCTCGGCGAAACGCTTGACAGGGGATGGACGCCTGCATATAATATCAATTGAACAGTTGTTCAAATGTTGAAAGGAGGTGGGCGAATGGAGGAGCGCGGCGTGGAGTGCTGCGAGGAGTTCTGCGCGCACAAGGCGGTGCTGGACGAGGTTCGCGAAAAGCTGCCCGATGTGGAGGAACTGTACGATCTGGCGGAGCTGTTCAAGGTCTTTGGCGACACCACGCGGATTCGGATTCTGTACGGACTGTTCGAAGCGGAGATGTGCGTCTGCGACATCGCGGAAATGCTGAGCCTGACTCCGTCGGCCATTTCCCATCAGCTCAAGCTGCTCAAGCAGTTTCGGCTGGTGAAGAGCCGCCGGGAGGGCAAGACGGTCTATTACTCGCTGGCGGACGACCATGTACGATCCATCATTGACACCGGACGGGAACACATCGAGGAATGAGGAGGAAATCATCATGAAGAAGGTTTTCAAGCTGATCGATCTGGATTGCGCGAACTGCGCGGCGAAAATGGAGAACGCCATCGCTCAGATGGACGGCGTGCAGAAGGTGACCGTGAGCTTTCTGGCCCAGAAGCTGACGCTGGAGGCCGACGACGCGCGCTTTGACGAGATCGTGCGCGAAATGGTCAAGGTCTGCAGGAAGGTCGAACCGGACTGCGAAATCGTGCTGAAGTAACGCAAAAACCGCACTGAAAACTACCATCGGAGGCGTCCTATGAATAAGAAGCAAAAGGACATGCTGATTCAGATCCTCGCCGGAGCGGCGCTGCTGCTGGCGGCCAAGCTCATTCCCGCAGAGGGATGGCTGGAAGCGGTGCTTTTCCTGATTCCCTATCTGGCCGTCGGCTGGAAGGTGCTCAAGAAGGCCGGCGTGAACATCCTGCACGGACAGGTGTTCGACGAGAACTTCCTGATGTGCGTGGCCACCCTCGGCGCGTTCGCCGCGGGCGACTACACCGAGGGCGTGGCGGTCATGCTGTTCTTTGAAATCGGCGAGCTGTTTGAAAGCGTCGCCGTGGGACGCTCCCGCCAGTCCATCTCCGAGCTGATGAACATCCGCCCCGACGTGGCCAACGTCGAGCGCGGCGGCGAGCTGGAGACCGTGGATCCCGAGGAGGTTTCGCTGGGCGAGACCATCGTGATTCAGCCCGGCGAGAGCGTCCCGCTGGACGGAACGGTGCTGGACGGCGATTCCACGCTGGATACCGCGGCGCTGACCGGCGAATCCATGCCGCGCACGGTGCGCGCGGGCGACGAGGTCATCAGCGGCTGCATCAACCTCAGCGGTGTGCTGCGCGTGAAGGTGGAAAAGGAATTCGGCGAGTCCACGGTCTCCAAGATTCTGGAGCTGGTGGAGAATTCCAGCACCCGCAAGGCCAAGGCCGAGAACTTCATCACCAGGTTCGCGCGCTATTACACCCCGGCGGTGTGCTTCGCCGCGCTGGCGCTGGCCGTCATTCCGCCGCTGTTTGTGGGTGAATGGATGATGTGGATCAAGCGCGCGCTGACGTTCCTGATCGTGTCCTGCCCCTGCGCGCTGGTGATTTCCATCCCGCTGAGCTTCTTCGGCGGCATCGGCGGCGCGTCCCGCTGCGGCATTCTGGTCAAGGGCAGCAACTATATGGAGACGCTGTCCAGCGTGGATACGGTGGTCTTTGACAAGACCGGCACGCTGACCGAGGGCTCCTTCCGCGTCACGGCGGTGCATCCGGACAAGTGCCCGGAGAGCGAACTGCTGGAGCTGGCGGCGCTGACTGAGAGCTATTCGACCCACCCCATTTCCCGCTCCATTCTGGAGGCCTACGGCCATGAGCCGGACCGCAGCCGCGTGACTCACGTGGAGGAGGTGGCCGGACACGGCGTGAAGGCCGTGGTGGACGGCCGGCAGGTGCTGGCCGGCAACGAGCGCATGATGCGCGCGGCGGGCGTTGAGCCTACGCACTGCACCTGCGTGGGAACCATCGTCCATCTGGCCGTGGACGGTCAGTATGCCGGGCACATCACCATCTCCGACGTGGTGAAGTCCGATTCGAAAGAGGCCATTCAGGCGCTGCGCAGGGCTGGCGTGAAGAAGACCGTCATGCTCACCGGCGACAGCGAGGCGGTGGGCCGCCGTGTGGCCGAGGAGCTGGGGCTGGACGAGGCATACTGCGGACTGCTGCCCGCGGACAAGGTGGCGCATGTGGAGGAGCTGATGCGCTCCGAGAACGGCAAGCTGGCCTTCGTCGGCGACGGCATCAACGACGCACCGGTGCTGGCGCGCGCGGACATCGGCATCGCCATGGGCGCGCTGGGTTCGGACGCGGCCATCGAGGCGGCAGACGTGGTTCTGATGAATGACAAGCCGTCCAAGATCGCCACGGCCATCGCCATCTCCCGCAGAACCCTGCGCATCGTCCATGAGAACATCGTGTTCTCGCTGGCCGTCAAGCTCGTCATTCTGGCGCTCAGCGCGCTGGGCGTGACCGGAATGTGGTGGGCGGTCGTCGGCGATGTGGGTGTGCTGGTGCTCGCCGTGCTCAACGCCATGCGCGCGCTGCGCTTTAAGGAATAATTCACAGGGAACCCGCAGGCGGAGCCATGAACAATTCGTTCATGGCTCCGTTTGTTGAAAAGCCAGCGTTTAACTTGAAAAAGTCGGTCTGCCATTGTATAATAAGAAAGAATCTCTTTCAGCGGCCGAAGGCGGCGGATCGCCGAAGCCGTATCCCCCGGAAGAACAAAGGAGGAAAAGAAAATGAACTCGAATATCCGCCCCGAAACGATGGAGCGCATCACCACTCCCGAGCTCGCCAAGGCATTTATTGAAGAACAGGTGCAGGCCGTCCGCGCGCAGGTCGGCGACCGGAAGGTTCTGCTGGCGCTGTCCGGCGGCGTGGACTCATCCGTCGTGGCCGCGCTGCTCATCAAGGCGGTGGGCAGGCAGCTGGTCTGCGTGCACGTCAACCACGGTCTCATGCGCAAGGGTGAGAGCGAGCAGGTCATCGAGGTGTTCCGCCATCAGATGGACGCGAACCTGATCTACATCGACGCCACCGACCACTTCCTCGATCTCCTCGCCGGCGTGTCCGAGCCGGAGAAGAAGCGCAAGATCATCGGCGCGGAGTTCATCAAGGTGTTTGACGAAGAGGCCTCCAAGCTCGAGGGCATCCGCTTCCTCGCTCAGGGCACCATCTATCCCGACATTCTGGAATCCGACGGCGTGAAGGCGCACCACAACGTGGGCGGCCTGCCGGAGGACATGAAGATGGAGCTGGTCGAGCCGCTGAAGCTGCTGTTCAAGGACGAGGTGCGTGTCGTGGGCGAGGCCCTCGGCCTGCCCCACAGCATGGTCTATCGCCAGCCGTTCCCGGGTCCGGGTCTGGGCGTGCGCTGCCTGGGCGCGATCACCCGCGACCGCCTGAACGCGCTGCGCGAGGCGGACGCGATTCTGCGTGAGGAATTCGACAGGAACGGCCTGGCCGGCAAGGTCTGGCAGTACTTCATCGCCGTGCCCGACTTCAAGAGCGTCGGCGTGCGCGGCGGCAAGCGCTACGAAGGCTGGCCGGCGATCATCCGCGCCATCAACACCAAGGACGCGATGACGGCCACCATCGAGGAAATCCCCTACGCGCTGCTGCACCACATCACCGACCGCATCACCCATGAGGTCGAGGGCATCAACCGCGTCGTGCTGGATCTCACCCCGAAGCCGGTGGGTACCATCGAGTGGGAATAATTCAGAGATTGAAAAGGTCTGCACACTGGACTTATTGATCTTTGAAGCCCTATACGGCGACAGAATTTCATAACCAGAGCCAAAGAGCCGTCTGATTTCGTTTGATATCGGACGGCTTTTTTCGAAATCTATCCATAAAGGAGAAAAGAAATGGGCGAACTGCGCGCAAGAGTCGTCTCTCAGGAGAAGGGAACCTACAGAATTTGCAGCGGAACCGAGGTCAGGACGGCGGTCGTTTCCGGAAAGTACAGGTATGAAGCGGCCGCCGTCTCCGATTATCCGGCGGTGGGCGATTACGTCCTTGCCGAGTGGCCGGAGGGGGAGGATTCGGCGGTCATTCGCAGCCTCTTTCCGCGAAAGAGCCGCTTCGTCCGAAAGGCCGCCGGCCCGGGACGGCAGGAGCAGGTCGTCGCCGCGAATATCGACACGGTGCTGATCTGCATGTCGCTGAACCAGAACTTCAATATCAGGCGATTGGAGCGCTATCTGTCGGTGACTTATGACAGCGGCGCCGCGCCGGTGGTTGTGCTCACCAAGGCGGATCTCTGTCGGAACATGGAGGAAAAAATGGCGCAGGTGCAATCTGCCGCGCCCGGCGTGGACATATTGACGGTTTCGTCGCTGCGCGGCGATTACGAGGCGGTGAAGCCGTACATTCTGCCGGGCAAGACGGTCGCCTTTCTCGGTTCCTCCGGCGTCGGCAAATCCACGCTGATCAATAAGCTGATCGGAGCCGACAGCCTTGCCACCGGAGAAATTGGAAACGAGGACAAGGGGCGGCACACCACCACGCACCGGGAGCTGATTGCACTTGCCAACGGCGCGTTTGTGATTGATACGCCCGGAATGCGCGAGCTCGGCCTGTGGGACGGCGGCGACGGCGTGGTTGCGGTGTTTGGGGAGATTGAAGCGCTGGCGAGCGCCTGCCGGTTTTCAGACTGTACCCATACCTCGGAGCCCGGCTGCGCCGTCCGGAAGGCGCTGGAGGAGGGAACGCTGGATGCTGCCCGGTGGGAATCCTTTCGCAAGCTGAAGGCCGAAAACAGATCCGCGGCGGATAACAGCAAATACTTGGAGGCCAAGCGCGAAAAGTTCAAGGGGATTTCCAAGCTCAACAAAGCGGCCCGGAAAAACGGGAGAAAACCATAAAAAACGGCCTCGTCCCGGTAGGAGCTCGGGGCGAGGCCGGGTTATGGCCATATCCAATTCAGTCGACAGCCTCTCGCAGGCGAATATCCTTGCGCTGCGGCGGGGTGAACGCGCCGTCGGGCAGCATTCGCGCAATGAGAAAACGGATGGGCACGCCCTGCTCGGAATAGAACCGCTCGTGCTCGCTGACGTAGTTGGGCGCGTAGCCCGACGCGTGCAGGTCGTCGGTCAGATAGGCGATCTCGAATCCCGCCTCGGTCAGATAGCGCTGAGAGGCGGTGAAGAGCGGCTCGTCGTCGGTCTTGAAGAAGATTTCGCCGCCGGGCGCGAGAAAGTCGCGATACTGCATCAGCTGGCGCGTGTGGGTCAGGCGGCGCTTGTGGTGCTTGGCCTTCTCGTTCCAGGGATTGCAGAAGTTGATGATGATGCGCTCGATGCCGTCGGCGCGGTCGAAGGTGTCGAAGATGGAGGTCGCGTCCACGGCCGAGAGGCGCAGGTTGTCCACCGGATCGCCGCCGTATTCGTCCATGGCGTTCTTGATGGACACAGCCAGCACGTGGCGCACCTCGTCGATGGCGACGAGGTTGACGTTCGGGTTCTCGTGGGCCATCTTCACCGTGGCTACGCCCTTGCCGCAGCCGATCTCCAGCCACATGGGCTGCGCCTTGGGGAAGCAGGCGCGCCACTGGCCGCGATGCTCCGACGGCGCGTCGACATAGAACGGACACGCGTCGATCAGCGGTTCTGTCCAGGGCTTGCGTCTCATTCGCATGCTTCGTCGTCTCCGTCCTCGCCCGCCTTCTTCAGGCGCTCGGCCTCGGCGGCCTTGTTCTCCTCCACGCGGATGCGATACAGCACCGCCAGTCCGCCCACCAGCGAAATCGCCCACAGGGCAAGACCGATGGGGAAGGCGTTGACGAACATGCACACCATGCCCACGGCATAGCAGACGATGAGAACGATGCACAGAATACTCTTGGCGCGGCGATAATTCTTCACGGCAGAAGACGCTCCTTTGTTGGAATGATTTTTGATAAATTTCGATATGCACGCGCCGAAACCCTGCCCAAACGCGCCGCGCGTGAAAATTTAGCATTCCGGCGGCTTGATGGAAAGGGCGAAAGGGGCTATACTGTTTTTCAGAGAAGGGGAGGAATAACATGTATCCGATTAAGGAATTTGAGAAGCGCTTCCGCGGGCTGCTGGACGAGATGGACGAGCTTCGGGCCGACGCGGACGACGAGGATCTGGAGGAGCTGGCCGCCGATTTCGAGGACGCGCTGTTCGTCATCGAGTGCATCAGCGCGAACGACGAGGACTGGCGGGAACAGTTTACCGACGCGCTGGACGAGTTTTCGGACATTGCCGAGGGCAGTCGGCGGCTCGCCGGGGAGATTCCGCGGATGGAGGGAATCGCCGGGCGCATGGACGCGCTGATTCAGATGGCGCGGGCGAATCTGCCGGAGTAGGACGAAAACGCGAAGAGCGGCTGCTTTGAGAACGTGGAGAGGCCGCATATTGCAGCTGAATCCTTAAGAAGCGCGGGGCGGCTCCCACGGAGCCGCCCCGCGTCCGGAAGCGCTATTCCCGCTCCCGATCGTAGCATTCGTCGCACAGGCAGTCGGTGCGGTTGGCGCAGTCGTCGCAGAGCGGCGCGCCGCAGTCGCAGCAGTGGCGGAAGCTGCGGGAATCGGCGATGCGATGGCAGCAGCTGCATTCCATCATGGACATGAAAAAGCACCCCCTTCGGCTTGGCTTCACGGGAAAGTCTTGCCGGAGAGGGCGCTTTTTATGCGTTTCTGTCGAAATTCAGATCGATCCAGTAGCGCTGAATCATCGTGCCACCGTCGTCCAGTTCGTTTTCCAGCACGCCGCCGTTTTTCTGGATGCTTCGGGCCGAGGCGATGTTGTCCTTGTCGCAGACCATCAGAACACGTTCGATGCCCAGCCTGCGGCATTCCTCCAGCGCCATCGCGATCATCCGGGTGGCCACGCCTTTGCGGCGCTCGGACGGGCGAACGCCGTCGCCGATGTGGCCGCCGCTGCGCAGCAGCAGCGCGTTGAGCCGATGGCGGATGTTCACCGCGCCCACAAAGCGGTTCGTGTCGTCGTCGAGGCAGAAGAACACGGAGTCGGGAACCAGCCCGCCGGAGGCTTCCTTCACTTCCAGCTGCGCAAGATAGCGGTCGAAATCGCGGTAGTCGTTTTTGACGATGGCGCAGGGGACGATGGTTTCGCCCGTGGCCGTCCATTCGTCCATCATGTCGCCGAGCTGCTCGCGATAGGCTTCGGAAAGTCTGACCAGCTTCAGCATTCGTCGTTCCTCCGTACTTTTTTCTTTGGCGCGTGGGGCAGCGTCAGGGCGTAGCTGTCGTCGATCAGCGGAAGAATCTCCGCGTCGGACAGGCTGCCGTCCAGAATGACGCTGATCCAGTGGGTCTTGTTCATGTGATAGGCCGGAATCACCGACGGATAGACGCTCCGCCAGAGATCCGCCCGCAGCGGCTCGGCCTTCAGGTTCAGCCAGATGTTGCCCTCGCGCTGGAAGATGGCCGCGAACATTTTACGGCTGCCCTCGTGGCGCATGACCGTCCAGTTGAAATCGTCGAAGGGATAGTCCTCGTAAACGCCCGCCAGCCGCATGCAGGCGGCGACGGCTTCTTCACGCGTGCGCATGGATGAATTCCTCCCGGGCTTACGCGCCGACCTGCTCCCAGAGCTTCTTTTCCTGCTCCTCGCGGAACTGATTGACGTACAGACGGTAGTAATAGCCGCGCTGTTTGAGCAGCTCCCTGTGGGTGCCGCGCTCCTGAATTTTTCCGTTGCGGATGACGAGAATCATGTCGGCGCTGCGGATGGTGGACAGGCGGTGGGCGATGATGAAGCTGGTGCGTCCCTCCAGCGCCGTGGCGATGGCCGACTGGAGCTTCTGCTCGGTCTCGGTGTCCACGGAGCTGGTGGCCTCGTCCAGAATGAAGATGGCCGGATTTGCGATCAGCGCGCGGGCGAAGGAGATCAGCTGCTTCTGGCCGGTGGACAGACGGTTGCCGCCCTCGCCGA
>USDD01000094.1 GCA_900553265.1 uncultured Eubacteriales bacterium
CCACGGCTCAAATCGAAGATTTGAGGCGCGGCACCTGGCGGGGGAGCTTGCTCCCTCGTCCACCAGCTTGTCAAAAAGACTTTTTTGACAAGCTGACCCGCCCGGACGCTTCGTCCGGACGGGTTTTCTTCGCCGATTATTCCTCGTCGACGGGATGGGCCTTGGGGGCGTTTGCCGGCGTGAGGGGCACGGGAAACACCGCCTTGGCGCAATGGGGACAGACGTACTTCGTTCCCTCGGGCGCGCCGGATTCGATCACGAATACCTGCGCGCAATGGGGGCAGACGCAGCCCGCCAGCGCATCGTCGTCGCTCTTTTCTGCGTCCGCGGCGCCGTGGAGCAGGTGCAGCTGATCCGCCGCGCCGTCGAAGTCGTCGTAATCCTCCTCATCCTCGTCGTCCGCGAGGTCGAACACGCTGTCGCTGTCGCCCTCCAGCGCGGACAGATCGTCGTCGATGCTCTCCACATAGTCGTTCAGATCGGCGAGCACCTCGTCCATGGAGTCCACGCGCTCGCACAGATCGCCCAGCAGATCGGCGATGCAGTGGATCACCTTTCCGTTGGCGGAATCGGACTCGAAATTCATTCCCTCCAGCAGGCCCTTGAGATAGCCGACTTTTTTGGCAGTGTCCTTCATCTGCAAAACCTCCCGATGGAAAATCGAGCAGAGCGGGGAAGGCCCCGGTCTGCTCGTGTAATAGCTGACGCTTATGCGCGGCCCAGATACTCGCCGCCGTCGCGGGTGTCGATCTTCAGCACGTCGCCGACGTTGATGAACAGCGGAACCTGCAGGGTCAGGCCGGTCTCGAAGGTGGCGGGCTTGGTGGTGTTGGCCGCGGTGTCGCCGGCAAAGCCGGGATCGGTGTCGGTGACCTGCAGCTCCACGAAGTTGGGCGCCTGCACGCTGAAGGGCGCGCCCTTGAAGAAGCGCACGGTGACGTTGGTGTTCTCCTTGACGAAGGGAATGGCGTCCTCCACCTGCTCGTGGGTCAGCATCAGATCGTCATAGGTCTCCATATCCATGAAGTGATAGAACTCGCCGTCGTTGTAGGTGTACTGCATTTCCTTGGTCTCGATATAGGCGCGCTGGAACTTGTCGGTGGGGTTGAAGGTGCGCTCGAGAACCGCGCCGGTGACGACGTTCTTGATCTTGGTGCGGACGAAGGCCGCGCCCTTGCCGGGCTTGACGTGCAGGAAGGACACGATGGTCCACACGCCGCCGTCCATTTCAAAGGTAACGCCATTTCTGAAATCGCTTGCACTGATCATGGGGATATTTCCTCCTCAAAATGTAGTCGGGATGGGAGTGGCTCCGGGGAGCCGCACGGCTTACAGCTCGATCAGCTGCTTCGGCGCGGTGATCGGGTCGATGTAGCCGTCCGAAGTGATGATCGCCATGTCCTCGATTCGGCAGCCGCCGAGGCCGGGGATATAAATGCCGGGCTCGATTGTGATGACATGTCCGGGCACGAGCACCGTGGGACTGCCATGAGCGACCCGGGGCTGTTCATGGATAAACAGGCCGACGCCGTGGCCGAGGCTGTGGCCAAACGCGCCGGGATAGCGCGCGTCGATGAAATCGCGGGCGATTGTGTCGACGTCGCCGCAGACCGCGCCGGGGCGCACCGCGTCCAGCGCCATCAGCTGCGCGTCCAGCACGCGCTGATACAGCTCGCGCAGCTCGGCATTGATCTTGCCGAAGCCCACCGTGCGGGTCATGTCCGCGCAGTAGCCGTTCACCTTCGCGCCGAAGTCCAGCGTCAGCAGCTCGCCGTTTTCGATCACGTGATCCGAGGGGATCGCGTGGGGCAGAGAGCCGTTTGCGCCCGCCGCCGCGATGGTGTCGAATGCGTTGCCCTCGCCGCCCAGCGAGAGCATCTCGTAATCCAGCATGATCTGAACCTGCTTCTCGGTCATGCCCGGATGAATTTTGCCCAGCAGATTGTCGAAGGCCCTGCAGGAAATGGCCGCGGCCTTCTGAATGGATTCGATCTCGCCCGCGTCCTTGATGAGGCGCAGCTCCTGAGGCAGCTCGGACAGGGGGATCAGCTCCACGCCCTCCAGCGCCTTCTCCAGCGCGAGATACTCGTCATGCGTCAGATAATCGGTCTCCACGCACAGGCGTTTCACGCCCTGCGCCTGACAGAGCTCGCGGACGACCGCGGACTCGGACACGCCGTTGCCGGTGCGGCGGCAGTCGCACTCGGGGGCCTGCCGGCCGGCCTGCTCCACATATCGGAAGTCGGTCACCACAACCTGCGCGTTTTCGGAGACGAACACACAGCCCTCGCCCGTGTAGCCGGTCAGCCAACGGATGTTCTCAGGCCGATGGATCAGCGCCGCGCCGCAGCCGCGGTCGTTCAGCGCCGTCAAAAAAGCTTTGCAGCGGTTCAAAACCCATGCCTCCCGTCGTATACTATACGCACGATTTTATTATAGCACAGCCTTTTTCAAAATACCAGTTATAGTTTGGAGAATTTTTCGCCTGAGCAAACTTTTTTACCCGCTGCACCCCAAAAACAAAAAAAGCCCGCGGGTTCAAACCGGGCTGCTCCCGCGGCGCGCGCCAACTTCTGCTTATTGCTGCTGCCTTTCGACCCTGACAAGATTCACAGCATGACGCCGCACAGGACCCAGTCATCATCACCCACGTGCCTGATCATTATACCACAGCTTCCGCCCGAGCGCAAGCCCCGCGCCGCGGAAAATTGTTGAAGTTATTGCAGAAGGCGCGGAAAACGTGCTATAATGGAAGCGGAACATCGGAGGGAGTTTATTCAACGGAGACCGTTACCCAAAACGGCGTTTCCATCGCCGTGATTTCCGGGTCGGAAAAGCGCGTGAAAAAAAGCGTCCTCGGCGCTGGAGCTGGCGATGAACGTTCGATAGACGGGCGCGTCGCGCATCGCGCTGGACAAGCGCGCCGTCTGCGAGGGCTTTTTCATCCTCAGCATCGGCCTCGCCGGAGAAATTTTGCAGAGATTCATCAACTATCGCTTCAAGTTCGCCATCTACGGCGATTATTCCCGCTGCACCAGCAGGCCGCTGAAGGATTTCATCCGGGAATCCAACGAAGGCAGGGATTTCTCCTTCGTCGCCTCCCGGGAGGAGACCGTGCGGCATCTGGCCGACGCGCCGGAGCGGTAATCAGGGAGGAACATTCATGGAAATTCGCATTCTCGCCCCCGGCGACGCGCTGTGGAGCCGCGCGTCGGACTACGCCGCCGCCTGCCCGTGGCTGGGCGGAGCCGAGCTGGCAAAACGAATGCGCGCCAACGGCTTTGCCGACTGGGAGCGCGTGTTTCTGGCGCTGGACGGCGAAAATCCGGCGGGCTTCTGCGCTCTCGTGAGCGGCGACTGCCCCGGCGGCGCGCCCGAATCGCCGTTTATCGCAGGCCTGTTCGTGGATCGCGCCCATCGCGGCCGCCGCCTGAGCAAGGACTTAATCGACGCGGCGGAGGATTTCGCCCGGAACGCGGGCTTTTCCCAGGTCTGTCTCGCCAGCGATCTGGTGGGCATTTTCGAAAAATACGGCTTTTCCTCGGCGGGAGAGACGAAGAGCGGCGAGACCCTGTTCGTCCACGCCCTGCCCGCGCCGGAAAACGCGAAGGCCGTCTCGCCCCTGCGATCCATGCTGCCGCTGATGGCGGGCCTGCTGGCGCTCATCGGCGCATGGATGGTCGTCGGCCGGTGGATCTTTCCCGGCTGAGCGGCGTTTTCGCAAAAATTCACTTGCATTCGCCCGCCGGGCGCGATATAATGAAAGCTGCAACGAAGGAGAAGCCCTCTGCCCGAAGGTCTCAGAGAGCGCGCCCACGGCTGAAAGGCGCGCGCCCGCAGGGCGGATGCGGCCCGGACTCCCGAGCGCGCGGAAGAACCCGCCGCCGAGCTCTCGGCGCGAAATTCCGCCGGCCGCCCCCGTTACCGGGCGCACGAGCATCAAGCAAGGTGGTACCGCGAAGCAATCCTTCGCCCCTGCAAATAACGGGGGCGGAGGTTTTTTTCAATCCAAGCCATCCAACTCAACCATCCGTAAAGGAGCGAACGCACATGAAGGTCAGAAATCTCGTTTCCAAACGCTTTAAGGAAACTCCCGCCGACTGCCAGATCGCCAGCCAGGCGCTGATGATGCGCGGCGGCTACATCAAGCCCGTCGGCAACGGCATCTTCACCCTCTGCCCCATCACCAAGCGCATCACCTCGAAGATCGAGAAGATCATGCGCGAGGAAATGGATCGCATCGGCGGCCAGGAGGTGCTCTTCCCCGTGACCATGCCCGCCGCGCTGTGGCGCGAGTCCGGTCGCTTCGATTCCGTGGGCAGCGAGCTGCTGCGCTTCCGCGACCGCTCCGGCGCGGACATGGTGCTGGGCATGACCCACGAGGAGGCCGCCGTCCATTTCGCCCGGGATCTGGCCGACAGCTACGCCCAGTATCCCTTCATGATCTATCAGATTCAGACCAAGTTCCGCGACGAGCCCCGCTGCCGCGGGGGCCTGATCCGCGTGCGCGAATTCACCATGAAGGACGCCTACTCCTTCCACACCTCTCAGGAGGATCTGGAGAAATATTACGCCGAGTGCTACGAGGCCTATAACCGCATCTTCGCCCGCTGCGGCGTGCCCGAGGTGGTGGCCGTGGCCTCCGACAGCGGCATGATGGGCGGCAAGGTCTCCCACGAATACATGCTGCTGACCCCCGTGGGCGAGGACACCATCGTGCTGTGCCGCGACTGCGGCTACCGCGCCAACATGGAGGCCGCGCCCTGCATCGTCCACGGCGATCCCGGCCAGACCGCGCCGCTGGAGAAGGTGGAAACGCCCAACGTCAAAACCATCGACGATCTGTGCGCCTTCCTGAAGATCAGCGCCAATCAGACCTGCAAGGCCGTGGTCTATCAGGAGAACCTGACGGACAAGTACGTCGTCGCCTTCCTGCGCGGCGATCTGGACATCAACGAAACCAAGCTGCGCAACTACCTGCGCGCGGAAATTCATCCCGCGGAGATCACCCCCGAGAGCGGCCTGACCGCCGGCTTCATCGGCCCGAAGGGCCTGCCCGGGCAGGTGCGCGTGGTCTACGACGCGTCGCTGAAGGGCATGAACTGGGTCGCCACCGGCGCGAACGAGGCGGATATGCACTACGTCGGCTTCAATATCGCCCGGGAAATGGGTGAGGTGGAGTATGCGGACGTGGCCAAGGCCTACGACGGCGGCATCTGCCCCGTCTGCGGCAAAAAGAGCATCTACACCTCCCGCGGCATCGAGGTGGGCAACATCTTCCAGCTGGGCACGCGCTACACCGAGTCCATGGGCATGACCTATGTGGATCAGGACGGCTCACTGAAGAACCCCATCATGGGCTGCTACGGCATCGGCGTGGGCCGTCTGGCCGCGTCCATCTGCGAGGCGCATCACGACGACTACGGCCCCATCTGGCCCATGTCCATCGCGCCGTGGCACGTGGAAATCTGCTCGCTGCGCGCGGATAACGAAGAAGTCGCGCAGACCTCGCAGCGGATCTACGACGAGCTGACGGCGAAGGGCGTCGAGGTGCTCTGGGACGATCGCCCCGTGAGCGCGGGCGTGATGTTCTCCGACGCGGATCTGTTCGGCATTCCGCTGCGCGTGGTCGTCAGCCCGAAGGGCCTCAAGAACGGCACCATCGAAATCTCCTCCCGCGATAAGAAGCTGGCGGAGAAGCTGCCGCTGGAGGAAGCGATTAACTTTATCTCCAAACTGACTTTGGATGCACTTGCTGCGGCAGGCTGAGCCTGCACCCAATTGCTGCCGCTCAAGGTTGACGCACTCTTTGCCGCGATGGTCGCGGCTCGACTGCTGCGGTGCGTTTCTGGGAAAAGGTAAGCACGAACTGACGGCGCAGTCCCGCGATGGTCGCGGGGCTGCGCCTGCGTTTTTGGGTTCGCACCCCGTTTCGCCCGAAGACGCGGCAGCAAATGGAGAATCCAAGGAACCTGAGGTTCCTTGGCGGGTCTGGGCAGCGCCCAGCGTAACCCCAGCCCGCCCGACCCAAAACAAAAGGCGAACCAACGCCCCTTCTCCCGCCCATCCTCCCGCGGAACCATGAGGGCGGGCCGCTAACTTCCGAGCGAATTCGCAGGGCGCGGCGGCAAAGTTGGCCGCCCCGCAGGCGGTCAACGCGCCGCCGCGCCCTGCGAACAGCCGGAACGTCGCCTCATCGCGCCATTGCCTTTCCTCTCCATCATCCCATCCCGCCATCGCCCACGCCTTCCCTCCCCATTTTCCCATCCCGCCATCGCCTACGCCATCTGCCGTCATCCATCACACCCCAACTTCTCCCCAAAAAGGACGAAATTCACAACAAAGCCCCCATTTCGCCCCATATCCCCATTTGACCTTCCGCCCATTTTGTGTTATGCTGAAAATGGAAGCTGCAAACCGAAGGAGGAATACACCATGCTGAAAAGGATGCTGATTTCCATGCTGATTCTGCTGCTGACGGTCCTTCCGGCCGTTTCCGCGCTGGCCGAGCCATTTTCGGATTTTGAAGACCTCACCAACGAAATCCCCGAAGAACCCGTCGTCACCGACGCGGACGGCGTCACCGTCACCGCCGAATACGACGCGGTGTCCGACCTGTCGCGCTATACCGCCACGCTCAAGGACGGCGCGGGCGTGACCGCCCGGGACGTGCTGTTCTCGCTGTACTACTACCTCGACCCCGGCTGCACGGAGAAAACCGGCCTCGCCGGGCTCGACGTCTCCGGCCTGGACTCCTACCGCCTCCAGCTCTCCCCGGAGCACATCGCCGAGGCGACGGCCGACATGGAGGCCATCCGCGACGCGGGCCGCGACCACATCTGGAGCGAAACCGACCCCTGGACCGAGGCCGAGCAGACCGCCTACTGGAAGCTCAGCGACGAGTACGCCGCCGCCTGCGAAGCCGAATATCCCACCTGTGTAAAGCACATCGTGGACGCGTGCAGCCTCGACTGGGTCGCCATCGGCGACTGGACAGCGGAGCAGGTCGCGGCCGACGAGGGCCTGAAAATCGCCAACGCCATGGTGCAGTGGGGCTATGCCCATGCCGAGGACGACGGCAGCATCGTCGGCGCGCGCACCGGCACCGTCTGGAACCTCCGCGACGGCTACGCCCCGTCCATCGACGACTTCGTGAACGAACTCAAGCAGGTCTACGGCGATGACCTCGGCGCATGCTGGGCCGTGGAAGGCACCGTCAACTACGAGCCGCAGCTGCCCGACCTGACCGGCGGCTTCCTGCGCGCCTGCTACGCCGATAACCCCGACCGCGTGACCTCCATCTCCGGCATCCGCATGGAGGGCGAAAACACCGTCGTGGTCGAGCTGGAGGGCATCGACATGCACGCCGAAGCCGAGCTGTTCGGCGTGAAGCTCCTGCCGCTGGACGCCTACGGCGACGCGGCCCAGTGGTCGCCCGACGAGGGCCTGTACGGCCACGCCTTCGGCGACGTCTCGGGCATTTCCAATGCGCTCAGCGCCGACGGCGGCGCGCAGACCGTCACGCTGCTGGAGGCCGGCGAGTTCACCTTCGGCTGAGAAAAGAGCGCTGAATCCGCGCCAAACGGAGAAATTGAATCTCCCCGGAAATCACGCCGCCCCGCGAGCCTTCGCGGAGGCGGCGTTTTCTGCGGAAAAAGCGGTGAATTGCACATCTCTCCTCCGAGTTTTCTCCAGAGAAAGTACCGCCGACGTTATGCTGCTCTCCGCTCTGAAAGCATTTCTTCCCTCCAACTGCCTCACCGCGCCGCCCTTCCTCCCGCGCGGCGCTCATCGACCTCCTTCCCGCCCATCGCCCTCCGTCTCCTGAGGATATACTTCTCCCGCGTGGCCTGACCGCCGCGGAGATGACGCTCTTCGCGATTGCGGCGCAGCACCGCGTCCACCCTCCGAGCCTGCGCCGGATCCAGCTGCGGCAAACGCTCACGCATGTCCTTGTGGATGGTCGTCTTGCTCACGCCGAAGGTCTCGGCGCAGGCGCGCACCGTCGCGCCCGTCTTGAGAATGTGCCGCGCCGCGGCGGCCACCCGCCGCTGAACTTCCTGCTTCACGCGCTTCCCCTCCCGTCTGTCCTCAGGCTATGCGCGCCCGGCGGCAGCTAGAGCATGCGCGGAAATTCCTGCGGGCTTTGCGCGAAGCCGCTGCATCATCCGCTTTGCGCGGAAATTCTCACAGTCGCCGCACAGAAATTTCCCGTCATCCCGCTGCGGAAAAAGCAAAAGCACTTCCCCGCATATCCCCCTTCCGCCGCGCGTAGGCTGAACGCGAAAGGGCGTGATTGCAATGGCTGAAAATCTCTCTCCGCTGGGCACGGCTTCGCTGCGCGGCGTGACGGTTCGGGAATCGGACGGCGCGGTGAACTACGCCGCCGTGAAGGCCGACGGCTTCTCCATCGTCTATTTCCGCGCCACCGCGGGCGCGAGCTACGCCGACTGCCGGCTGGATCCGAGCCTGACGGCGGCCCGGAAAGCCGGGCTGACCGTGGGCTTTCTGCACTATCTGACGGCGCGGACTCCCGCCGAGGCGCGCGCGCAGGCGGCGTTTTTCCTGAAAACCGTCCAAAATCGACCCGCGACGCTGCGCGCGGCCATGTCCTTCGACCGCTTCCGCGGCCTGACCATCGCCCAGGCCAACGCCATCGCCGAGGCCTTCCTCACTGCGGTGGAGACCGCCACGGGCAGCGCGCCGATGCTGCTGACCGACGCGCAGAGCGCCAACCTGCTGTGGTACGAGGCGCTGGCCCAGCGCTTCCCGCTCTGGGTGGCGGACAACAGCGCCGAGGCCCCTCAGGTCAACGCGGGCAAATGGTCGGGCTGGACGGGCTGGCAGTACGCCGACTACGCCACGGTTTCGGACACGGTGGAGCTGCCGCTGAGCCTGTTCACCGAAAACGTCTATCGCGCGGCGCAGGGCGGATCGGCGGAGAAGCTGGTGTGCGTCACCGTGGCCTACGGCGACACGCTCAGCGGCATCGCCCGGCTGTTCAACACCACCGTCTCCTCCATCGTCCGCCTGAACCGCATCGCCAACCCCAACCGCATCTATCCCGGCCAGAGGCTGTATCTGCGCGTGCCCGCCGGCACGCCGCTGGAATGCTGCGACAGCTACACCGTGCGCCGCGGCGACACGCTCAGCGGCATCGCCCGGCGCTTCGGCACGACGGTCGACCGGCTGGTGGAGGTCAACGGCGTCACCAACCCCAACCTCATCCGCGTCGGACAGACGCTGAGCCTCGGCCTGTGCGGCGAACAGGCATGACAAAGGCGCCGCTCCCGTTTTCCGAGAGCGGAGCCTTCCAGCTTGTCAAAAAAGTCTTTTTGACAAACTGGTGGACGGGGGGAGCAAGCTCCCCCCGCCAGGTGCCGCGCCTTAAATCTTCGATTTGAGCCGTGGCAGTTTTGCCAAAGGTAAAACCTGAAAACCCTTTGGGTTTTCAGCCTTCCTACCACCCCTTGCAGTTTTTGCTGAAATCTTTCAGATTTCCGGGCGCAAAAACTGCAAGGGAACGATTTTTGCGGTGGAAAATG
>USDD01000095.1 GCA_900553265.1 uncultured Eubacteriales bacterium
CCGCCGACGTCGCTTAAACGCGGCAGCAGCCGGATGCAAACTCAGTTTTCCGCGTCAGCAACTGGATGCAAACTCAGGTTGCTCAGCCTGCCCAGAAATCCGAGTGCGACCACCGCACTCGGATTTCGCCGATTCGCAATAGCCTCGGCAATGCGCACCAACGAAGGAGGCAAGCAGCCACCAAGGCTGCGCCGCCGACGTCGCCCAAACGCGTCAGCAACTGGATGCAAACTCAGTTTGCCAAGGCGATTTGGACGGCGTTGGTGGCGGCGCCTTTGCGGAGCTGGTCGCCGCAGCACCAGAGGGTCAGACCACACGGGTCGGTCAGGTCTTCGCGGATGCGGCCGACAAAGACCTTGTCCTGATCGCTCGTGTCGATGGGCATGGGGTAGATTCCGCTGGCGACGTCGTCGCGGAGAAGACAGCCCGGCGCGGCGGCAATGGCCTCGCGCGCCTCGGCGACGGTGATTTTGCGCTCGAAGCGCACGGTCAGGCTGATGGAGTGGGAGCGCAGTACCGGCACGCGCACGCAGGTGCAGGTGACGGTCATGCCGGGCAGATGCATGATCTTGCGGCCCTCGTTCTGCATCTTCATTTCCTCGGTGGTGTAGCCGTCGCCCACGTCAGAGCCGATCTGCGGAATGAGGTTGAAGGCGATCTGGTGGGGGAAGACGCTCTTCGCAAGCGCGTCGCCCGACGCGTAGGCGCGCACCTGCGCCTCCAGCTCGGCAAGGCCGCCCGCGCCCGCGCCGGAAACCGCCTGATAGGTGGACGCGACAATGGAGCGGATGGGCGAGAGCGCCGCCAAAGGATAGAGCGCCATCATGGAGATGATGGTGGAGCAGTTGGGGTTGGAAATAATGCCGTGGTGCGCCTTCGCGTCGGCGAGATTGATCTCGGGCACCACCAGCGGCACGTCCGCGTCCATGCGGAAGGCGCTGGAGTTGTCCACGAAAAGCGCGCCCGCCGCGCGGATGGCCGGCGCGAAGCGCTTCGCCAGAGCGTTGCTCGCCGCGCCCAGAACCACGTCCGCGCCGGCGAAGGAGTCCTCCGTCGCCTCGGCGACGGGGAAGCTATGACCCGCGCATTCCAGAACCGTGCCCGCGCTGCGCGCGCTGGCCAGAGCGCGGATGCGCGAGGGCTCCACCCCGCGCTCCAGAAGAACCTTCAGCATTTCCCGGCCCACTGCGCCGGTTGCGCCCAGAATGGCGATGTTCATGTTGTTGTTCATGCGTTCACATCCAATCTGACTAAGCTGTTGTAGAGTATGCGAATGGTTTTTTCGAAATCCTTGTTTTCCACGCCGAAGATGATGTTGATCTCGTCGGGGCCCTGAGAGATCATGCGGATGCTGATGTCGTTCTGGCCGAGAGTGGCGAACAGGCGGCCCGAGGTGCCCGGACGGCTGGCCATCATGCGGCCGACGGCGGCGATGAGCGCGATGCCCTCGGTGATCTGGATGGACTCCGGCGCGATGCTCTTGCGGATCTCGTCCAGAATCTCGTACTGCACCGGCTCCAGCGCCTCGCCGGAGACCACCAGCGAGATGCTGTCGATGCCCGAGGGAATGTGCTCCACCACCACGTCGCGGCGCTCGAAGATCTCCAGCAGCCGGCGCATCGCGCCGCTCTCCCGGGAGAGCCGGCTCTTGTGCACGGAGACGATGGAGTAGTTCTTGCGGCCGGCGATGCCGGTGATGAACCGTGGGTCGGCCTCGGGCGCGTCGTCGAAGAAATTGGAGATCATCGTGCCCGGCGCGGCGGGGTCGTTGGTGCAGCGGATGTTCAGCGGAATGTCCTTCTCGCGCACGGGGAAGATGGACTCCTCGTTGAGCACCTCCGCGCCCATGTAGGACAGCTCGCGCAGCTCGGCGTAGGTGATGCGGTCGATGGGCTTCGGATCGTCCACCACCCGCGGGTCGGCCATCAGCACGCCCGGCACGTCCGTCCAGTTCTCGTAGAGATCCGCGTCCAGCAGCGCCGCCGCCAGCGCGCCCGTGATGTCCGAGCCGCCCCGGGCCATCAGCCGCGTCTTGCCGTCGGGCATGGAGCCGTAGAAGCCGGGGGTTACGATGCGCGGATGATCGGCGAAGAAGGCGCGCAGCGCCTCGCCCGAGGCCTCCGCGTCGATGGTGCCGTCGTAGCGGAACCGCAGCCAGTCGGCCGCGTCCAGAAAGTCGTAGCCGAGCACCTCGGCCATCAGCTTCGCGCAGAGGTATTCGCCCCGGGAGACCAGCTCGTCGGGCAGCATGTTGGCCCGAATGCGCGACTGGATGCGGGCAAACTCCGCGTCCAGATCGGCGGCGAGATTCAGCTCCTGGGCGATCTCGGCGTAGCGGTCGCGAATCATCTGCAGAATGCTCTCGCCGGACACGCCGTATTTCGCGTGGGCGTGGGCCAGATAGAGCAGGTCGGTGATCTTGTGGTCGCCGGAAAAGCGCTTGCCCGGCGCGGAGACGACGATCACGCGGCGGCTCTCGTCGGCGCGCACGATGTCCCGAACCTTGCGGAACTGCTGGGCGTTCGCCAGAGACGAGCCGCCGAATTTTGCGATCTTCAGCATGGGAATCAGACTCCTTTGTCTGTGAATTTGTCAGTCGCGGATGCCGGCGAAGAAGGTCTCCGGGTCGGCCTTCGCGGCTTCGGCCATGGCATAATGCATCTCGGAGACGGGAACGGGCCGGGTGAGATAGAGGCCTTCGCCGATGCGCTCGCCGGGCAGCGCCATGGGCGCGCGGGTGCGCACATAGTAGCAGTGGGCCTCGGCGGCGCTGTCCGCGGGGAGAGACGCGCTCGTGGAGACGTATTTCGCCGCCGGCGCGCCGCTGATCAGGTCGAGCAGGTCGTTCACCACGGCGTAGGCGGTGGGCGCTTTGCCCGCGCCCTGCCCGGAGAAGGCCTGCGCGCCCACGCGCTCGCCTCGCAGACAGACGCGGTTGTCGTTCAGGAGAACGGCGGCCTCGGGCGCGCTCTCGGGAACCAGCGTCGGTTCCACGTAGGCGCACACGCCCTTTTCCGTGCGCACAGCCCGCGTCAGCAGCCGGCAGACCCGCTTCAGCCTGAGGAAATTCGCCGCGTCCGCGCCGCGGATATTGCGAATGCCCGCCACGGCCACGGCCTCGGGCGCGACGAACGCGTCGAAGGCCACCGACGCGGCGATGGACAGCTTGCACTGCGCGTCCACGCCGTCCACGTCCGCCGAGGGGTCGGCCTCGGCGAAGCCCGCGCGCTGCGCCTGCGCCAGCACCTTGTCGAACTCCGCGCCCTCGCGCTGCATCACGTCCAGAATGAGATTGGTGGTGCCGTTGACGATGCCGCCCACCTCGACCAGCCGGTCGGCCCGGCGGGCGCGCAGCAGATTGGGCAGGAACGGAATGCCGCCGCCCACGCTGGCGCTGCATCGAAGCTGCGCGCCGCCCTCCCGTGCCGCGGCGAGAATGCCCGGCAGATCCGAGGAGAGCATCAGCTTGTTGGCCGTGATCACGTGTTTGCCCGCGCGCAGCGCCGCTTTGACGAAGGAGCGCGCCGGCTCCACGCCGCCCAGCACCTCAACCACCGCTTCGATTTCCGGATCGGCGAGGATTTCGCCGAAGTCCTCGGTGCGCATCTCCTCCGCCGCGCCCGAGAGCGGGTGGCGGTGCAGAATGCGCGCGACGGTAAGTCCGTCGCGCCCCTGAAGCTGCTCGTACACGCCGGAGCCCACGCATCCAAGACCTAAAATTGCAATTTTCATGGTTCTTCGCCCCTTTCCCGGGCCGTTTCGTTATTTTTTGAAAATTCGAGTGTCCTTCTCAAAAAAACACTTGTTTTTTCTTGAAAAACACTATATCATATTCTCAGGCACTTGTCAAAGGAAAAAGCGGGGTTGATTTTATGAAGTTTTATCGAAGCACGCGGTCGCTCGCCGAGACGGCGACGGCCTCCGAGGCGATTTTTCGCGGCATTGCGCCGGACGGCGGGCTGTACACGCCCACGTCCTTTGCCGATATGCAGGTTTCCATGGACGAATTTCTGGGCAGACCGGCGCTGGAGATCGCGCGGCTGACGCTGGGCAGGCTGCTGGGCGAGTTTTCGGCGGAGGAAATTCGCGGCGTGGTGGAAAAGGGATATGAAGGAAAATTCGAGACGGAGGATCTGGTTCCGCTGAAGGACGTGGGCGACGCGCACGTGCTGGAGCTGTTCCGCGGGCCCACGTCGGCGTTCAAGGACATGGCGCTGTCGCTGCTGCCGCGGCTGATGGCGCTCTCCCGGAAGAAGCTGGGCGCGGACGAGGAGATTCTGGTGCTCACCGCCACCAGCGGCGACACGGGCAAGGCGGCGCTGGAGGGCTTCTGCGGCGTGCCGGGCACGCGCATCATCGTGTTTTATCCCGAAAACGGGGTCAGCGACGTGCAGCGGGCGCAGATGATCACTCAGCCGGGCGAAAACGTGGCGGTCTGCGCCGTGCGCGGCAATTTTGACGACGCGCAGACAGGCGTGAAGCGCATCTTCGCCGACGACGGCCGCGAGGGCTGGGCGGCGAAATCGGGCGTGTGCCTCTCCAGCGCCAATTCCATCAACCTCGGCCGCCTTGCGCCGCAGGTGTTCTACTATTTCAAGGCCTACGCCGATCTGGTTGCGCGGGGCGCGATCCGTCCGGGCGACGCGGTGAACTTCGCGGTGCCCACGGGAAATTTCGGCGACATCCTCGCCGGCGAGTTCGCCCGGCGGATGGGCCTGCCTGTGGGCCGGCTGATCTGCGCGTCCAACGCCAACAACGTGCTGACGGACTTCATCCGCACCGGCGTGTACGACCGACGCCGCGACTTCCACAAGACCACGTCGCCGTCCATGGACATTCTGGTCTCCAGCAATCTGGAGCGCTATCTGTTCCTCGCGGGCGGCTGCGACCCGGAGCCGGTGAAGCGGATGATGGCCGAGCTGAGCGAGAAGGGCGCGTATCAGGCCCCGGAGAGCGTCATGGCGCGCATGCGCGAGACTTTCTGGGGCGGCTGGGCGGACGACGCTCAGGCCGCCGGGACCATTCGTCGAGAATATGGAGAAAACGGCTATCTGATGGATCCCCACACCGCCGTGGGCCGCAGCGCGCTGACGCAGTATCGCGCCGAAACGGGGGACAATCGCCCGGCGGTGGTACTGTCCACCGCGTCGCCCTATAAATTCCCGGCGGCGGTGCTGGACGCGCTGGGCTTCCCGGCGGAGCAGTCGGGCTTTGCCGCCATGGACGAGCTCCACGCGCGCACAGGCGCGCCGATTCCGAAAAACCTCGCCGCGCTGCGCGATCTGCCCGTGCGTCACACCGACTGCGTGGACCGGACGGACATGCTGGAGTACGTGCGGGAAAAGGCGAAGCGGTGAGCGGCTTTCCCGGGAGGGAAACGCAGCCGATGCGCGAATCACATAATTTTACACGAACAGGAGAGAGGAAGATGAGCGTTCGAATCGCGGTTCCGGCCACGTCGGCCAACCTCGGCCCGGGCTTCGACGTGCTCGGGCTGGCGCTGAGCCTGCACAATGTGTTTGAATTCGCCGCGCAGGCGGAGGGGCTGTCCATCACGGGCTGCGACCCGGCCTATGCGGGCGAGGACAATCTGGCCGTGGCGGCGTGGCGCGCGGTGGAAAGGCGCGCGGGCGCGAAGCCGTCGGGCATCCGCCTGCACATTGAGACGAACGTGCCGGTGGCGCGAGGGCTGGGCTCCAGCGCCACGCTGCTGGCGGCGGGCGCGCTGGCGGCGAACCATTTTCTGGGCGCGCCCCTTGGGCAGGACGAAATTCTGTCCATCCTCACGGAGCTGGAGGGTCATCCGGACAACGTGGCTCCGGCGCTGCTGGGCGGGCTGCGCGGCTCCATGGCCGTGGACGGGCGCGTGCTCTGCGCGGAATATCCCGTCCATCCGGGCTTCGGCTTCTGCGCGCTGATTCCCAATTTCGAGACCTCCACCCGGGACGCGCGGCGCGTGCTGCCCGGACAGGTGCCGTTTTCCGACGCGACGGCCAATCTCGCGCGGCTGGCGCTGACGCTGCGGGCGCTGGAGACGGGCGACGCGGAGATGCTCGGCGCGGCCATGGACGACCGGCTGCATCAGCCCTATCGGAAGCAGCTGATCCACGAATACGACCGCGTGCGCGCGCTGGCGCTGGCCAACGGTGCGGCGGCGTTCTGCATCAGCGGCTCCGGCTCGACGCTGCTGAGCGTTGTGCGCGCCGAGGAAGCGGAGACCTTCGCCGAGCGGATGGAGAGCGCCCTCGCCGACAGTCTCTATGGATGGCGCGCGCTGGCGCTGCATCCGGACTTCGAAGGCGCGCGGATTCTGGAAAAATAAGCAAAAAAAGGCCGGAAGGTGCAAGCCGTTTTGCATCTTCCGGCCTTTTGATATGGGAGCGAAACCAGAACGAAGGAAAAAGGACTGCGAGTCGACCGTAAAATTCTTCCATACGCCCGGAGGCCGTCGCAGCGTTGCTGCCGCCGGGTTCTGCGATTGCCAAAGAGCGGGCACGGATGTTCTGGCCGAATGAAAACCGATCAGCCACGGAACCAGCGCGGTATAGCTGCCAGCGCCGCCGCACAGCCTCGCCGGATGCTTCGGAAAAGCCGTTCATGGCCGCGAAGGTTCGCACCAGCGCGCGGGGCGCATATCCTGCGCACAGCGCTGCTTCGTCGGACACGAATCTGAGCCGAGACTGCTATTCCCACGCCTCCGGATGCTCGATCAGCCACGGAACCAGCGCGGCGTAGCTGTCGGCGCCGCGCAGGAGGAACCGACTGCGCGCGGTGCCGGACGCTTCGGAGAAGCCGTTCATGGATGCGAAGGTTCGCACCAGCGCGGGGCGCATTTCCTGCGCGCAGCGCCGCCATGCGGATTCGTCGGACGCGCGCAGCCCGGCCATGGCGTAGCGCAATGCCCAGAGCGCGGCGCTGTCCGCAAGCTCGCCGCCCGATGGGCGGCAGGCGATCCACGCGGCGATGTTGGCCGCGCCCTCGTCGGCGACGCCGAGGCGATGCGCCAGCTCATGGCAGGCGATGAAGGGCAGCGCCGCGGCGGAGAGATTCGGACTGACCAGCGCCTCTCCCGTCCATGGCGAATAAAATCCCGCCAAATCCAGCGCGGCCATCCATTCCGGGTATCGTGCAAAGCGCACGGCGTTTTCGCTCACTCCCGCGTCAAAAGCGGCGTTCATCGCCTCCGCGGCCTGAAGCAGCGCGTTCTTCCCACCGGTGAAGCGGAGTTTCGAGGCGTTCAGCTCGTCGATCAGCCGAAGACAGAGCGTCTCCAGCTCGGCGGCGGTGGGGGAGAGGGCGGATTCGGAGGGGAAATCGTTGCGCGGCGGATTGGAGAAGGCGTTCGTCGGAACGGGGGCGTCCTGTGCCGCAGTGCAGGTCTGCGCATGGGCAGCGTTCGGCGTTTCTTCAGCAACCTGCACCACCAAAACACGCTCCATGGGAACAAAGTATCCCGGCAGCCACGCGAGGACATAGACGGTCAGCAGGAGGGAGACGATCGCCGTCAGGCGCGCAAGACCTTTCTTCCAGCCCCGGCAAAAGCCCGCGGCGGCGCAGAGAATCAGCGCAAAGCCCAGCGGTTCCAGCAGCGGGAAAGGGAGCCTTTCGGAGAGCGATGCGGCGAGAGCGGCGAAGGGTCGGGCAATATGCGCGTGCCAGAAAATGGCGAAGGCTGGAAATGCGCGAAAGCCCGCCGCCAGCAGCAGGCTCGCGCCCGCAATACCCGCGATGCATTTCCATGGACGCATGCCGTGCCCTCCTTCGCGTTTGAAGCGGATTTGTCATTCTATGACCGGAATGGCCGCCGCTTTACAGAGCCGGCGAAGCCTTCAGCCAGCCGAATTCCTCTGACGAAAATCATCGGCGAACCGCCTTCGACTTTCCTGTATTATTATCTTATATTTATATGTATAAATCAAATGCAATGTCTGGAAGCGGCGTTGCAAAGTTTACATCCCGCGGATATAATGGAGCCAATCTATGGCATAATGGAGGAATCAATATGAGCAATCGCATTCGTTTGGATGTCAATCCGATGATGGCGGAATACGTCGGCCCCCGGGGCATCGCCCGCGCCGAGCTGGACGGCATGATCCCCGCGCTGAAGCAGGCGCACGCGGCGGTGGAGGCCGGCCGCGGCAAGGGCATGCAGGGCTGGATGGATCTGCCCTACAATCAGGACGAAATCGTGGCCGAGATCGAAAAGGCCGCGGCGAAGGTTCGCGGCGAGTTCGAGGCCTTTGTGGTGCTGGGCATCGGCGGCAGCGCCCTCGGCCCCGCGGCGGTGCAGGCGGCGCTGAACCATCTGCATTACAACGAGCTGCCCGCCGGGAAGCGCGGCGGCCCCCGGCTGTACATCGAGGACAACATCGATCCCGAGCGCATGGCCGCGCTGATGGACGTGGTGGATCTGAAGAAGACCTGCTTCAATGTCATCACCAAGTCCGGCGGCACCGCCGAGACCATGAGCCAGTATCTGATCGTGACCGAGGCGCTGAAGGCGGCCTGCGGCGACGATTGGAAGAAGCACATCCTCATCACCACCTCGGAGACCAAGGGCTTCCTGATTCAGATCGCGAAGCGCGAGGGCTTCAAGACCTTCTACATTCCCGACGGCGTGGGCGGACGCTTCTCCGAGCTGTGCCCGGTGGGCCTGATCGCCGCGGCGGTCTGCGGCATCGACGTCCGCGGCCTGCTGGCGGGCGCGAAGGACATGGACGAGCGCTGCAAGACCGACGAGGTGTTCGCCAATCCGGCGCTGCTGGACGCGGGCCTGATGATGCTGGCCATGAACAAGGGCGCGAACATGTCCGTCATGATGCCCTATGCCGACAGCCTGAAGCTGATGGCCGACTGGTACGCTCAGCTGTGGGCCGAGTCCCTGGGCAAGAACGTGACACTGGACGGCAAGCCCTGCAACGTCGGCCAGACTCCCATCAAGACGCTGGGCGTCACCGATCAGCACTCTCAGCTGCAGCTGTACACCGAGGGCCCCTTCGACAAGGTCATCACCTTCCTGAAGGTGGAGAAGTTCCGCGCGACCACGCCCATTCCCCATGGCTGCGACGACATTCCCACCATTGCGTTCCTGGGCGGCAAGAGCCACAACCAGCTCATCGAGGCCGAGCGTCAGGGCACCGAGTACGCCCTGTTCAAGGCCCAGCGCATGTGCCAGTCCATCATTCTGCCCGAGGTCAATGCCGAGACCATCGGCCAGCTGCTGTACTTCTTCGAGCTGGTCACGGCCTACGCGGGCGCGCTGCTGAACATCAACACGTTCAACCAGCCCGGCGTGGAGGAATCCAAGATCGCGGCCTACGCCGTGATGGGCTACGATTCCGAGGTGCACACCGCCAAGCGCGAGGAAATGAAGAACCGTCCCGAGCCGAAGGCCGAGTACGTTCTGTAATTTTCGATAGGATAAAGGCCCGCCGTTCCTGAAAAATGGAA
>USDD01000096.1 GCA_900553265.1 uncultured Eubacteriales bacterium
CCGCAGATGGCGGAAAAGACAGAGCCCGACGCGCCGCCGAATTGTGCGGTGTTGCTTTAACACAACGTGCCGAGGATGGGCGGCTGATCCTCGCGCAGGATTTCCTCCACGAAGCCGGGACGGTATCCGTGCTCGAGGCACCACTGAACGCCGGCTTCCAGGCGATCGGCATAATCGGGCAGATAGCCGCAATAATCCGGATAGAAGTACTGCTCGTGGATCAGAATGTCCATGAACGGACGGTTGGGATAACGGGCTTCAAAGGCGTCCAGGCCGGAAGGAATATCCTCCAGGCGACCGCAGTTCAGAACCACGTCGCAGGGAAAGAAAATCATGCCCGTCTTCGGATCCTTCCAGAAACAGTGGCGGCGCACCGCATCGAACTGCTCCTGAGTGGCCGAATAGCAGAGGCAGGGCTTCCCATCATTTTCGGCGAAATCCCCCAGCAGGGCGCGGATGCCACAATCATACAGAGCGCGAATGCCGTCCACGGTGGTCTCAGCAAAGTGCAGCGTGGTCACGTAACCCGCACGCCCGGCAAAGCGCTCGATCTGGGCCATTACCCGGCTGCAGTCGCGGTGAACCTGCGCATAGCCGGCGTCGATATAGGGCCAGTTGGGCTTGTCGGCGTTGGCATGGAAGGAAAGACGAAGCCAGTCCCGGTTGTCCAGCCATTCCTGCCGATAGCGATCGGGCATATCCAGAAGGGTGAAGTCGCCGTATTCCGGACTTTCCCAATAGATGTTCATGTGTACCTTCAGTCCGTATTTTTCATGCAGCCTGCGATACATGGCCAGATAGGGATTTTCGAAGACGCTTCGGTAATCGTGCTCGGCAATATCCTGCAAAAACCGAACGTTGTCGTCCACGGACAGGCGGAACATCCGATGGAGAATGTCCACGCGCCACAGCTCCACGTCGCGGCTTTCGCCGCCCGAAGCAAAGGTCAGCGTGAGATGAGGAACGGTCAGGGGAATCTCCAGTACCCAGGCGCCGTCGGACGCGGCGGCGGGCATGCCGTTGATCGTCACCGGAGCCTCGGAAACGGCGCGGCAGTAAACCATCGGCGTTTCACCGGCGACGGCGGCATAGATCGTTCCAGAAAGAGGTTCTTTGATAATCATAGGTACACTCCTTCAACGTCATGGACTCCACCGAGCATTCGGTGCATCTCTCCGGGACGCGTTGCTTGCGAATTGCAGCCCGGCGATCCTTTCTTCACCGCTGCAGCGGCGGGCAGCATCGATAATTCGCTGAGCGCGCACGGCCTCCCGGCGAGCGATCTTTCGGCAGCAACAGGCAGAGTCTCTCTGCATGCCGGGCGCAGGCGCTGCCAAACTCCACTCCCTGCATGGCCTCGACAGCCTTCGTTTCGCAATCCTGTCGGGCGCTCTTCCAATTTTTTCATCGAATGATGAAATTAATATACCCCATTTTTCCGCCCTTGTCAATCGTTCTGAACGCGGGACGCATTTGTTTCTGGAAGAGCATTAAAATATTGCCGCGGGTGAGGTCTGCGGGCGCGACGGGAACCGTCTGCGCATTCTTCTGCTGCTTTCGACGAGCATTCATGTCGATTCCTCAAATTGTTTATGCGATAAATAAACGAAAAGGCGTGCCGCGTGGTGCGTTTTCATATTATTAATTCTGTATGTCCTCAAAAGGCCTGGCGCATTTCGCAAAATAGTGTAAAAACGCCATTGACAATTTGGCATAGGAGATGCTATAATTATTTCATCGATTAAAAAATTTCGCAATGCGTTTTACGTTGTCTGCGGGAGACATTTTACTTTGACGGAAAGAGAATAGGCGCAAGCCGAGGGAGAAACGGCAAATGGAACAGAAAATTTTGAATGTGGGCGTGATTTCATGCAGCGGCATGGCCCAGTCGCACATGTTGGCCGTTCAGGCACATGAGCAGGCTCGCCTGGTCGCCATCTGCGACGTGGACGAGGAAAAACTCCGTGAGGCCGGCGAGAAGCTGGGCGTGGACGCGCGCTACACCGACTATCGCGATCTGCTTCGCCATCCCGGACTGGACGCAGTGATTATCGTCACGCCCGACCAGCTGCACCGGGAGATGGTCGAGGCCGCGCTGGCCGCGAACAAACACGTTCTGTGTGAAAAGCCGCTGGCGCTGACCCGCGAGGATCTCTGCGCCATCGTGGAGTCCGGCAAGAGGAGCGACCGCAAGTTGATGGTGGGCCAGATCTGCCGCTTTACGCCCGGCTTCGTCGCGGCGAAAAAGCTCGTCGACGAGGGGCGGATCGGTGAATTGTACTTCGTCGAAAGCGAATACGCCCACGATTATCAGGAAATTCTCTCCCTGAACGGCTGGCGCAGCGATCCCATCCGCAACGGCGTGGTGGGCGGCGGCTGCCACGCGGTGGATCTGCTTCGCTGGCTGGCGGGCGACCCCACCGAGGTCACAGCCTACGCCACCCACAAGATGCTGCCCATCGTGGACTACGCCGACTGCACCGTCGCCATTCTGAAGTTCCCCAACAACGTCGTCGGCAAGGTGTTCGTCTCCACCGGCTGCAAGCGCGAGTACACCATGCGCAGCGTGTTCTACGGAACCAAGGGAACCATCATCTGCGACAATTCCACGCCGCACATCACGCTCTTCCATGAGGAGGAGGGCAAGCCCGGCTCGGCCTCCACGCCCCACGAGATTGACGTTCAGCTGGCCGATCACAACACCTTCGGCGAGTTCCGCGCCTTCGCGGACGCGATTCTGAACGATACTCCGGTGCCCACGGACGCGGAGCAGGGCGCGCGCACCATCGCGGCCTGTATGGCCATCGTTCAATCCGCCGACGAGGGGCGATCCGTCGTTCCCAACTACGACTTTGCGAGGAGCTGAAGTGTCATGACCCCAACCATTACGGTGAACCGGCGCCCGCTGAAGACTCGTCTGAAGGCTCAGTGGCGGCTGTACGTACTGCTGGCTCCGGCCATTATTCTCACGCTGGTTTTCTCCTATGCGCCGCTGGCGGGCTGGTACATGGCCTTTACCGACTACAAGCTGGGCGGCAGCATGTTCGCGGGAAAGTGGACGGGGCTGAAGCAGTTCGCCAATTTTTTCAGCGGCTCCATGGACGCGATGTACACCGTGCGCAACACGCTGGCCATCAATTTGATGAATCTGTTCATCAGTCTGGGCGTGGCCATGGTGTTCACGCTGCTGATGAACGAGGTTCGCTCCCGCCGGACGAAGAAGCTGGTGCAGACTGCGTCGTTCTTCCCCTATTTCGTCTCCTGGGTCATCACCTACATGATCTTCAGCGCGTTTCTGGCCTCCAAGACCGGCATCGTCAACCGGATGATTGTGAGCTTGGGCATGCGCAAGAAGGGAATCAATTTTCTGGGCGACCCGGACTATTCCTGGGGACTGATCCTCTTCGTGAATATCTGGAAGAATCTCGGTTACGACAGCGTCATTTTCCTGGCGGCGCTGGCGGGCATTCCCACCGAGCAGTATGAGGCGGCGGACATCGACGGCGCGACGCGCATGCAGAAGATCTGGTACATCACGCTGCCCGGGCTGACGACCACGCTGGTGATGCTGCTGATCATGAACTCCGGCTGGATCTTCTCCTCGAACTTCGAGCAGTTCTATCTCTTTACCAACAGCACCAACTGGGAGACCATGGAGGTTCTGGACGTTTACATCTACAATTACGGCCTGAAGAAACTGAACTTCAGCTACGCCACGGCCGTGGGCATCATCAAGACCTTCGCGAGCATCGTGATGTTCTCCATCGTCAACTTCACGGCCAAGCGCCTCAACGGCCGCTCGCTGCTGTAAGGAGGCGACTGACAGTGAAGCATAAGCGAACTCTGGGAGACTATGTATTCGACTTCATCATCTATCTGGTCATGCTGGTCGTGTTTGTGGTCTCGCTGTATCCCTTCTGGTATGTGGTCATGTATTCCTTCAGTACCTCGGGCAGCGTCGGCTCGAGTCTGCTGCTCTATCCAAAGGGCTTCAATGCGGATTCCTATCGGCTGCTGATGTCGGTGGATAAGATTCCCCACGCGCTGATGATCTCCGTAGCGCGGTCGGTTCTGGGCCCGACGCTGTCCATTCTGGTCACGGCCATGGCGGCCTATGCGCTGATGAACCGTGACCTGGTGGGCCGCTCCTTCTTCGTCAAGCTGCTGATGATCACCATGTACTTCTCCAGCGGCATGATTCCAAGCTATCTGCTCATGAGCGAGATCGGCCTGACGGGCACGTTCTGGGTATACATCATTCCCGGCCTGTTCGGCGTTTACAACATGGTGCTCATCAAGACCTACATGGAATCGCTGCCGGACGGACTGGCCGAGAGCGCCATGATCGACGGCGCCAACGACTTTGTGATCTTCTTCCGAATTGTTTTTCCGCTGTCCAAGCCGGTTCTGGCGGCGGTGCTGCTGTTTTTGTGCATCGGCCAGTGGAACAGCTATTCGGACACGATGATCTACAACTCGTCCCAGACCGAGCTGCACACCCTGTCCTATGTGCTGATGAACTTCATCCAGACCAGCTCCTCCAGCGTGGAGGAAGCGCGCAAGAATGCGCAGATGAACAACATCAACAGCACCTCGCTGAAGATGGCGATGACCGTGATCACCACCGTTCCGATCATGCTGGTTTATCCTATGCTTCAGAAGAATTTCGCCAAGGGCATTCTCATTGGCTCCATCAAGGGCTGATCGACGGAAATGTTGGTTCGCAAGAGCCATCAAATAAAGGAGGAAACGACATGAAGAGAACTCTGGCACTGGTTCTGGCGCTTCTCATGCTGGCCTGCACCTTTACGGGCGTGCTGGCGGAGGAAACCCGGGAGGACTACGAAATCACCTACATGATCCCCGGCGTGAAGGATTCGAGCAGTCTGGACAACCCCATTGGTCAGATCATCTACGACAAGTTCGGCATCATCATCAATCTCGTCGGCTATGCAGGCGACTGGGAAGAGCGCTGCGCCATGTGGCTGGCCGGAAACGACTATCCCGACATGGTTCAGCTGCAGGGCAACACCATGGTCAAGAAGTACATCGAGGCGGGCGCCGTGCTGAATCTGAGCGAGCTGGCCGAGAAATGCAACGCGCAGAACTTCCTGACCTTCCACGCCCAGTCCATTCCCTATTGGAAGCTGGCCACCGGCACGGACGATCTGTACAAGTACGAGGCCAACTGCCCGGACATGGAGGTCGCTGAAGGCCCGATGTTCGACATGCTCGTCCGCAGCGACATCCTCGAGGAGCAGGGCTGGCCGGAGCTTCTCACCGACGACGACTACATCGCCGTGCTGAAGAAGGCCATGGAGGATCATCCCACCACGGAAAACGGCGATCCCACCATTGGCATCACCTTCGCGGGTGCTGAGGACTGGATGCTCACCACGATCCTGATGCTCGATCGCGGCGGCTACACCGAGTGCAACTCCGGCCTGAGCGTGTTCTGGAACAACCAGAAGGACGTGTTTGAGGACAAGTTCTCCAACATCTATTTCAAGGAAGGCCTGAAGTTCCTGAACCGCATGTATCAGGAGGGCATTCTGGACGAGGAAATCTTCACCACCGACTCCGCCACCGTCACTGAGCAGCTTCAGTCCGGCACCGCGCTGTCCACCTGGTACGTCACCTGGGAGCAGGGCGGCGCCAACCAGGCTCTCCGCGAGGCGGGCAAGGAGAACATGGAATACGTCATCATGCCCAACACCACCAAGCTGCAGCTGGACAACGGCGAAAAGCGCTGCATCCGTATTCTGGACACCTACGACTGGCAGAGCGTCGTCATCACCAAGAACGCCAAGTATCCCGAGCGCATCATGGAGCTGCTGGACTGGGCGTCCACCGAGGAAGGCCAGGTCCTTCTGGGCTGGGGCATTGAAGGCGTGCACTACACCATCGACGAGAACGGTCTGCGCCAGGTGACCCCTGAAAGCATCGCCTGCATGCAGGGCACCGGCGACGAGCACTTCAACGACGGCGTCGGCTATTACTACTTCCTGGGCCTCTCCTCCGACTACGACGAGAACAAGCAGGTCTACAACCGCGTGATGGACGGCAGCGTCTATGAGCTGACTGTTTCCGACCGCACGAAGGAAGTCTATTCTCACTACGGCTGGGAGAAGGCTACGGATCCGTGGCAGAATAACGACAAGTTCGACTTTGAGTATGTTCACACCGGCCTGGCCGGCACCGTCGCGCTGAATCCCACCTCCGACGAGTCCGCGCTGGACACCAAGCTGAGCGAGTACATCTACAAGCACATGGCCCAGCTGATTCTCGCCGAGAGCGACGAGGAGTTCGAGTCCATGTACGACGAATTCCTGGCCGAGTATCAGAGCTTCGGCCCGCAGACCGTGGTCGACGCGTACAACGCCGTCTACGACGGAATCAAGGCCGATTTCGCCGAGGCGAGCAAGTAATTCGGAGACAGAGAGAAGGGACTGCCCGCATTGGGCAGTCCCTTCGGCTTCCCGGAGCGATTTGGCAGGCGACGCAGGGGCGCGCAGCGATTTACGCGGAGAGGGGCGCATGGAGCAATTGCTCCATGCGCCCCTTCTGAACGATGCAAATCCGAGAAAACGCACATTCGCTGCTCAGAGCCTTGCGTCCTCTTCGCGGATCATTTCGGACAGCGACGCGCTGCGATAGCCGTGCTCGTGCATCCATCGCGCCATCTCCCAGATGCGCTGGGCGTAATCCGGCTCGTACAGAGCGTAGTCCGGGTAGAAGTACTGCTCGTGGATGACCATCTGGATCAGCTCGCGCTCATGGGGGCGCTTGGCCAGCTCGTTCAGAAAGGGCGCGACGCGGTCCGCGGTAAGGGCGGGGTCGTTGAGCACAAAGTCCAGCTTGGCGAAGACCACGTCCTCCGCCGCGTCATACCAGCCCTCCCGGGTCTCCGCGTGGGCGACCTGGTCGTGGGTCAGATGATAGGAGACCAGCGTCTCGCCGTCAGGTGCGAAGGTCAGATAGCCGCACAGGCCGCGGAAGCCGAAGGCGCGCAGCGCCCGAACGCCGTCCGCCGTGCACGCGCCGAAATGGAGGGTGGTGGTATCGCGCAGCACCTCGCGCCCGGCGAAGCGGATGATTTCGCGCGTGCATTGGACGCAGTCGCGATAGATTTCCTCGTAGGAGGCCGTGCGATAGGGCGCGTTGGGAAACTCCCGCCGCGCGTGGAAGGTCAGGCTCAGCCAGTCCGAATTTCGGATGAATTCATCGCGGAAGCGGTCGGTCATCATCGAAAGGTTGAACGAGCCGTCCTCGCTTTCGTAGAACACGTTCAGGTGCACTTTGCTGCCGTAGCGCTCGTGCGCACGTGCGAATACGGCCAGATAGGGATTTTCAAAAATGGAGCGGTAGCATTCCTGACGGCGGGTCAGATCTTCGAAGCAGCGAATGCAGTCGTCCACAGTGAAGCGATAGGTCTTCTCCGCGCCGCGCAGGCGAAAGACCGTGATCGCCGCGCAGCCGCCATTTTCGTCCCGCGCCTCCAGCCGGCCGCGAAGTCCGTCCAACGGAACCATGGCGCGGAAATCGCCGTCGTCGCTCCGATCGACGGGAACGCCGTTGACGCTCAGCGCATCCGCCTCCGCCCGCACCCGAACCTGGGCGAAGAATCGTCCGTCTCGGAATTCGCCATCCGCACCGCCCACCAGCAGATCACCGTCCGACGGCTGAAGAAACCAGATTTTACCCATTCCCGTTTTCCTCCGTGACACAATGAATTTCGTCTCCTCCCGAGGCGTGGCGAAGATTTCCGCCCCGCCCAATCATTTTACCACGAGCGAGGAATTGTTTCAACCGATGAACAAATATATCTCATGCACATTTTAATCTTCCAAACTCAGATTGCATCTGAGAACGGTCTTAATCGCACTTTGAATGCTATGCTCTTCACCTCCAATTCAAGCCTCATGGTGTAGTGTGAACGCGCCCTAATAACGAAAAGGCCTGATGGTCTGCATATAATGCGGGCGATCAGGCCTTTACTTTTGATTTCACATCTGAAAGAGCGCAGAGCTTTATGGCGCAGTTTTCCCTTCACAAAAACGTATGGGAATCTGAACAAACCGGGAAGCACTTACGCACGGGATGTTGTCTGCGCCGCTTTGCCGATTAGTGGCCGTCCGGCTTCATCATCATGTCCTTGTCCAGCGCCGCCATGTCTCTGGCCAGCGTCTCGTCAATGAGATCCTGAAGCACCTTCATCTGGGACTCGTTGTTGATACCGCCCAGGATCGGCTCGCCCACCATCCGTCCATTGCGATCCACCACCACCGTCGTGGGGAACGCCGTAATGCTGTAGGTAAGCTGTCCAGCCTCGCTATCCGCGGAGAAGTAGATGTTCTGGTACGCGGCGCCCTTCTTTTCCAGAATCTGTCGGGCTTCCATGATCATGCTCTCGTCGCCGCCGATGGTGTCCGCGTTAATGCCGATCACCGCGCCGCCCTTCAGCTTGAGCTCCTCGTTGAGCTCGTTCAGCTCGCCCAGCTCCGCAATGCAGGGGGCGCAGGCGGAGAACCAGAAGTTGACCACGGTGACGGAGTTTTCCTTAAACAGCTCGCTGGTCACGGGATTGCCTTCCAGATCCATGCCCTCAAAGGCAGGGAACTTCTCGGACGAATCGTCATTGTCATCTACGCTGCCGTCCGCCATGGTCATCCCTTCGCTTCCCATGACCGTGCCGCCGTCCGCCGTCACCATGCCGCTCTCCACCGCCATGTCCGAGTCCGCCGCCATGGCGTCTTTCGGCGCGAGCCTTTCCATTTCCGCATCCAGCCGGCGGATGGTCTCAATATCCTCCAGCAGCAGCGTATATTCCTCCTCGGTGAACTTTTCCTTCGACGTCTCCAGCTGCGCCGTCAGGTAATCGGCGTAGCTCATGTCCATGTTCGGCTGCTTGTCCATCATGCCGAAAAACCGGTTCCACAGATCCATGTTTTTCTCGAACACGGCGTTCATTTCGGCCGTCAGCATTTCCAGCTTCTTCTCGGCGCAGGCGCATTCATTTTCACAGGCGCACTGCTTTTCGCACATGCACCCGTCGGCGCGCATGCCGTCCTGCATGCAGGACTTGCCGTCCATGCACAGGCAGTCCTCACCGCACATGTCGCTTACGCACGGGCAGCCGTTCACACCCTTGCCGTCCATCATGCAGGGGCAGGTTTCCTCCATGGTCTGTGCCTCGTCCATTCCGGACGCGCCCGTGCAGCAGGCGTCTGCGCAGCAGGCGGAAGCGGCTCCCATAGTAGTGGTCAGCATACACAGCGCCAGCAGCAGCGCAATCCAGGTCTTCTTCATTGAAAATGTCCTCCGTTTCTTTTCTGTGATTATTTCTCCACGGCGCTTGCGCCGGTTGGATTCTTTTCTTCCTTCGCTCCGCGCCCCAGCCCGCAGCGGAAGCTGACCGCGCCCGTGGGGCAGGCCTTGACGCACATGCCG
>USDD01000097.1 GCA_900553265.1 uncultured Eubacteriales bacterium
GTGGGCGTTGTTCGAAGCGACGGCGCAGCGCCGCGATGGTCGCGGCTTGCGCCTGTGTTTGGATGTGCAAATGCCCTTCGTTCGAAGGCGCGGCAGCAGAAGGAGAATCCAAGGAACCTAAGGTTCCAGCGGTGCCGACGTCTCGATTCTTTGAATTGAGACGTCGGCAGTCTGCGAAGCAGACTTGAAAACCCAAAGGGTTTTCAACCTCGGCGGGTGCGGGCAGGCGGCCTGAGGCCGCGCGCAGCTGCTGCCGCGCTGAGGCAACGCGGGCTGCGCGCCGGTGGTCGGCGCTTGCCCGCTGCGGTGCGTTTCTGGAGTGGGCGTTGTTCGAAGCGACGGCGCAGCGCCGCGATGGTCGCGGCTTGCGCCTGCGTTTGGATGTGCAAATGCCCTTCGTTCGAAGGCGCGGCAGCAGCCTGCAAATAAAAAGTCAAGCCCTAAACAAAGTGTGATCGAAAAAAGCAGACCAAGAAGGGAAAAAGCAAAATGCGTACACCAAACAGACCGCCGCCGATGGCCGGAGGTTTTATTGCTTTGCTTTTCAGGATTGGCGGGCCGCCTTTTTTTCTGCGCAAAGCCGGCGAAGGGGCTGAGCGTTTACCCCTGTCTTCGGCAGATGGAGAGGGCGGCGTGAAGCTTGGCGGGGTCTACGGGCTTGGTCAGGTATTTGGTCATGCCGCAGTCCCGGGCACGGGACTGATCCTCGGCGAAGGCGTTGGCGGTCATGGCGATGATGGGCACGTCGGCCGCGTCCTGCCGCGGCAGCGCGCGGATGGCCCTGGCGGCCTGCATGCCGTCCATCACGGGCATCATCACATCCATCAGAATCGCGTCGAACGCGCCCTCCTCCGAGGCGGCGAACTTCTCTACGGCCTCGCGCCCGTTGCGCGCCTCGGCCGTCTTCACGCCCGCGTCCTGAAGCATGCAGCGGGCGATTTCCAGATTCAGATCATTGTCCTCGGCCACCAGCACGCGCATGCCGGAAATATCCGTAAGCGGCTGCGCGTCCGTGACGGCAGGAGGCTCCGCGGGGTTGAGGTCGAACTCCAGCTGCACGGTGAAGGTCGTGCCCTCGCCCAGCCGGCTCTCCACGCCGATGGTGCCGCCCATGAACTTCACCAGATCGCTGACGATGGCCATGCCCAGCCCTGTGCCCTGATACTCGGTGCGCGCGTTGTCGTGCTCCTGAGTGAAGGGATGGAACAGGGACTTCTGCACGAATTCCTCGCTCATGCCGATGCCCGTGTCCCGGACGACGAAGCGCAGCGCGACCCGCCGGTCGTCGCCGCCCACCTCGCGCACGGACACGTCCACCCGTCCGCCGGGGTGGTTGTATTTCACCGCGTTGCTGACCAGATTGAGCAGAATGCGCCGCAGGTGCATCGGGCTGCCCAGCAGCCGGGTGTGCACCGCGCCGTCCATGCGGAATTCCAGCGCAATTCCCTTGACCTTGGCGGACTCCTCGGCGATGCTCCGCACGCGGCGCAGCTCCTCGTTCAGATCGAAGGGACTGCGCGTCAGGCAAATCTCGCCCACCTCCAGCCGGCTCATGTCCAGCACGTCGTCCATCAGCTCCAGCAGATGTCCCGCCGCGCCCTTGATCTTGTCCAGGCAGTCGTCCACCGTCTCCGGTTCGTCCTTTTTGCGGCGGATGCGCTCCGCCATGCCCAGAATGCCGTTCACCGGCGTGCGGAAGTCGTGGCTCATGTGGGACAGGAAGACGGTCTTGGCGCGGTTGGCGCGCAGCGCCGCTTCGTTGGATTCCTTCAGCTGCCGCTGCACATCCAGCAGGGAGCGGATGTACCGCGCCTGCCGCCTGTCCAGCACGTAGTAGATGACGAGCGCGGACACGACGACGATGAGGGCGAGGATGAACATGTCGTACAGCACCTGATTGGTTTTCAGCACATAGCGCAGCGAGCGGTTGCGGGTGAAGTCGTCGATCCATTTCTGCTGCAGCCGGCCGATGGTCTCGTCCCGGCTCATGGACTGAAGCGCCTCGTTGAGCGCCGTGCGCAGCTCGGGGCGCGACGCGCTCACCGCCATGGCGGGAAAGCTCTTGGCGATGGCGAGCCCCCGCCTGAGATCCAGATGATTCTTTTCGATGAGCTTCTCCGAAACCGCCGAATGGCAGATGGCATAGTCCGCCTCGCCGTTCTCCACCGCCTGCAGAATCTCCGTGTTGGTGTTGTATTCCACGTATTCGCACTGAAGATCGTAGGAGGCTTCGATGACCGAGCGCGCCATCAGCGCCACCCGCCTGCCCGCCAGCGTCGCCGCGCTGTTCACCGCCTCTTTGCCATAGACGCACAGCTCGTCGGAGCACAGCGGAATGGTGCGCAGCGTGCCCTCCATGTTGGAGAAGATCTCCAGCCCCAGCAGCACGTCCGCGTCGCCCTCGGCCAGCATGGCGCGGCAATCGAGCCATGCCCCGGTTTTAAATTCCACCTGCATGCCCAGCCGGTTGGCCGCCTCGGTGACGATTTCGATGTACAGCCCCGACAGCTCGCCATTGGAATTGTAATAGGAATTGGGGCAGAAGTCGTAGTCCGCGGCCACGCGCAGCACCGGCGCGTCGGGCCCGGCGGTCGGCTTTATATCCACCGTGGGCTCGCCCGCAAACAGGCCCATCTGCACCAATGTGAACAGCACCGGCGCGACCACCAGCACCGCCGTCAGCGCGATCAGCAGCTTTCTGTAAATGCCGTAGTCCGGCTTTTGGACGGCGTCCGTCCCCTTTTTCGCTTTCATCTTCGGCAATCGCCCCTTCTCAGCGCCGACCGGGCGGCGCGTGTTTTCATCCTGTTTTATTATACTCTGTTTGCCGAAAAAGCTCAATGAAGGTTCTCTAAAGAATTGCGCTCAGCCGGCGCTGGCGGCCTCCACCGAGCGCACGGGCAGGCGCAGCGTGAACGCGCTGCCCTCGCCGGGGCGGGAGCGCGCCGTCAGACTGCCGCCCATCTGCGCGGCAAAATCCCGGGCGATGGTCAGCCCGCAGCCGTAGCCGAAGTCCGTCTCGTGCAGCTGAAAGATATTCTCCAGCCGCTCGGGCGATATTCCGCAGCCGGTGTCGGCCACCTCCGTCTCCACCGCGTCGCCCAGCGCCCGGACGCTCAGCCGCACGCCGCCGCCCCGGGGCGTGAACTTCAGCGCGTTGGACAGCAGGTTCAGCAGGATCCGCGCGTATTTCTCGTCGTCCAGCGCCATTTCGAGCCGGTCGGTGTTGGCGAAAAAGGTCATGCGCACGCCCGCGCGATCGGCGTAGAGCCGGCAGCGGGAAAAGACCTCCCACGTCCGGCTGACGACGTCGCTGCGCGTCCAGCGCACCGCGCCCGCCTCGGGCCGGCGGCGTTCCATCGCGCCGCTGAGCATGCGCTGCATCTGGCCGACGCTGCCCAGCAGCGTCTCCACATAGCCCCGCGCCCGGGCGTTCTGCCCCAGCTCCTGCTCCAGAAGCTGCGCGCAGCCGCTGATTAACTGAAGCGGAATGCGCAGATCGTGCACCAGTTCTCCGTCCATTCGACTCATCTCCACCCGTTCGGAATATTTGCTATACATTATGGCATGCCGCCGAAATGTATGACGGAGCAGGCTGCGGTTCGGAAAATTATGACAGGATTTTTATAAAGACATTTTGCATTCAGACGACCGGATGCGGGAAGCGATGTTCACCGCACCGTCTCCATGCTCAGGCGGCTGCCCGAGGGGGAGCCGCGGACGATGATCTGGCTGTCGATGCTCTCGCGGAGCTGCGCCACGTGGGAGATCACGCCCACCAGCCGGTCGCCCTCGGTCAGGCGCGTCAGCGCGGCCATGGCCCGGGAGAGCGTCTCCTCGTCCAGCGTGCCGAAGCCCTCGTCGATGAACATGGTGTCCAGCCGCACGCCGCCCGACGAGGCCTGTACCACGTCGGCAAAGCCCAGCGCCAGCGCCAGCGAGGCCAGGAACGATTCGCCGCCCGAGAGGGTCTTCACGTCGCGCTCGCGGTTGGTGTACGCGTCCAGCACGTTCAGCCCCAGTCCGCTGCGGGTGTTCTTTTTGCCCTCCTCCATGCGGCATTCCAGATAGAACCGCCCCGCCGACATGCGCGTGAGCCGCTGGTTGGCCGCGGCCACCACCCGGCGGAAATAGTATTGCAGCACATAGGTCTCCAGCGAGATGCGCTCCGCGCCCGCCAGCTGACCGGATACGGTGCGGTAGAGATTGTCGCAGAGGCCGAATTCCGCGCGCACCCGACTGAGCCGCACGGCTTCGGCCCTCAGCCGCTTGAGGGCGCTTCGGTTTACCTCCGCGCGCGTGGACAACGCCTGACGCTCGGCGCGGCGCTGCGCAAGCGCCTCCTCGGCCTCGGCGAGAGCCCGCCCGGCCGCGTCGAAGTCCACCGGCTGCGCGCCCTCCCAGCGCTGCCGCAGCTCGGATAGGCTCTGACCAAGCGTCTGAAGCGACTGGGCGTGCGCCTCGATTTTGCTCTGCATGCGGCTGATCTGCCCGTCGTCCCGGCGGGCGGCGCGATATTCCGCCTCGTCCGCAAAGCCCTGCTCCGACAGCGCGGCGGTGAAATCCGCCTTCGCTTTGAGCCAGTCCGACCGCAGGCGCTCGCACTGCGCGTCCAGCGTGTCGCAGGCGCTGCGCGCGCCGTCCCGACCGCTGCGCGCAGCCTTCGCGCGCTCCTCCGCGGCGCGCCGCTCGCGCTCCACCCGCTCCACCCGGGCATTCAGCGCGCCCAGCTCGCGCTCCACCTCGCCCCGGCGGGACAGAATGGCCTCGGGGGAGGGAATGTCGGAGGCCTCTGCGGAGGATTCGTCGGACGGCGGGAAAGCGGCGGATTCGTTCTGCTCTGTCGCGCCTTCGCGCCGCGCGGAGAGGGCTGCGTCGGTTGGACGGGCGGCGCTGTTGGTATTGGCGAAATTACTCGTCGCCTCCTCCCGCGCCATGGCGGCCTGAGCTTCCTGAAGGAGGGCGCGCAGGCTGGCCTGATCGGCGGCGAGGGATTCGGAGCCCCGGCGCGCCTCCGCGTCGGCGGCTTCGGCGGCGATTCTGGCGCGGCGAAGGGCTTCGGCGGTCTCGTCGATCCGGACGAGCAGCGTGCGGGCCTCGGCGGCGGCGCGGCGGCTCTCTCCGGGCGCTTCGGCGGGCGCGATCTCCCGGCCCAGCTCCGCGGTCAGCGACTGATTCAGCTCGAGCAGCTGCGCGCGGCGGGCGACGGCCTCGGCGGACAGTTTGCGCGCCTGCGCGTCCATTTTCTCCGAGCGCTGCTGAGCAAGGCGAACGCCGTCCTCGTTGGGCGCGCCCTCGGCGGCGGGATGGGGCGCGGGATGCGCCCTGGAGCCGCACACGGGGCACGGCTCGCCCTCGCGCAGCGAGCGCGCCAGCCGCGCGGCCTGCGAGCCCATGAACGCGTCGAAGGCCGCGTCCGCCTCGGCCCGGGCCGCGTCCGCCTCGGCCTTGGCCGAGCGGTAGTCCGCCTCGGCACTGCCCGTTTCTTCGCTCAGCGCCGCCATACGCTTCATTGATTCCGCGGCCCTGGACAGCACCTCCGCCCGGGCGCGCCCGGCGGCGGCCTCCGTCTGAGCCGCTTCGGCAGCGCGCAGCGCGCGCTCCGCCTCGGCGCGGCGCTCCTGCGCCTGCTTCAGCGTCTCGCGTGCCTGCGCCACCCGGCGGCTCAGGGTCTCGGCGCGCCGGAGCGCCTGATCGGCCCGGCTGAGCCGGTCGATGCGCGTGCGCAGGGCGGGCAGCGCCTGCCAGTCCGCGTCGGTGGCCGCCAGCGCCGCTTCGGCCGCGTCCAGCTCGGCGGCGGCGGCGGTCAGCCGCGCGCGTTCCTCGTCCAGCCGCCTGCGGCGGGACACGCCCTCCTCGCGGATGCGCGCCGTCTCCTCTTCGAATTTCGCGGCTCTGCGGGCGCGCTCGGCGGCGTCCCGCTCCATGGACAGCGCGCCCATGGTTTCGCTCTGCGCCTCGGCCTCGGCCAGCTGCGCCCGGGTCTGGGCAAGGCGGCTCAGACCGTCGTTGACCATTCTGCCGGTGTTCAGCCGCTCCTGCGCGGCCTTCCGGTTCGCCTCGGCGCGGAGAATCTCCGCGTCCAGCGCGTCGAGTTTTTCCGCGTCGGCCTCACACAGCGCCGTCAGCAGCGCCGCGGCCTCGTCCGCGCGGTCGGGCGCGGCGGCAAGCGCCTTCAGCGCCTGCGCGTCGGGGCCGCCGCCGTCCAGCCGCAGTTCCTCGAAGAGCTGCCCATAGCGGACGAGGGACTGCTCCCGGGCGGCGCGCTTTTCGCTCCATCGCTCCTTCAGCGATCGGCTCAGGCGGCTGTAGGCCTGCGTGCCGAACACCTCCTCGAAGATGCGCTCGCGCTCGTCGCTCTTGGCGTGGAGAATGCGCAGAAAATCGCCCTGGGCGATCATCATCGTCTGGCGGAACTGCTTTTCGTCCAGCCCCAGCAGCGCCGTCACCGCCTGCGTCACCTCCCTCGCGCCCAGCCACTGGCGGCCGTCGTCCAGACAGGTCATCTCCGCGTCGTGCTGCTTCGGGGTTTTCAGCCCCTCGCGCAGATAGGTGGGATTGCGATGGATGAAATAGGTCTTGCCCAGATGGGAAAAGGTCAGCTCCGCGAAGGTCGGGGTTTTCGGGTCGGCGAAATGGCTGCGGAAGGACGCGGAATCGCGCCGCGCGTCGCCGCCGCTGGCCGCGCCGTAGAGGGCGAAGGACACGCCGTCGAACAGCGTGGTCTTGCCCGCGCCGGTGTCGCCGGTGATGAGAAACAGGCCGCTCAGCCGGGAAAAATCCACCTCGGCGGTCTTGCCGTAGGGCCCGAAGGCGCTCAGCTTCAGTCGAATCGGTCTCACAGGTTTTCGCCTCCCTCGCGCAGGATCTCACGGATCACGTCCAGCTGCGCCTCGGTGGGCGCGCGGCCGTTCTGATGGGCGTAGAACGCGGCGAAGTGCTCCAGCGGGCCCATGGCGCCGCGGTCGGCCTCCTCCTGCGCCGCGTCGATCTCCTCGCCGGTCAGATGGAGAAACTGGAGGTTCAGCACGTTGGGCCAGGTCACCTGCAGCGTGCCCAGCGCGTCCAGCGGCCGAAGCTCGTCCGTCAGCAGCGCCTGAAGATAGTCCTCGCTGCGGGGCATGGCGCACAGCTCGGCCAGCGTGCCCTCCAGCCGCACGCACCGGTGCAGCGGCTGAAAGGGCACGAACTCAAACTCGTTGGGCGCGCCCTTTTCGCCGACGGTCACGATCGTGGCCGACTTCTCCTGGGCGCATTCGTCGAAGGAATAGACCAGCGGCGCGCCGCAGTAGCGGATTTTTCCGCCTCGAAGCGTCTGCGCCCGGTGCAGATGGCCCAGCGCCACGTAGTCGAACGCGTCGAACGCCTCGGCGGGAATCTGATCCAGTCCGCCCAGCGCGCGATCCTCGGAATCGCTGGGCTGCGCGCCGAACACGTACTGATGCGTCACCAGCACGTTGCGCCGGCTGGGATCGATCTGCGCCCGCTCCAGCACCGCGCGCACCGCGTCGGCATAGGACTCGATCTTCTCGTCGGGAAAGACCCGGCGCGCCTGAGTGGGGCGGATGTAGGGCATCAGCCACACGTCCAGCTCGCCGAATTCGTCCGTCAGCGTGGTTCGGGACAGCGTGCCGTCGAACAGGCCCGTCAGGTGCAGCCCGCCCTCGGACAGAAGCTCCGAGGCGTAGGCCAGCTGCGCCTCGCCGTCGTGATTGCCGCGCACAAAGAACGCCGGCTTGCCCAGCGCCCGCAGGCGGCTGAGAAAGCGGCTGAACATGGAGATGCACTCGGGCTGCGGCTGGGCGCGGTTGTACACGTCGCCGGCCACCAGCACCGCGTCCACGTCCTCCCGCGCCGCCAGATCCAGAATCTGATCCAAAATCGCCGACTGATCCTCGTCCAGCGCCCGGCGATGCAGCCGCTTGCCCAGATGAAGGTCGGACACATGCAGAAATTTCATTCGAAAAGCCCTCCAAAAACGGGAATAATCGCTCTGCGTCCATCATACCACGCTTTGCCCCGGAGCGCAATTTCGCACAAAAAAAATCTCCGGCATGGGGCCGGAGACGGAAAATTTTTCACAGCAGCGGAATGCCGGCCTGGCGGCATTTTTCCACGGTTTCGTCGTCCCAGAGGCTGCACTGGACTTCGCCGATGTGGGCGCAGCCGATCATCAGCATGCACAGGCGGGACTGGCCGATGCCGCCGCCGATGGTCAGGGGCAGCTCGTCGTTGAGAAGCATTTTGTGGAAGGGCAGCTCCCGGCGGTCGTCGCAGCCGGCCAGACGCAGCTGGCGGTCGAGGGAAGCCGCGTCCACGCGCACGCCCATGCTGGAGATCTCGAAGGCCCGGCCCAGCCGCTCGTTCCAGAACAGGATATCGCCGTTGAGCTCCCAGTCGTCGTAGTCCGGCGCGCGGCCGTCGTGGGGCTTGCCCGAGCGGAGCTTGCCGCCGATCTGCATGATCAGCGCGGTTTTGTGCTCGCGCAGGAAGGCGTTTTCCCGCTCAGAGCCGGTGTGCAGGTCGGGATAGCGATCCTCCAGCTCCTGGGTGGTGATGCTCGCCATGTCGCGGCTCAGATGCACGCCGATGGACGGGAACTCCCGGTTCAGGCGCTCGGAGGTGTCGCAGATGGCGTCCACGATGTCCTGGGCGGTGCGCTGAAGGAAGGCGAGGGTTCGATCCTCCCGGCGGATGATCTTCTCCCAGTCCCACTGGTCGACGTAGATGGAGTGGAGGTTGTCCAGCTCCTCGTCGCGGCGGATGGCGTTCATGTCGGTGTACAGGCCCTTGCCCGGGCGGAAGTCGTATTTCTTCAGCGCCAGACGCTTCCACTTGGCCAGCGAATGAACGACCTCGCCCTCCGCGCCCACGGCGGGCACGTCGAAGCGCACGGGGCGCTCCACGCCGTTCAGGTTGTCGTTCAGACCCGAGGAATCGCGCACGAACAGCGGCGCGGACACGCGGCGCAGGTTCAGTGCGTAGCTCAGATCCTTCTGAAAATTGTGCTTGATGAATTCGATGGCGACCTGCGTGTCGTACACGCTCAGCGGCGGGCGATAGCCCTCCGGAATGGTGATTCGGTTCATGCGCGCCTTCCTTTCGTCGAAACGGTTCAGAATAGAAAAAGTATACGCCTCTTTGCATGAAATTGCAAGCGGCGGCGGCGATTTTTTGGCGGCGGAACCGATTTTGTCGAGGAAGGTCAGTTGGAGCTGGCTGCGAAGGACGCGAATTCCTCCGGCGCTTCGCTGACATAGACGGAGGCACCCGCTGCTGGGACGCAGACGGGGCAGGCAGTCTTGCCCTCGGCGAGCGCGTCGCCGGCGGTGGTGGCCTGAGCGTTCTTCATGC
>USDD01000098.1 GCA_900553265.1 uncultured Eubacteriales bacterium
TCGCTACGCGCTATGCGAAAAACACGTCATCGTTCCTTTCTGCTGTTCACATCAGGTGTATCGCTATTTGGCTGGCTGTTTTGGCTTGATCTCATGTAGACACTATCTAAGGCTTCGCAATATTTTACCGAATGCTGTTCAATTTTAGAAAGGACATAGAGCTGAAACAGACAGGAGCACCGAGTCATTTTCTTCGGTGCTCCCGCTTTTTGTAAACAAAAGGCTATTGACGCTGGGTATCGCTACAGCTACAATGAAATGGCATAATTGAGTGGCATAATTTCTGCACAGATTGCCCCTGCGCGGCTGTCATATGGCATAAACGGCATAATTTTCTCAGAAAGGAGAGCAAATTCGCGGCATAATGAAAATGGGGGACACTCTTTCGAGCATCCCCCGCAAACCCTTGTGATTGCTTGCTTTTCTTACTTGCCGAAGTACCGCTTCAGCAGCCCTTCGAAAGCCTTGCCGTGACGGGCTTCGTCGCGAGCCATTTCGTGCACGGTGTCGTGAATGGCGTCGAGGTTGAGCTGCTTGGCCTTCTTGGCCAGCTCAAACTTGCCGGCGGTGGCGCCGTTTTCGGCTTCGACGCGCATTTCGAGGTTCTTCCTGGTGGAGTCGGTCACGACTTCGCCCAGCAGCTCGGCGAACTTGGCGGCGTGCTCAGCCTCTTCGTAAGCGGCCTTTTCCCAGTACAGGCCGATCTCGGGATAGCCTTCGCGATGGGCGACGCGCGCCATGGCCAGATACATGCCGACCTCGGAGCACTCGCCGGTGAAGTTGGCGCGCAGACCCTCGAGGATCTCCTCGGGAACGTCCTTGGCCACGCCGACCACATGCTCAGCCGCCCAGGAGCGCTCGTCGCTCTGCTCGACAAACTTGCTGGCGGGCGCCTTGCAGATGGGGCAGAACTCCGGAGCCGCTTCGCCTTCGTAAACATAACCGCAAACGCTGCAAACAAACTTCTTCATAATTCATTTCCTCCTTGAAATTCGATGTTGCCTTGAGTGAACTCCCTCATGACTATTATATAACCGCGTCCGGGATTTTGGAATCACATATTTGAAACTTTTTTATGTTAAGAATATGTGCAATCACTCAGCGGCCAACGGCGGCGCGAATTTCTCCTGGCGGAGGCGGCGATTGACGTAGGTTCGATACAGCCGCGCGGCCTCGGGCCAGTCGGGATGGCCGTCCAACAGCGCCACCTTGTCGTAGCCCGTGCGCGGCAGCTTCATCAGAATGCGCCGCGCGCCGTTGGAGATGAAGGGCGCGGACGATGGACAGCTCAGACACACCGCGCCGCCCAGCCCCGCGTCGAACCGCGCGTCGCCGTCGATTCTGCGACCGCAGATTCCGCACTCGTCCATGCGCGGCGCGAAGCCCAGCTGCGCCATCAGGTGCATTTCAAAGGCCATGGTCAGCAGCTCCGGCGGCAGATCGGAATAATTCAGATGCGCCAGCGCCCGCAGCGAGATGAGAAACAGATCGGGCGCGGGCTGCTCGGGCACCACGGCGGTCTCCAGCAGCTTCAGCCAGTACACGCCGTGGAGCAGCCGGTCGTAATCGGTGCGCAGCTCGTAAAAGCTCTCCTTGATCTGGCACTGCTCGATGGTGAAGCGCTCTTTGCGGAAATAGAGCTGAAATTCGCCGCTGACGAAGGGCTCCACGGCGTTCACCAGCGGCGATTTCGGCCGGCGGCAGCCCCGCGCCACCGCGTCGATGCGCCCGTATTCCGGCGAAAACAGCGTGACCATCCGGTCGTAGTCGGCGTAATCGGCGTGGCGCAGCACCAGCGCCGAGGTGTTCAGCGCGGGCATTTAATCGTCCTCGTAGCCCAGCGTGCGCAGGTCGCCCGCGCGGTTGCGCCAGTCCTCGCGCACCTTGACCCACAGGCGCAGCATGATCTTCGTACCCATCAGCTTTTCGATGTCCACGCGGGCCTCGGAGCCGATTTTACGCAGCATCGCGCCCTGCTTGCCGATGATGATGGATTTGTGCGACGCGCGCTCGCAGTACAGGTCGGCATGGATCTCCGTCAGGTTGTCGCCGATCTTCTTAATCTGAAGGATGTCCACGCCCACGCCGTGGGGAATCTCGTCCCGCAGGTTGTTCAGCGCCTTTTCGCGGATGATCTCCGCGCACATGACGCGCTCGGGCTGGTCGGTAATCATGTCGTCGGGGAAGTACTTCGGGCCCTCGGGCATGGCGGCGATGAGCGCCTGAAGCAGCGCGTCCACGTTGTCGCCCCGGCGCGCCGAGACGGAGAACACGCTGTCGAAGCGGCAGTCGTTCAGCGTCGCCAGCTGGGGCATCAGCTTTTCCGGGGTCACGACGTCGATCTTGTTCACCGCAAGGAACTTCGGGCACTGCATCCTGGAAAGGTCGGCCAGCACGGCGAGGTCGCCCTTGCCGATGCGCTGTCCATCCACCACCGCCAGCACCGCGTCCACGCCCTCCTTGGCTTCCTGAGCGCTCTTCATCATGAATTCGCCTAGCTTGGTGCGCGGCGTATGCAGACCGGGCGTGTCCACGAACACGATCTGCCAGTCCTCGCCGGTAGCCACGCCCAGCAGCTTGCTGCGCGTGGTCTGGGGATGGTTGGAGACGATGGCCACCTTTTCACCGACAAAGCGGTTCATCAGGCTGGACTTGCCCACGTTCGGGCGGCCCATGATGGCCACAAAGCCGGAACGGAATTTCGAACTCATATCGCTTTTTCCTCTCGTTTTCAATCAGATATCTTCTCGGTTAACGCCCAGATCCTCCGGGCCGAAGGACTCGGGCAGCAGCTCGCCCAGGGTCTTGACCTGAATCGGGCCGCCCGCCTGGCCGACGATGACCGGCATGTTCAGATCGCAGGCGAACTCGCGCAGCACCTGACGGCAGATGCCGCAGGGCCAGGCCGCGCCGGACTGAGCAGCGATGGCGATGGCCGTGAACCTGCGCTGTCCGGCGGCAATGGCGCAGGACGCGGCGCAGCGCTCGGCGCAGATGGCCGCGCCGTAGGACGCGTTTTCGAAATTGCAGCCCCTGAAGGTCTCGCCGCTCTCGGTCAGAATGCACGCGCCGACCTTGAAGTGGGAATAGGGCGAATAGGAATTCTGCATGGCCTCGCAGGCCATCCGGAACAACTGCTCGTGCGGCATTTTGAATTCTCCCTTCGGTTCGCGCCACAGGCAAAGCGCCTGCATGGCGCGCTTTTCCATTTCGCGCATGACGCGCTTGTCCTCCTCGACCATATGGTCGTAGCCCATCAGATGAAACGCCGAATGGGCGGTCAGATAGCCCAGCTCGCGCCTGAGTGAATGGCCGAATTCCTCGGCCTGACGGCGCGCGCGGTCGAGATTGAGTACGCAGTCGCCGAGATTGACATAGCCCAGATAGGGGTCGTACTCCCGGCGGAGGCGCCTGGGATTGTCCTTCGCCGTAGTTCCCTTTGGATAGTTCACCGTCGGAAAGGAGAGCACGTCGGTGGGCCTGTCCACACCGCGCATATCGCGGTTCAGCGCCTGAATGGCCGCGTCGTCTACGATGCGCACGGCAAAGCCCGCGCCTTCAATGCCCTCCACGCGGAAGCACGCGTCGGCCACAGAGCTCAGAAACGACTCCAGCTCCGGGATGCACGGCTCGATCTCCCATTGAAGCTCGATACTCAAACGCGCTCGCCTCCCTCTTCCTCCGAAGGCGGCACGGGCTGGCCCGCGGAGACAAATTCCGGCGCTGCCTGCCTCGCCGGCCGGGCGAAAGCCTGAGCGTTCTGCGCGCCGACAGCTTCCTGCGCCGCGCCGACGCTCGGCCCGGAGCCGCCCATCGGCGGCACGGGCGCGCCCGGAACGGGATGCGCCGGAATCGGCTGCGCGGAGGCAGTGGCTGTACCGTTCGGCTGCACGGTCGGATGGACAGCGTTCGCCGCCATACCCTGCGGCGCAGCGCCGCCCTGCGCGGGCTGTACGGCGGGATTCGCCGCGCGCACCGGCTGCACAGATGCGCTGACTGACTGTCCCGCTGCGGAAGGAGTCGCATTGTTCGCCGTTCCGACGGTCTGTCCGGACGCGCTGCCCGCGGCGGGCTGAGAACCGTTGTTCGCGGCGCCAACCTGCTTCGCGCCCGGCTGCGCAGCGGCATTTGCGTTTTCATTAAGCTGAGCAGCATTCGCTGGCTCGTTCTGTACTGCTGTCTGTGCAGCGGCCTGCGCCGCAGACTGTGCGGATGCGCTTCCCGCGCTGCTTTCCACCGGCTTCTCCGCGGCAGCCTCGCCGCGGGGCGGGATGACCACGGTGGGATACTCGATGCGCTCATGGAACGCGCCGGTGAGCACCGTCGAGAACGCGCCGCAGATCTTGTCCAGATCGCTGAAGGTCAGGTCGGAGCTGTCCAGCTGGCCGTCGTTCAGGCGCGCGCGGACGAAATTGCGAATCAGCGCGTCGATCTTCTCCGGGTCGGGGTTGGACATGGCGCGGGTTGCGGCCTCGATGCCGTCGGCCAGCATGACCACCGCCGCCTCGCGGGTCTGCGGGCAGGGGCCCTCATAGCGGAAGGCGGAGATGTCGATGGAATCGCCGTAGAGCTTCTTCGCCTTGTCGTAGAAGTAGATCGTCGGTGTGTCGCCGTGATGCTGACGGATGATGTCGATCACCGGCTGCGGGATGCGCGCCTTCTGCGCCATCTGCGCGCCGTCGCGGGTGTGGGCGGTCAGAATGGCCGCCGAGACGCGGGGATCGGTGCGGTCGTGGGGGTTGTCCCCCATCTGATTTTCCTTGAAGTACATGGGCCGCTTGAGCTTGCCGATGTCGTGATAATACGCGCCGACACGGGCCAGCAGGCCGTTGGCGCCGATGGCCGTGCAGCCCGCCTCGGCCAGATTGGCCACGATGATGGAATGGTGATAGGTGCCCGAGGCCTCCAGCAGAAGCCTTCGCAGCAGGGGCTGGTTCGGGTTGGACAGCTCAATGAGCTTCGCCGCCGTGGCCAGATTGAACAGCCACTCCAGCAGCGGCTGAATGCCGATGCACAGCACGGCGCTGAGCGCGCCGCCGCCCGCCGCCCACAGGGCGTTGACCAGCACGCCCTGCATCTCGGCGCTGCTGAACAGGCCCACGGCCAGCGTGACGAAGAAATTGCTCACGGCGATGCACAGACCCGCCAGCAGCGTGGTGGTTCGCAGCATGCTCCTGGAAAACAGCACGGCGATCATCGGCCCGCAGGCCACAGTCATGAGCATTACGGCGTAAGACGTGCTGCCCGCGGAGATGAGCGCGCCCGCCAGCAGCGCCAGCACGGTGTTGACGAACAGCGCCAGACGCACGTCCACCAGCAGCGCCACCAGCAGAAGGCCCAGCGTCACCGGCGTGAGATAGACGTGAATCTCGCGAAGACCCGTGCAGATGGCCGCGGTCAGAACCACTATGACGCACAGCAGCAGCATCTGCTTGGGGCTGGTGAGCAGCCTGCGATGGAAGCGCCACAGATAGAAGCCCATGGTCGCCATGGCCAGCAGCACCAGCATGGCCACGCCGGCGAAGAGCTGCACGTCGAAGCTGTTTTCGGACAGCAGACCCAGCGACGAGATCATGGTGTACTGTGCGGGGGTCACGATGTCGCCCTCGCGGACGATGACCTCGCCCTTGACGCACATCTCCGGCTCCACGGCCTCGCGCGCCTTGTTGCGGTTTTCCTCGGTGATGGTCTCGTCGATGAGCATCGTGGGCTGAATGCAGCGGCGCACCAGCCCGGACAGCGCCTCGGCCAGCGTCGCGCCGTAGGTCTTTTCCAGCTCCGCGCGCAGGCTGCGAACCGCCGCGTCCTCCTGCCCCTCGGGCAGCGTGGAGGCCAGCGTGTCGTGCACCTCGTTGACGGCGTCCGTCAGCGCGGCTTCAAAGGCCGCGTCGTCCGCCTGCTGAACGGCGCGCAGCTGATCGCGGGACAGGGCGAAATCGCTCCACGGCGTCAGCTCGGCGATCCCCACCTCGCTCAGCGCGTCCAGATCCACGCTCTGCAGCCCGGCGCGCAGCTCGCGCAGGCGGTCGAACTCGGCGTTCAGATCCTGCATGACTTCGGTCACCACGTTGGGATCCGCGCTCTTGTAGCTCGGCTCCACCGCCGCCGCGGCGGCCTCGCGCAGCGCGTCGGTGGTCACCGTGTCCAGCACGTCCTTGGTGGCCAGAATCTGAATCGGCGCGGGCGCTCCCACCTGAATGTCGTACTGCTGCGGCGTGACTCCGCTGAACAAAAGGCCCAGCAGCGCGACGTAGGCGGCCAGACAGATCAGCGTGATCTGCATGATCGGGCCGAGCTTTGCGCCGCCGGCGCGTACCTTCTTTTTCATGGTCATTCTCCTCACTGCTTCGCGCGTAAGAAAACAAACTTCTCAGGGGAATACCGCACAAAAGAGGCGGTTAGCTGGCGAATGGATTTTTCGTTCGATGCAAATGCAGATTTCGAAGGTTTGCTGGAGGTAAATCGAGAAATCTGCATGCTGCAGACGGCGGAAAAGGCATAGCCGGACGCGCCGCCGAATTGGGCGGTGCTGCCTCAGGGCCTTCCCCTGCGGTCGGTCGGCTTCTGGGCGTATTTTTCATAGGCACGCACGATGGCCTGCACCAGCTCGTGGCGCACCACGTCGCGGTGGGACAGGCGCACGATGCCGATGTCGTCCACGCCCCTGAGCACCTCCAGCGCCTCCACCAGACCCGACCGCTTGCCCAGCGGCAGGTCGATCTGGGTCACGTCGCCGGTGATGACCATCTTCGAGCCCATGCCCATGCGGGTCAGGAACATCTTCATCTGCTCGGACGTGGTGTTCTGCGCCTCGTCGAGGATGATGAACGCGTCGTTGAGCGTGCGTCCGCGCATGTAGGCCAGCGGAGCCACCTCCACCGCGCCGCGCTCCACCAGCCGCTGATACGCGTCCACGCCCAGCATCTCGTGCAGCGCGTCGTACAGCGGGCGCAGATAGGGGTCGACCTTCTGCGCGAGGTCGCCAGGCAGAAAGCCCAGCTTCTCGCCGGCCTCCACCGCCGGGCGCGTCAGGATGATCTTCTCGATCTCCTTGTTCTTCAGCGCCACCACAGCCATGGCGATGGCCAGATAGGTCTTGCCCGTGCCGGCGGGGCCCACAGCGAACACGCAGGTGTTGTCCCGGATGGCGTCCACATACTGCTTCTGGCCCAGCGTCTTGCACTTCACGGGCCGTCCGCGGTAGGTGATGGCGATCACGTCACGCATGATCTCGCCGATGCGGTCGGCCTTGCCCTCGGTCACCAGGCTGATGGCGTAGCGGATGCGCGTGCGATCGATGCTCTCGCCCCGGCGCAGAATGTCGCACAGCGCCTCCAGCGTCCGCTGAGCCAGATCGACCCTGTCCGGCGCGCCGCTGAGCGTCACCTCGTTGCCGTGGATGAACAGCTCCACGTTCAGCTCGTCCTTGAACAGCGGCAGGTTCTCCTCGCGAATGCCGAACAGCCCGATGAACTGCTCGGGAGATTCCAGCTGCATTTGTACGTTCTTCACTTGCTCGGTCGTTTCCAATTTCTTATCCTCCCTGTCGGTAAAGCGCGCCGCGCGTGACGGCTACGCTGGTCTTCCATTCGACGACGGCGCGGACGCGCAGATTTCCGTCCGCGTCCGTCTGCTTTTCCGTCCATTCCCGGGCGATTTCGCAGGGCGTTTCGGGCCGCATGCTCAGCGCCTGCGCCCGGGCGAGCAGCGTCAGATTCCGCTCCAGCGCGTTTGGATCGCTCGCCTCCGGGCGCGGCTCGGTCTCCCAGCGGGTGATTCGCACGATCTCCAGCGGCAGAAACATCCCGCCCACGGGCAGCGTCTCGGTCTCGGCGCGGAAGCGGGCGTATTCCTCCTTCCTGGTCAGCGGGCGGGAAAAATCCCACAGCCGCAGCTCGGCGGAGACGCTCTTTCTTCCCGTGTCCCGCCAGACCGTGCGCCGGATGGGCGCGGCGGCCTCGCCCTGCGTCCAGGTTCGGACGATCACGTCCCCCAGCGCGGCGATGGAACGCGTTTCTTCTTTGGTCACACGCTCTTCCCCGCGGATGAGCGTCTGACCCCGGCGCACCACGTTGCCCGGCGCGACCGCCGCCGCGCCGGACAGCACGCGCACGGATTCCACCACGCCGTCGCAGCCGGCCACCAGATCGCGCCCGCCGTCCAGCTCGTAGAGCTCCGGCTCCGCCACCGCGGCGGCCAGCTCGATGTGCAGCCGCACGCCCTGCAGCCGCGCGCCCACGAAGCTGCAATCGCCGTCCGCGGCGGCCAGCTCGCCCTGAAGGGCTTCCGCGTCCAGATCGGACCTGGCCATGCCCGGGCGAACGCCCAGCTCGCTCAGCCGCTGCCGGATGGGCGCAAGGTCGGGCATCGCGCCGGAGACGCACACCACGTCCACGAACCAAACGCGGCTGAAGAACAGCGCCATGCATGCGGCGCAGACGATCAGCGCGGCAGGCAGCGTCCTGCGGCGCTTCAGCCGAAGGAGCAGCGCGTACAGACCGCGGTTTTCCAGCCGTTTGCAGGAGATGGAGAACCGCTGGCAGAGCGCCTCCAGAACGGCCGCGCCCGCCGCGTCCGTCTCCACGAGCAGGACGCGGCGGCCCACGCGGGTCAGCCGGGAAAAGCGCGCGCCCTCGTTCAGCGCCCGGGCCGTCAGCTTTTCCAGCATCAGGCCCTCCACCCGGAGCCGCACGCAGCCGGTCATTGGCCGTCGCCCCCGGCGGGCAGCTCGATCAGGCGGATGCAGCCCCGGACGATGAGCGCCGTGGGGCGAACCTCGCACAGCGCGAGTCCGCTGCCGCGCAGCGTCATCCGCCCCGCGGCGGTGCTCAGACAGACGCATTCGTCGGTGAAGTCCTCCACGCCGCAATGGTTTTCCACCAGCACCCTTCCGCTGCCCACCGCCGTGACCCGCGCCGTCCGTCCGGACAGATCCCGCACCCATTCCAGCGCGGGCACGGACGGATGCGCCGGCCGCTGCGGCCTGGGCATTCGCGTCCTCTTCGGATTCTCCTTCAAACAAAACACCTCGCCTGCGCATTTTTCCGTTCCATCCTATGCGCGGGCCGGAGAATTCATCCGGCGCAAAAAGCCCAATATTATCCTACTCTATTATACACGATGAAGCGCGATAAATACAAGCCCAACGGAAAAAATCGCGTAAAACCGGCGGTTCTGCAAAGGAAAAGGCGGAAACAGCTTGTCTCCGCCTTTCAGAATTCAGTTTTAAGGGAACACCGCACAAATGAGGCGGTTGGCCGGCGAATGGATTTTTCGTCAGA
>USDD01000099.1 GCA_900553265.1 uncultured Eubacteriales bacterium
ATGACATAGGGGATATACTCCACCATGTCCTTGCCCTCGCCCTCGCGGTAGACCATCTTCTCGCCGCTGACGGTCTGGTGCTGCGTCAGGTCGTAGTCCGTGCGGTCGGCCACGCCCCACAGCTCGCCCCAGCCGAAGGGGAAGAGGTATTCGAAGTCGGTGGTCGCCTTGGAATAGAAGGCCAGCTTGTCCTTTTCATGGTCGCGCAGGCGCAGATGTTCCTCGTTCATGCCCAGACTCAGCAGCCAGTTCTTGCAGAAGGAGCGCCAGTATTCGAACCACTCCAGATCCTCGCCGGGCTTGCAGAAGAACTCCAGCTCCATCTGCTCGAACTCGCGGACGCGGAAGATGAAGTTGCCGGGGGTGATCTCGTTGCGGAAGGACTTGCCGATCTGGCAGATGCCGGCCGGCAGCTTCTTGCGGGTGGTGCGCATGACGTTCAGGAAGTTGACGAAGATGCCCTGCGCGGTCTCGGGGCGCATGTAGATCTCGTTGGCCGCGTCCTCGGTCACGCCCGCGTGGGTTTTGAACATCAGGTTGAACTGGCGGATGCCGGTGAAATCCTTCTTGCCGCAGACGGGGCAGACGATGTCGTGCTCGGCGATGAAGCTCTCCAGTTCGGCGTTGGTCCAGCCGTCGCCGGTCTCCGCGCCCTTGGTGAAGTCCTCGATGAGCTTATCCGCGCGGAAGCGCGCCTTGCAGGCCTTGCAGTCCATCAGCGGGTCGTTGAAGCCGCCCACATGGCCGGAGGCCACCCAGACCTCGCGGTTCATCAGAATCGCGCAGTCGAGGCCCGTGTTATAGGGGGATTCCTGAACGAATTTCTTCCACCACGCGCGCTTGATGTTGTTCTTGAACTCCACGCCGAGGGGGCCGAAATCCCACGTATTCGCCAGACCGCCGTAGATTTCGGAGCCGGCAAAGATAAAGCCGCGGTTCTTGCAGAGCGCAACCAGTTTGTCCATCGTAAGTTTCGCCATGACAGTACCCTTCTTTGCTCGTATTTTACTTATTAGATTAGCAGAAATCCCGCTCTTTTTCAACGGATATTTGTTAATTCATGGGCGGAAAGACGAATTTGTCTCTCCGCCCGGACAGAAGTTTCGGAAAACTCAGAGACGACGGCCGCTGGCCGCGTCCAGATAGGCGACCCACCATCCGCGCTCGCCGTCGCCCGACCATTCGTAGTCCTCCAGCCCCTCGGGCGGCTCGGCGGAAAAGCGGCCCGGCAGCGCGTAGGCCACGCTCTCGGGCACGCCGTTTTCCGGGCGCACGCCGATGCGCACCGAGTCGTAGCCCGATTCCTCGGGCATGGGCGCTTCGACGTAGAGATAGCCGTCGTCGGGCGCGTCCACGCTGTAATTCTCTCCGGCGAAATACGAGCGCAGTCCCTCGGATTCGCCTGGCCAGACCAGGGCCGGATTCAGCGCGTTGGCGTCCGCATCGCCGTAAGAAGCCGCGGGAATCGCGCCGGCGGAATCATCCGGCGCGGGGAAGAGCGGCGCGGCGCTGCCGTCAGTCGATTCGTCGGAAGGAGTTTCCACGGGAATTTGCTCGTCCGTTTCCACGGGAATGTCGTCGGGCAGTGTGGTCGGCGCATCGTCGGGTTCTACCAGCACGTCGTCGGGCAGTGTGGTCGGCTCTCCGACCGGTTCTACCAGCACGTCGTCGGGCAGTGTGGTCGGCGTGTCGTCGGGTTCTACCAGCACGTCGTCGGGCAGTGTGGTCGGCGTGTCGTCGGGTTCTACAAACACGTTGTCGGGCAGTGTGGTCGGCGTGTCTCCCGGCTCCACCAGCACGTCGTCCGGCAGCGTCGTGGCCTGATCGTCGTAATTGGGCCGCGCGGGGCGCACGCCGGGGCGGACGGGCAGATCGAAGGCCGGTTCGTCGGCCATGGCGCAGGCGGAGCACGCCGCGATGCGCGCCTGATTCCAGTCCGTCTCCCGGGAGCCGTTCAGATTGCCCGCCAGCACCATGTCGCACCGGCGGCCCACCCGGTCGGTGACGGCGATCAGCGAATAGTCGCTCAGCGGGTGCCCGTCGATGCAGCGTGGATCGAAGGAATAGGCCAGCGTCGCCTGACCGCGGCTGTCGCGCCGCAGCTCGCCCAGCCGCGCGGCGGCGTACTCGCCCCGGGAATTCCACCGCACCAGCGCCGCGCAGAGCGTTCCGCCCGAAGGCGCGGTCACCACGAAGACCATGCTGCCCGTCAGCGTCCGATGCTCCAGACGGACGTGGCCGGAGTACCCGCGTTCCAGCGCCCGGAGCATAATCAGCGAGCGCCGATAATCGTTTTTCATCATACATCGTCCCTCCTCCTGCACAGCCTATGCGCCCGGATTGGCCTTCATTCTGCGCAAAAACGGTGGATTTGCGTCGGAAATTCGATGAAAATGTATGCCTGAAATCAAAACCGCGCCCAATTCTCCCGGTAAAGTAAATATTTTGCGGCTTCTCCGCGGCAAGGCTTGCAAGATCGGGCGAATGCGGTTATAATTGAAGAGTATAGTTATGTTCATTCATTTTGAATTGACGCACACCATTTGCGAGAGGCGGTTTACGCAATGAACAATAGAGGGGACAACAGTCCTTCCTTGGATTATGAGGAGCTGCGCCGAAGGCACGAGCAGTTCAAGCGCCGTCAGGCCCTGAACGAGAAGCCTGCCGCGCCCGCTTCGCCCCGACCCGCGCGCCCGATGAAGCCCGCGCCGTCGCCCGAATCGGAGCCGGTGCGGGAGGAATCCGTTCCGAAGCCGGCAGAGGAGACGACCGTTCCGGCGGAGCCTGCTCGGCAGCCCGCTCCCGAAACGCCCGTGGAAGCGCCCGCGCCGGAGGATTTGCCCGAGACGGATCCGCAGCCCGAAGCGCCGCTGAGCGACGGGGATTATGATGAAGACTACGCCGACGAGGACTACGACGGCGAGGATTACGACGAAGAGGACGACGAGGATCTGGCGGACGACAGCTCCAATCCCTTCGGCTCCTTCATCCAGATGTTCCGCGGATTGCAGGGTCGGCTCCACAACCGCCGCGCAAAGCGCGAGACGGACGAGGAGGAGCCGGACGATCTGGAGGACGGCGAGGATTTCCCCGAGGACGAAGACGAGGAATTCGAAGCGCCGAAGAAGCGCCGCGGCCTGTTCGGCCGTCGGAAGAAGAGCGAGGACGAGTACGTCGATTACGACGACTCCGACTACGCCGACGAGGGCTACGAGGAGGAGCAGTTCCCCGAGCGTCCTGCGCCGGCGGAGCCCGCCGCCGAGGAGAAACCTCAGCCTGAATCTCAGCCGGAGCCCGCAGCGCCGCCCGTCAAGGCCGCCGCGCCCGAGGACGTGGAGGACGCCTTCGAGGACGCGCCCGCGCCCAGCCGCCCTGCGGCGAGAAGGGTTTCGCTGGATGACCTCGACGACGAGGATTACGACAGCGAATCCTTCGACGACGATGATGAGGACGACGGCGAGACGCGCGAATCCGGCCTGAAGCGCTTTATGCGCCTGTTCGTCGTGCGCGACGACGAGGAGGATGCGCAGGACGATGAGGATTTCGACGCGGAGGACGACGACTGGAGCGACGAATCGGGGGACGGCGAGGAGGATTTCTCCGAGCGTTTCCTGAGAAGAAGAAACGCCTCGGTCGACGGCGAACAGCAGGATGATTACCCCGAGCGGGTTTCTCTGAAGGAAGAGGAGCCCGACTCTGAAGGAGGACTCGAAATGGACGAGAAGAACAAGGTCAGCATTGAGATGACCAAACAGATGGGCGAAGGGCTGGAGTCCGGCGGAATGTCCCGCCGCGAGCGCCGCGAGCGCGCCGAGCGTCTGGCCGCGCAGCAGGCCGCAAAGCGCGCCGCCGCGCCGATTCCGGAGATCGAAACGCCTCTGGTGGCCGATTCCGTAAACGACGTTTCCAGCGGCATCGTGGAGATTCAGCAGCCGACCATTTCCCTCGGCGATCTGGATTCCGCCGCCAAGCCGGCGGCCGTCGAGCCTGCGGTTAAGGAAGTCCCCGCCGAGCCGGAAGCGGACGATGTGGACGAGCCGACCCGCGAGTTCAAGCCCCTGTCCCGCCGCGCCGCCAAGTCCAAATCTGATCTGTTCTCCTTCGACGCTTCCGACGACGAAGAGGACGACGAGGATGAGGACGAGGACGAAGAGCCTGCCGAGAAGCACGGCCGCTTCTCCCTCTTTGGCAAAAAGAGCGCCAGGGATGAGGAAGAGGACGAAGACGACGAAGAGGATGACGAAGACGACGAGGACGAGGAGCCCGCGCCCCGCAAGTCCCGCCGCGACCATTCCGCCCGCAAGTCCCGCGCGTCCCGCTATGACGAGGACGACGAGGATGAGGACGGGTACGACGAATATGACGACTACGATGAGGACGACGACGATTATGACGATGACGACGACGAGGAGGGCGGCTTCGGCCGCGCGCTGATCGGCTTCTTCAAGGGTCTGTTCGGCGTGATCCTGTTCCTGCTGGTGGTCGTCTTCGCGCTGAACGCGCTGGATTTCTTCAACGTCATGCCGCTGGACAGCGTGTATGAGAAGTATTACAACAAGGCTCCCGGCGTGTTCGATACGCTCTTCCCCAGCCATACGCTGAAGAAGCCGGCTGAGCAGGGCGGCGACATCACCGCTGTGGATCCGCTGGAGCAGGACGCTCAGCAGACGCAGGCTCCCGAGGCTACCGAAGCGCCTGTCGTGACGGCGGAGCCGGTGGTCACTGAGGCCCCTGCCGAGACCGAAGCGCCGCAGGTCACGCCGGAGACGGTGGGCTGATTTTCCTGAAAACGAAAGGGCTGTCGATGCACAGCCCTTTTTTTCAAAGAAAAACAAAAAAACAGGAGGAAGATTCGAATGAAATATGTGATTGCGCTGGATCAGGGAACCACCAGCTCGCGCGCGGTCGTGTTCGACGAGCAGGGGAGCATGATCGCCTCCCACGGCGTGGAATTTCCCCAGATCTATCCGCAGCCCGGCTGGGTGGAGCATCGCCCGGAGGACATTCTGGGCAGCCAGACGGAGGCGCTGAAGCGCGCTGTGGAGAAGTCCGGCGTGGCGGTGGAGGATGTTGTGGCCGTGGGCATCACCAATCAGCGGGAGACCACGCTTCTGTGGGATCGCAAAACCGGCGAGCCGCTGTGCAACGCCATCGTCTGGCAGTGCCGCCGCACCGCGCCGCTGGTGGAGCGGCTCAAGGCCGACGGACTGGCCGACGAAATTCGGGAAAAGACGGGTCTGGTGCCCGACGCGTACTTCTCCGGCACCAAGCTGCAGTGGATGCTGGATGCCATTCCCGGAGCGCGCCGCCGCGCCGTTGACGGCGAGCTGTGCTTCGGCACGGTGGACAGCTTTCTCGCGTGGCATCTGTCCTCGGAGCACGTTCACGTGACCGACGCGACCAACGCCGCGCGCACCATGCTGTTTGACATCCACACTCAGCGCTGGGACGAGGGCATGCTGCGGGCGATGAATATTCCCGCGGCGCTGCTGCCCGAGGTGGTGGACAGCGCTCAGGTGGTGGGCATGCTGGACAAATCCATCCTCGGCCGGGAGATTCCCATCGCCGCGCTGGCGGGAGATCAGCACGCCGCGCTGTTCGGCCAGACCTGCTTCGAGCCGGGCATGTGCAAGAACACCTATGGAACCGGCTGCTTCGTGCTGATGAACACCGGCGACAAGCCCGTTTCTTCTCAGCACGGGCTGGTGACCACCGTGGCGTGGCGCGTGGACGGAAAGCCCTGCTACGCGCTGGAGGGCAGCGTGTTCGTCGGCGGCGCGGTGGTGCAGTGGCTGCGGGACGAGATGCAGCTGGTGCGCACCGCCGCGGAGACCGAGGAGGTCGCTCAGCAGGTGGCCGACAATGGAAACGTCTACTTCGTGCCCGCCTTTACGGGCCTCGGCGCGCCGCGCTGGGATATGTACAGCCGCGGAACCATCGTGGGTCTGACCCGGGGCACGGGCCGCGCGCACATCGTCCGGGCGGCGCTGGAATCCATCGCCTACCAGTCGGCGGACGTGATCGCGGCCATGGAGGCGGAGCTGGGAACGGACATGAGCCTGCTGCGCGTGGACGGCGGCGCGAGCGCCAACAACTTCCTGATGCAGTTCCAGTCGGACGTGCTCGGCGTGCGCGTGCTGCGGCCCAAGGTGGTGGAGACCACGGCCATGGGCGCGGCCATGCTGGCCGGACGCGCCGTGGGCCTGTGGAACGACGCGCAGCTGCGCGGCCTTCAGACTCCGGATCGGGAATTCGTACCCGCCATGGATGAGGCCGAGCGGAGCAGGCTTCTGCGCCAGTGGAAGCGCGCCACGGAGCGCAGCGCCGGCTGGGCCTACGAAGGATGATCCGACGTCGCAAAAGCCCGCGGGAGCATGCTCCTGCGGGCTTTCATGTGCGAAAATCAGAGCGCCGACGCGGCCTTATTCGTCCTTGTTCGCGTATTTCTGCCGGATGTAATCGGAGATGGAATTGCTGCTCTGCTGCGCGGCACGGATGGCCTTGAGCTGCTCCTCCACGGCATGATCCAGCTCCTCCTCGGGCGTTGAGGCCTTCTCGCCGTTTGTCGGGGCTTCTTCAGCATCCTGTTTTGCGCCCTCGGAGGTTGCTTCGTCCGCCGGGCGCGCCTTTTCGCGCAGATCATTGATCGCGTCGGCGGCCTTGCAGAAGCCGTCGCGCAGGGCGGGTTTGGCCTTTTTCAGCGCGTCGCTCATCTCTTCGCGCGCCTTGCCGAGGTTTTCCTGAAGGCCGGGCTTCGCCCTTTCGAAGCTCTCCGAGGCCTCCTGAACAGCCTTCCTGCCCATGTCCCGCAGCTTGAAGGCGGCCTTTTCCAGATCGTCCATCCATTGTGCCATGCCCAAAACCTCCCTGTGTCGGTGGAATGGTTCTATTATAAGAAATGCGCGGGGAAAAATCAAGCGCATCGGAAAAAGAAACTCCGGTCTGTGGATAACTTTTGAACAAAACTCAATATGTGGTGTATTTATTTCGGAATCAATACAAAATGTTGCCCTTCGCCGAATAAAGACGAACACAATGTTGTTTGTTCGATAAAATAACGCCATATAGGGGTTTGCCCCTTCACAAATACCATATTTTGTGGTAGAATCTTACTCGTGTGAAAATGGAGGGGGTAAATCCGTGAAGATCATCAAGAGAAACGGCTCCGAGGCCGTCTTTGACATTACGAAAATCATCGCCGCGCTGAACAAGGCCAACGCCGCCGTGCCCGAGAACGCCCGCATGGATCAGGAGCAGATTCTCGGCATCGCCGCCACCATCGAGGAGGACTGCGTGCGCATGAACCGTGCGCCGTCGGTGGAGGAGATTCAGGAGCTGGTGGAGACGGCCATCATGAACGAGGGCGCCTTCGAGGTGGCGAAGCAGTACATCCGCTATCGCTATACCCGCTCGCTGGTGCGCCGCTCCAACACCACCGACAACCGCATCCTAAGCCTGATCGAGTGCAACAACGAGGAGGTCAAGCAGGAGAACGCCAACAAGAATCCCACCGTCAATTCGGTGCAGCGCGACTACATGGCCGGCGAGGTCAGCAAGGACATCACCTGCCGCCTGCTGCTGCCCGAGGACGTGGTGCGCGCCCACAACGAGGGCATCATCCACTTCCACGACATGGATTACTATGCGCAGCACATGCATAACTGCGATCTGGTGAATCTGGAGGACATGCTGCAAAACGGCACGGTCATCTCCGGCACCATGATCGAAAAGCCCCACAGCTTCTCCACCGCCTGCAACATCGCCACCCAGATCATCGCTCAGGTGGCCTCGAATCAGTACGGCGGGCAGAGCATTTCGCTGGCTCATCTGGCGCCCTTCGTTCAGGTCTCCCGGGAGAAGATTCGCCGGGACGTGATGGAGGAGGCCGCGGAGCTGGGCGGCACCCGGGACGAGGCGGCTATCTCCCGCATCGTCGAGCGCCGTCTGCGCGACGAGATCAACAAGGGCGTGCAGACCATTCAGTATCAGGTGGTCACGCTGATGACCACCAACGGTCAGGCTCCCTTCGTGACGGTTTTCATGTATCTCAACGAGGCCAAGAACGCCCAGGAAAAGCGCGATCTGGCCATGATTATCGAGGAAGTGCTCCAGCAGCGCTACGAGGGCGTGAAGAACGAGGTGGGCGTGTGGGTCACGCCGGCGTTCCCGAAGCTCATCTACGTGCTGGAGGAGGACAACATTCACGACGACAGCGAGTACTGGTATCTGACCAGGCTGGCCGCCAAGTGCACCGCCAAGCGCCTCGTGCCCGACTACATCTCCGAAAAGAAGATGAAGGAGCTCAAGGAGGGCAACTGCTTCCCGGTCATGGGCTGCCGCAGCGCGCTGACCCCGTGGAAGGACGAAAACGGCAACTACAAGTTCTACGGTCGCTTCAATCAGGGCGTGGTGACGCTGAATCTGCCTGACGTGGCGCTGTCCTCCGGCGGCGACATGGAGAAATTCTGGCAGATCTTCGACGAGCGCCTTCAGCTGTGCTACAAGGCGCTGATGTGCCGCCACAACCGCCTGAAGGGCACGCTGTCCGACGCGGCGCCCATCCTCTGGCAGGACGGCGCCATCGCCCGGCTGGACAAGGGCGAGAAGATCGACCGCCTGCTCTACAACGGCTATTCCACCATCTCGCTGGGCTACGCGGGCCTGTACGAGTGCGTCAAGTACATGACCGGCAAGCCCCACACCGATCCCGCGGCTACGCCCTTCGCGCTTCAGGTCATGCGCCATATGAACGACGCGTGCAGGCGCTGGACCAAGGAGACGACCATCGCCTTCGGCATCTACGGCACGCCGCTGGAATCCACCACCTACAAGTTCGCCAAGTGCCTGCAGAAACGCTTCGGCATCGTGCCCGGCGTGACCGACAAGGCCTACATCACCAACAGCTATCACGTCCACGTGACCCAGCAGATCGACGCGTTCAGCAAGCTGGCCTTCGAGTCTCAGTTCCAGGCGCTGTCCACCGGCGGAGCCATCAGCTACGTGGAGGTGCCCAACATGCAGAACAACATTCCCGCCGTGCTGGAGGTCATCAAGTTCATCTACGACAACATCATGTACGCCGAGCTGAACACCAAGAG
>USDD01000100.1 GCA_900553265.1 uncultured Eubacteriales bacterium
AGGTAAATCGAGGAATCTGCATGCCGCAGAGGACGGAAAAGACAGAGCCTGACGCGCCGCCGAATTGTGCGGTGGTGCCCTTATTCTTTCGGATCGGCGTAGGCCATCTCCATGACCTTCGTCAGGCGCACGGCGGCGTCGATGCCGAAGTCCTCGGAGATGTCCTCGGGCTTCTCGGCCAGCGCCCACTGGGCCAGCGGCGACGGCTTGGCCTCGGGCAGGGTCTCCGGCTCGCGCCACTCGTTGTTCGTCTCGGGGCAGCAGTAGGTGACCTTCTGGTCGCGCATCAGCAGGCTGCCCTCCTCGCCGCCCAGCTCGATGGTAAAGGGATAGCTCCTGGAGACGAAGCCCGTCTCGGACACGCCGATGGCTCCGCCCGGGAAGGCCAGCAGGCTCACCGCATTGTCCTCCACCGTCTTGCCCGTGACATGGGTGAAGGCGGACTGCACGTTGGTGGGCATGCCCAGCAGCGCGCACAGCAGATACATGGGATGCGCGCCCAGATCGATCATCGCGCCGCCGCCGCAGGCCACGGGATCGTAGAAGTGAGGCGGGAGCCAGTCGGCCGTCGCGCCGTTGTGCGCCTTGCGCACGCGAGCGTAGTTCAGCTGGCCCAGCTTGCCCTCGCGCGCGGCGTTCAGCGCGAACTGCGTGCCCGTCTCGCTGAAGTGCGGGAAGGAGATGCAGAAGCGGGTGCGGTTCTCCCGAACGGCCCTGCGGATCTCCTCGGCCTCGGCGGTGGTCAGCGCCAGCACCTTTTCGGTGAACACGGCCTTGCCGGTGCGGCAGGCGCGCAGAATCAGATGGGTGTGCTCGTTGGTGGCGTTGCAGACGGCCACGCCGTCGATGGCGGGATCGTCCAGAATCTCGTCCACCGTGGCGGCCTCGCAGCCCAGCTTTTCCGCCCACGCGCGGGCGGCTTCCTCGTCGGGATCCCAGACCCTGGTCACGCGGCAGCCCGGCAGAGAATTCAGCTCATTGGCATAGCCCGGGGCGTGGACGTGCCACTGGCCCAGCATGGCAAAATTCTTCATTTCTTCTCCTCCTCAGCGGTTGAAGTACACCGGCTCGCCGGTTCTGGCGGAGGTGTAGATGGCTTCGAGGATCTCGCTGACCACGCAGGCCTGCTCGGGCAGGACGACGGGATCGGCGTCGTTCTCGATGGCGTCCAGCCAGCGGCGCTGCTCGGTGATGGGAGGGGTCTCCTTCACGCCGTCGTAGAACGCCACGCCGCCCGCGGACATGTCGGGGCGAATCTCCTCCAGACGGCCGAACTCGCCCTTGTTGATGATGACCTGATTCGGACGGATGGACGCGCCGGCCTTGCTTCCGCACAGGCGGCAGCTGCCCTCGGGGATGGGCTCGTCGGTGTTCAGCGCCCATGTGGCCTCCAGCGTGATGGTCGCGCCGTTCTCCATGACGATGAAGCCGAAGGCCGCGTCCTCCAGCGTGGTGTTCTCGTCCTTGCCCCAGCCGCCCCAGGGATTGCCGCACTCGGGGTTTTCGACCTTCTTGTACCTGGTGCCCACGACCATGCGCGGCTTGTAGTTGTTCATCAGATACAGCGTCAGGTCGAGGCTGTGGGTGCCGATGTCGATCAGCGGGCCGCCGCCCTGCTCGTATTCGTTGAGGAACACGCCCCAGTTCGGCGTGCCGCGGCGGCGGATGGCGTAGGCCTTGGCGTAGTAGATTTCGCCCAGATCGCCGCGGTCAATGCAGGCCTTGACGTACTGGCTCTCGGCCTTCTGGCGATGCTGATAGCCGATGGTCAGCTTCTTGCCGGTCTCCTTCGCGGCCTCCACCATGCGGCGGGCGTCGGCGGCGCACTTGGCCATGGGCTTTTCGCACATGACGTGCTTGCCGGCGTGCAGCGCGTCGATGGAGATGTCCGCGTGGCTGCGGTTGGGCGTGAGCACGTAGACCACGTCGATGGATTCGTCCTTGAGCAGCTCGCGGTAGTCGGTGTAGACCTTCGCGCCCTCCACGCCGTACTCCTTCGCGGCCTTCTCGGCGCGCTCGGGGATCAGATCGCAGAACGCCACGATGTCGGCGCGGTCGATGGCCTTCAGAGAGGGAAGATGCTTGCCGTTGGCGATGCCGCCGCAGCCGATGATGCCCAGTTTCAGTCGAGACATGTTGTTGACCTCCAATTTTTATCCGCAGAAATGCGGTTTAATTTTACATTCAGTATAGCACACGCGCCGCCAAAATGATATAATGATTTCGCTCTGAAATATCAATTTTCTGCCGGAGGGGCTTATGGATTACTATGTCGAAGCCGCCGATCCGTCGCGGGATCTGGGCGGACTGTGCGAGTGCTTTATCGACCGCCGCGATGGGCTGGGCGAGGTGGCCATGGCTCACGTTCATCGCCATTTCGAGCTTCTGTACTGTCTGGACGGCTGCTACGAGCTGACGGTAGACGGCCAGTCCTGCACGCTGCCCAAGGGCGGCGCGGCGCTGATTCATCCCATGGAGCCTCACCGCACGCGCACGCTCCAGAGCGGCGAAAACCGCTATCTGGTGCTGAAATTCACGCCGGAGGCACTCTATTCCGCCAGCCAGCCCCTGTGCGAGCAGAAGTGCATCTTCCCCTATCTCCACTTCAGCGGCCGCCACACGGACGTGTATTCCCCCGAGGCGCTGGCGGGCAGCGACGTGCCCCAGCTGCTTTTCCGCATTCTGGAGGAGCGGCGGCGCGAAGAGTTCGGCTACGAGATGGCCGTGCGCGCCTACGTCAGCCAGGTGCTTCTGTGGTTTCTGCGCCGATGGAACCGGGAGAGCGGCGCGCTGGACGTGGACGAGCGGACGCTGCCCCGGCTTCAGACGGCGCTGAGCTTCATCCGCGAGCATCTGGACGAGGAGCTGAGCATCGGCGCGGCGGCCCATGCGCTGGGCATGGGCGAGTCCACCTTTTCCCGCTTCTTCTCCCGGGCCGCGGGCACGACCTTCCCGGCCTACGTGCGCCTGATGCGCCTGAGCCGCGCGGCGGAGCTGCTGACCGTCTCCGATTGCTCCGTCACCGACGTGGCCATCGAAGCCGGCTTCTCCACCGCGAGCTATCTGATTCTCTGCTTCCGCCGCCAGTACGGCATGACCCCCGCCCGCTTCCGCGCGCTGTACGGGTTCAAGCGAGGCGAAACTTAATATGCGCGGCAGATTGCATTTCGCTTATGGATATGTTATGGTAGAGGCAATGCAATCTTTTTGCCGAGGAGAACGCGCATGAAAAAGTTCGAATGGAAGCCCTTTCTGAAAAACGTGGCCGTCATCGCCGTGCCGGTGGCGCTGCAGAATCTGCTGACCACCACGGGCAGCATGGTGGACACCATCATGCTCGCGCCGCTGGGGCAGAACACCGTGGGCGCGGTGGGCCTGTGCGCCCAGCTCACGTCACTGCTGTTCTCGTGCTACTGGGGCTTTGTGGGCGGCGGCATGCTGTTCTTCGCCCAGTATTTCGGCGCGAAGGACGACGACGGCATCAACCGCTCCTACGGCATGACGCTGACCTGCATGATGACCGTGGGAATCGTGTTCGCCGCGGCGGCGCTGCTGTTTCCGGAGGCGGTCATGCGCGTCTACACCGACAAGACCTCCATTCAGGAAATTGGCGTGCGCTATCTGCGGGTGGTGGGCTTCGCCTATCCCCTTCAGGTGCTGTCCATGGCCATGAGCGCGCTGCTGCGCTCCACCGGCAAGGTGCGCATTCCGCTGTTCGGCGCGATTGCGTCCGTCTGCACCAACATCGCGCTGAACTGGGTGCTGATCTACGGCCATCTCGGCCTGCCCGCCATGGGCATTCAGGGCGCGGCGCTGGCCACGGCCATCGCCGCCGGCGTGAACGTGCTGGTCGTCGCTGCGCTGGCCAAAGCGCAGAAGCATCCCTATCTGCTCAATTTCCGCCGCCACTTCCGCTGGACGCGCCCCGCGCTGGGCGAATACTTCCGCAAGTGCTTCCCCATCATCTGCAACGAGCTGCTCATCGGAATCGGCAACATGGTCATCAACATGGTGCTGGGCCGCCAGTCCGAGGAGGCCATCGCCGCCACAGCGGTGTTCCGCACGCTGGAGGGCTTCGTCATCGGCTTCTTCTCCGGCTTTTCCAACGCCGCGTCGGTGCTGGTGGGCACACAGGTGGGCGCGGGCAATCTGGAGACGGCCTACGAGCGCGCCAAGCGGCTGGTCTATCTCTGCGGCAGCATCATCCTGATGGCCTGCCTGTTCCTGCTGGCGGTGCACCGGCCGCTATTGCACGTCATGAGTCTGGAGGGCGAATCCTTCCGCATTGGCTCCGGCATGCTGGCCATCTACTGCGGCGCGGCGGTCATCCGCATGTGCAACTGGACGCAGAACGACACCTACCGCTCCGCGGGCGACGCGGCCTACGGCACCATTCTGGAAATCACCTTCATGTACGCCATGCTGCTGCCCTGCGTGTATCTGACGGGCATGGTCTGGAAGGCTCCCTTCCTGATCGTGTTCGCCTGCTGCTACATTGACGAGCCCATCCGCTTCGTGCTGATGCAGATTCACCTGTTCTCCGGAAAATGGATCAAGCCTGTCACGCCCCAGGGCCGCGAGGCACTGGCGGAATTTTTCGAAAAGCGCCGCGCCGCCCGGCGGCGGGCCGCGTAAACCGATTCTCCCCCGACGGCTTTTCGCCCGGGGGAGCTTTTTGTCGGTCAACCTTTATTTTACATATCCAGACGGAGAATTCCCCTTGCACAGCCATGGCAGCCGTGCTATAATGCGTAACAGCGCAACAATCAACATGTTAACGAATTGCAGGAGGTCAATCCAATGACAGAGGAAACCACGCGCGCCGAGCTGGTGAGGCAGTCGGTGGATCTCATGATCCACACGGCGCGGATGCACCATCGCGGCATCGACCGGATGTTCGGCGACACCGGACTGCACCGGGGTCAGCGCAAGGTGCTGATGTATTTAAGCAGGAGCGGCGAGATCCCCTCTCAGCGGGAGCTGGCCAGCCATTTCGACATCAGCCCCGCCTGTGTGGCCCGGACGCTCAAGTCCCTCTCCAGCGAGGGCTACATTATCCGCACCGGCGACGCGGACGACCTGCGGCGCAATCAGGTGCGCATCACGGAGAAGGGCCTGCGCGTCGTGCGCGAGACCACGCAGACCTTCGATCGCTTCGACCAGAGCATGTTCGAGGGCGTGAGCGAGGAGGAAATGCACCGCTTCATCCAATTCGCCGAAAAGCTCCAGTCCAACCTTCAGGCCTGTAAGGCCGAGGGGGAGAAAAACCGCTCGTAATTCCAACAACCGAAAGGATGTGTTCCAATTTGAAAAGATGGCTCAGATACGCCCGGCCCTACGCGCTGTATTTCGTCGTCGGGCCGCTGTGCATGATCGTCGAGGTCATCGGCGAGATCGTGCTGCCCAAGCTGTACGCCAACATCGTCAACGTGGGCATTGAGACGGGCAACGTGCGCTACATCGTCGTCACCTGCCTACTGATGATTCTGACGGCGCTGCTGATGATGACCGGCGGCGTGGGCGGCGCGTACTTCGCCTCCAAGGCCTCGGTCAACGTGGCCGCCGACGTGCGCCGCGACGTGTACGCGAAGATTCAGAAGTTCTCCTTCGCCAACATCGACCGCTTCTCCACCGGCTCGCTCATCACCCGCCTGACCAACGACGTGACCCAGGTCATGAACATGATCAACATGCTCATGCGCATGTGCCTGCGCGCGCCGGGCATGCTCATCGGCGCGCTGATCGCCGCCATCTCCATGAGCCCGTCGCTGGCCACGGTGCTGGCGGTCACGGTGCCGCTGATCGTGGTGGTGCAGTTCATCGTCATCCGCATCGGCTTCCCGCGCTTTACCAGAATGCAGGATAAGGTGGACGGCCTGAACAACAAGATTCAGGAGGATCTGACCAACGAGCGCGTCATCAAGTCCTTCGTCCGCGAGGACTACGAAAACCGGCGCTTCTCCGCCGCCAACGCCGACCTGAAGTCCACCACGCTGAAGGCGCTGCGCGTGGTCATCTTCATGATGCCCCTGATGATGCTGCTGATGAACCTGACCTCGCTGGCCGTGGTCTGGTTCGGCGGCAAAATGGTCATCGGCGGCCGCATGCAGGTGGGCGACCTGACGGCGTTCATCACCTACATCACGCAGATTCTGATGTCCCTGATGATGCTGACCATGATCTTCATGAACAGCTCCCGCGCGCTGGCCTCCGCCCGCCGCATCAGCGAGGTGCTGGACGAGAAGATCGACCTCAATGACAATCAGGCGAAGCACAAGGAGCTGGACGTGCGCCGCGGCGACGTGGAGTTCCGGGGCGTCTCCTTCCGATATTATAAGAACAGTCCCGGCAAGGTGCTGGACAATATCAGTCTGAAGATCAATGCCGGCGAGACCGTGGGCGTCGTCGGCTCCACCGGCTGCGGCAAGACCACGCTGGTGTCCATGATTCCGCGCCTGTACGACGTGGACGAGGGCGAGGTGCTGGTGGACGGCGTGAACGTGCGCGACTACGACCTGACCAGGCTTCGTGACGGCGTGGGCATGGTGCTTCAGAAGAACGTGCTGTTCTCGGGCACCATCGCCGAAAATCTGCGCTGGGGCGACGAAAGCGCCACGGACGCGCAGCTGACCGAGGCGGCTCAGAGCGCTCAGGCCGACGGCTTCATCCGCTCCTTCGCCGACGGCTACGACTCCGTGCTGGATCAGGGCGGCGCGAACGTCTCCGGCGGCCAGAAGCAGCGCCTGTGCATCGCCCGCGCGCTGCTGAAGCACCCGAAGATTCTCATCCTCGACGACTCCACCAGCGCCGTGGACACCGCCACTGAGGCGCAGATCCGCAGGGCCTTCACCAACGAGCTGAAGGATTCCACCAAGATCGTCATCGCCCAGCGCATTTCCTCGGTGCAGGACGCAGACAAAATCATCGTCCTCAACGAGGGCTGCGTCACCGGCGTCGGCACCCACGACGAGCTGCTGAAGAACAACAAGGAATATCAGGAAATCTACTACTCCCAGACGGATCGGAAGGAGGAAGCGTAAATGGCCGGAAGAACTCTGGAAAACCTCAAGGCGCGCTACGGCGGCTCCTTTGATCCCACCAAGGAGGGCCCGCGCCGCGGCCCCGGCCCGGGCGGCCTGTCCTTCGGCAAGCCCCAGAACGGCGGCGAAGTGTTCCGGCGGCTGATGGGCTACATCGGCCGTTACTGGAAGCGGCTCATCGCCGTGCTGCTGTGCATGCTGTTCAGCACCGCTTCCTCGCTGGTCGCGTCCTATCTGCTGCGCCCGGTCATCAACCGCATCGCCGACGGCGCGACGCCCGCGGCGGATCGCGTGGCCTATCTGCTGACCATGATCGGCGTGTTCGCTCTGGTCTACGTCGTGGGCGTGGTGTCCACCTATTTCCAGCAGCGGCTGATGATCGGCGTTTCCCAGAACGCCATCGAAAAGATTCGCAACGACCTGTTCGAAAAGCTCCAGTCGCTGCCCATCCGCTTCTTCGACAACGAATCCAACGGCGAGATCATGTCCCGCTTCACCAACGACGTGGACAACATCGGCACCATGCTGGATTCGTCCATCCTCTCCCTCGTGTCCGGCTCCATCACGCTGATCGGCACGCTGGCCATGATGCTGTACACCAACGTCTGGCTGACGCTGATCACCGCGGCGTTCCTGCCCGTGTTCGCCAAGGGCGGTTCCTTCCTGATGAAGCGCAGCCGCAAGTACTACGCCGCGCAGCAGAACGCGCTGGGCGCGGTGAACGGCTACATTGAGGAAAACGTCGCCGGCCAGAAGGTGGTCAAGGTATTCAACCACGAGCATGTCTGTCAGGACGAGTTCGAGCTGCTGAACGACGACCTGCGCGGCAAGCAGATGATCGCCCAGTTCATCGGCGGCATCATGGGCCCGGTCATGGGCAACACCAGCCAGATCAGCTATTCGCTGACGGCGGGCATCGGCGGCGTGCTGTGCGCGCTGGGCCGGTTCGACATCGGCGGTCTGGCCGTGTTCGTCAACTACTCCCGCCAGTTCTCCCGCCCCATCAACGAGCTGAGCATGCAGATGAGCGCCATCTTCTCGGCGCTGGCCGGCGCGGAGCGCGTGTTCCGCATCATGGATCTGCCGCCCGAGGCTCCCGACGCGCCAAACGCGCTGGATCCCGAGCACATCCGCGGCGACGTGGTGCTGGACGACGTGACCTTCGGCTATGTGCCCGGCAAGACCATCCTCAAGCACATCTCCCTCTACGCCAAGCCCGGCCAGAAGATCGCCTTCGTCGGCTCCACCGGCGCGGGCAAGACCACCATCACCAACCTGCTCAACCGCTTCTACGACATCGAGTCCGGCAAAATCACCATCGACGGCATGGACGTCCACAATCTCAGGCGCGACACGCTGCGCCGCAACATCGCCATGGTGCTTCAGGACACCCACCTGTTTACCGGCACGGTCATGGAGAACATCCGCTACGGCCGGCTGGACGCCACGGACGAGGAGGTCATCGCCGCCGCCAAGACCGCCAGCGCCGACGGCTTCATCAACCGCCTGTCCGACGGCTACAACACTGTCATCGAGGGCGACGGCGCGAACCTCTCTCAGGGCCAGCGCCAGCTGCTGAACATCGCCCGCGCGGCGCTGAGCAAGGCGCCCATTCTGGTGCTGGACGAGGCCACCAGCTCCGTCGATACCCGCACCGAGCGGCTGATCGAGAAGGGCATGGATCGCCTGATGGAGGATCGAACCACCTTCGTCATCGCCCATCGCCTGTCCACCGTCCGCAACGCCAACGCCATCATGGTGCTGGAAAACGGCGAGATCATCGAGCGCGGCAGCCACGAGGATCTGCTCGCCCTCAAAGGCCGCTATTACGAGCTCTACACCGGCATGAAGGAGCTGTCCTGACGGCAGTCCTTCCCCATCGAAGCCGCCTCTTTCGAGGCGGCTTCAGCTATTTCCATGCACGCTGCGGGCCGCG
>USDD01000101.1 GCA_900553265.1 uncultured Eubacteriales bacterium
CATTTGCATCTGACGAAAAATCCATTCGCCGGCCGACCACCTCATTTGTGCGGTGTTGCCTAAGATTTTCCACAAAGAAGCCGCCGGAAGCGCAGCAAGCGCGCCCGGCGGCTTTGCTGTGCGGAGAATTCATACTGACAGTATGGGTAATTTCCGTCCGGATTGTATGACTGGTGGGTTCCATTCGCGCCCGAACTGTGCGATAATAGTGGGCGAGGAGGCGATGGAGGATGAAGCTTGCGGAGAACATCCGCGCGTATCGCCGGGCGCGCTCGCTGACGCAGGAGCAGCTGGCGGAGGTGCTGGACGTGACGGGCGGCGCGGTTTACAAATGGGAGGCGGGGCTTTCCCAGCCGGAGCTGAGAACGCTCATGGAGATGGCGGATTTCTTCGACACCTCGGTGGACGCGCTGCTGGGCTACGAGGTGAAGGACAATCGGCTGAGCGCCACGGTGGAGCGGCTGAAGCGCTGCCGCTACACCAAGGACGACGCTGGATTCGCGGAGGCGGAGAAGGCGCTGAAGAAATATCCCAACGCCTTCGCGGTGGCATACAACAGCGGCGCGCTGTACCGGGCCTTCGGCACGGAGCGGGGAGACCGGGCGCTGCTGTGCCGCGGGCTGGAGCTGATGGAGAGCGCCATGCGGCTGCTTGCGCAGAACGACGACCCGAAGATCAGCCAGAGCACCATTTCCGGCGAGATGGCGATGATTCTGCTCAGTCTCGGCGAACTGGATCAGGCGGTGGATCTGCTGAAGAAAAACAACGCCGACGATCTCTACAGCGATCTGATCGGGCTGACGCTGGCGGCGGACTGCCGCCGGCCGGAGGAGGCGCTGCCGTTTCTGTCGTCGGCGCTGCTGGATCGCGTGACCGATCTCGTCCGAATCGCGCTGGGCTATGTAAACGTATATTTCTATCGGAAGGATTTCGCCGAGGCGAAGGCCATGCTGGGATGGATTCTCGGCGTGCTCGCCGGGGTGAAGGACGGCGACAAGCCCTGCTTTGCGGACAAGATCGCCGTCATGTTCCGGGTGTGCCTGGCCTATGCCCATCTGCAGACCGGCGACGCGGAGGCGGCCCGGCGGGAGCTGTCCATGGCGAAGGCGACGGCGGCGAGCTACGACGCCGCGCCCGATCCCCGCGCCGGAGCGCTGCGCTTCGTGCTGGACGACGAGCGGGCGGGGGTCTACGACAATCTGGGCGCGACCTGCGCGCAGACCGTGGAAAAGGCCGTGGGAAACATGGAGAGCGACGAGCTTTGCGAGATATGGAGAGGGCTTGATGAAGAATAAACCGATGAACCGGAAGCTGAGGGCGCAGCTCTATCGCGGCAACCGGCTGATCTTCGCGCTGGCGGTCGGAGCCGCGCTGGCGGGCGGAACGCTGAATCTGATCGTCTCGTGGATCATGCAGCAGCTCATCGACGCGGCCTCGGGCGTGCCGGGCGCGCTTCCGCTGCCCACGCTGGCGAAGCTCACCGGCGGCTACATCCTGCTGTGCGCGGCGCTGTTTCTGCTGCAATACGTCACCGAGCCGCGCTTTATCCGGCGCGCCATGCAGCAGTACAAGGATTTCGCCTTCCAGAAGCTCACCGAGAAGAGCATTTCCGCCTTTCAGGACGAGCGCACGGCGACCTATCTGTCCGCGCTGACCAACGACACGGGGAGCGTCGAGGCGGATTATCTGGCCCAGCAGCTGGATCTCGTTACCCAGGCCGTCACCTTCTTCGGCGCGCTGGCCATGATGCTCTGGTTTTCGCCGCTGCTGACGGCTGTCGCCGCGGGACTGACGGTGCTGCCGCTGATTGCGTCGCTGCTGACAGGCAAGCGGCTGCAGGCCGCAGAGCAGCGCGTCGCCGACCGCAACCGCGACTTTACCGCCGCACTGACCGACTGTCTCGCCGGGTTCACCGTGGTCAAGACTTTCCGGGCGGAGAAGGAGATTTTCAAGCTGTTCGCCGAGAATAATCGCGCGCTGGAGGGCGAAAAGTTCAGCCGTCGGCGGCTGAAGATTCTGGTGGGCATGATCGGCGCCGTCGCCGGTGTGACGGCGCAGCTGGGCGTGTTTCTGGTGGGCGCGTATCTGGCGCTGCGGGGCGGCGCGCTCACGGCGGGCGCGGTCATCATGTTCGTCAATCTGATGAACTTTCTGATTCGGCCCGTGGCGCAGCTGCCGTCGCTGCTGGCGGGGCGCAGGGCCGCGCTGGGGCTGATCGACAGGCTGGCGCAGGCGCTGGAGCGCAATCCCACCGCCGAGGGCGGCGCGGAGCTGAAGACGCTGGAGCATGGCATCCGGCTGGAAAACGTGTCCTTTGGCTACGAGCCGGGGAAGGACGTGCTGCGCGGAATCTCCGCCGAGCTTCGGGCGGGCGGAGCCTACGCCGTCGTGGGCGGCAGCGGCAGCGGGAAATCCACGCTGCTGCATCTGCTGATGGCGGGCAGCGCGGACTATCGCGGAAGGATCCTGCTGGACGACACGGAGCTGCGGGAAATCGCGCCGAAATCGCTGTACGCGCTCATGTCGGTGATTCAGCAGAACGTGTTCGTGTTCAACGCCTCCATCCGGGAAAACGTCTCCATGTTCCGTGAATTTCCCGAGGAGGAAATGGAGCGGGCCATCCGCCGCGCGCATCTCAGCGAGCTGACCCGGCGGCGCGGCGAGGAATATCGCTGCGGCGAGAACGGCAGCGGGCTCTCCGGCGGCGAAAAGCAGCGTGTGGCCATCGCCCGGAGCCTGCTGAAGAAGTCCGCGGTGCTGCTGGCGGACGAGGCCACCTCGGCGCTGGACGCGCAGCCCGCCCATCAGGTCGCCGGCGACCTCCTCGATCTCCACGGCATGACGCGCATCCTCGTGACGCACGCGCTGGAGGAATCCATGCTGCGGCGCTGCGACGACATTCTGGTGCTGAAGAACGGCGAGCTCGTCGAGACGGGGAGCTTTGACGAGCTGATGGCGAAGAAGGGATATTTCTACGCGCTGTTTACGGTTTCGCAGTGAAGCGGTTTTAAGGAGAGAGAATATGGAAAAAACGAGATTTCAGAGGGCGCGTCGCGCGCTGATTTTCTGGACGCTGTTTATCGGAATCGGCGCGGTGGGCGGCGCGGCGATGATGCTGATCGATCCCAGCGGAAGGGCGATGGGCATGGGCGCGATGCTGCCGTACTTTCAGGCGCTGCCCTTCGCCGAGGTCGTGTTTCAGGATTTCACCTTCTCCGGATGGGCGCTGCTGATTGTGAACGGCCTGACCAATCTGACGGCGGCGGGACTGCTGCTGGCGAAGAAGCGGGCGGGCGTAGTGCTGGGCGGCGTATTCGGCGTGACGCTGATGCTGTGGATCTGCATTCAGTTTTACATGTTCCCGCCGAACTTCATGTCCACGAGCTTCTTCGTGTTCGGCCTCGCTCAGGCGGCGACGGGCTGGGCGGCGTGGGTGTTCCTGCGGCAGGAGGCGTTTTCCGTGAACCCGGGAATGAGCGCAAAATGCTTTGGATAAGCATAAACAGCCAGAAGTCAGCGGCTTCCGACTGTTTATTTTGATGCTCGGCGGCGAATCCAGTCGTCCAGAAACTTCATCTGTTCGGCGGTGTGGAACCAGTGCTCGCCGCCCTCCATGACCGTGACGCCTGCGCGGAAGCGTCGGGCAAAGGCGCGGATGGTTTCGATGGACTGGAGGGAGTCGGCGCTGCCATAGAGGATTTCCGTCGGCGCGCGCCACTGGATCGGATGCGACCGCACGTACTGAAGATACTCCCAGGAGAGATCCTCACCGAACGTAGTGGGGATGGTCTTCCGTGCCTGCAGCGCCTCCTCCGTCTCGCCCGCCCAGGAGAGCATGCTCAGAATCAGCCGCTCCATATCCACGATGGGGGAGATCAGCCAGGCTCTCAGGATGGAATCTGAAATGTCCGCACTCATGGAGAAATACGCGCCTATGCTCACGGCGATCAAAGAAATCTCATCGTAATTCGCCTGCAGCGCCGCGATTTTCTCGGAAAACTCTGCCTTTGCGCTCCATGGATTTTCTGAATGGTAGTCGGATCCGACCACATCGGCTTCGGGGAACAGCGGGCGGTAATGCTCCGCCTCGGCGGCGCTGCCGCCCTTGCCGTGCACGTACAAAACGACGGCTTTTGATTTGGAATTCATGTTTGGTTACTCCTTGGGGGATTGTTTCGAAATGAAGTATGGATGCAAAATGCGCAGCGGCGTTCTGCGGATTAACCATATCCCTCAGCAACTTTTCGCCAGTTTCCGCCTTTCGTCCGAACCAGCGTCCATGTCCAGTTGTCACAGGCGCTGTTGGGCTCCAGAGAGCCGTCGCCGCCGGAGGAATCGACGCGGAAGGAGGAGGTGAGAACGATGACCTCATCCGCGCCATACTGAGCGGCCATGTCCTGAGCGGCGATGCTTTTTTCGTCGCCCGCGTAGGAAATCTCGATGAGCGTGCAGCCGCTCCAGAAGGTGCGGAATTCGGCTTTGATCACGTTGATGGCCGATTCGATGTCGGGTAGAGAATAGATTTCACAAGGGACGCGGAGCGTCATCGCACCGCGGGTGCTTCCGCCGCAGGCACTCAGGCTGAGCGTGAGAAAGATGCAGAGCATCACACATAAGACTTTCTTCATTGGATTCCTCCTTTTTTGAATAATTAAATTTAACATAATCATTTTAACTCGAATTGTGACGTTTTGCAAGAAAAAGAGCCGATATAACTAAAATTTAACTTATTTACAATAACAAATAAAATGAATGACTACATTTAAAAACAAAATAAAACAACAATAATCCAATCAAAGCACGCATGCCCAGTTGCGAGAAGTCTGTGTATCAGACATTCTCGCTTCAGCATTAACATTCACAAAGAAAATATTTCAATCCACATCCGAAGATGACAGCCGGGCTGCGAACCATCTCTGTTTCGCAACCGACACGAGGATTGTAGCACACGAAGGAGGCACAGTGCAAGCATTGCCATATTAATAATGAAGATTCTCGGCAGACGTTAAATCTTGGATAGAGTCGCGTTATCTCCCGGAATTATGCTTGACATTTGACGGGACGGGTGATATGATTTAATGGTTCGGGTATGTCTGAAAGGAGTGTGCGCGGAAATGCTTGAAAAGCTCAGAAACAGCGATAAGGTTGTCGGAACGCGCAGACTCGTTCGCGCGGTTCTGGCCGGAGAAATCTCCGAGGTCTATCTCGCGCAGGACGCCGACCTGTTCATCGTCCGCCAGGTGAAGGACGCCTGCAATCAGGCAGGGGTTCGCATCGTCGAGGTGGATTCGATGAAGCAGCTGGGCGAGGCCTGCGGTGTGGACGTCAAGACCGCCTCGGCCGGCATTCGCCGGTAAACCCGTTCCCGTTCGGCGATCAGACCGCCGAACCTCCATCGCTCTAGCTCTTCCAGGGTTGCGGAAGTGTATATAGAGGCTCAATTACACCCATAATAGTTCAGGAGGTGCTTTTCTTCAATGCCGACGATCAATCAGTTGATCCGCAAGGGTAGAGAAAAGGTAACCAGCAAGTCGAATTCCCCGATTCTGCAGTCCTGTCCGCAGAAGCGCGGCGTCTGCCTGTCCGTTAAGACGCAGACCCCCAAGAAGCCGAATTCCGCATTGCGTAAAATCGCCCGTGTTCGTCTGACGAACTCGATCGAAGGTACTTGCTACATTCCCGGCATCGGCCACAACCTGCAGGAGCACTCGGTTGTGCTGATCCGCGGCGGCAAGGTCCGCGATCTGCCTGGCGTGCGTTACCACATCATTCGCGGCGCTCTGGACGCCGCTGGCGTTGCCAAGCGTATGCAGGGCCGCTCCCTCTACGGCGCAAAGCGTCCGAAGAAGTAATTGAGGCGATCTTTCGTCTCTTTGGTGAAAACGGGAGAACCAACCGGGAGCCTGTGTCCATTTGGAACGTGGGAATACGGCTCGCGGGCAGTTTGAACGGGCAACCTCGGAAGCGCCAACTTCCCTGGAAGCTTTTACCTGTTTCTCGTTCACTTTAACGTCCGAAATTTGCAATTGCATCAGGAGGGACTTTTATGCCCAGACGTGGATTTATTCCGAAGCGCGAAGTGCTTCCGGATCCGGTATACGGAACGGTCATCGTGACCAAGCTGATCAATCAGGTGATGTATGACGGCAAGCGCGGCGTTGCTCAGGCAGTCTGCTATGACGCCTTCAACACCGTCGCCCAGAAGACCGGCAAGGAAGCCATCGAGGTCTTCAATCAGGCGATTGCCAACATCATGCCTTCCCTCGAAGTCAAGGCTCGCCGCGTCGGCGGCGCGACCTATCAGGTCCCGATCGAGATTCGCCCGGAGCGCCGTCAGACGCTGGCCCTGCGCTGGCTGGTGACGTTCGCCCGCAAGCGCGGTGAGCGCAGCATGGCGGATCGTCTGGCTGGTGAGATTCTCGACGCCGCGAACAACGCCGGTAACGCCGTCAAGCGCCGCGAGGATATGCACAAGTCCGCCGAGGCCAACAAGGCGTTTGCGCACTATCGCTGGTAGTCCGAACGCGCGGGAAGGGATACTTTCCTGTGCTGCATAGGCAACCTTTGCTTCAGCACGCTTCGGCGTGCTGAAGTGACATAAAAAAACTTCTTTGGGGAAACTGCGCATCGATTTGTGCGTTTTGCCCAAATTGAAAACCGCCTTTCGGCAGTTTTCACACATTCTAGAGAAAGTAGGAAATCAACTGTGGCGAGAACTCATTCGCTGGATCATGTTCGCAACATCGGCATCATGGCGCACATTGATGCCGGAAAAACCACGACATCCGAACGTATCCTCTACTATACGGGCCGCACCCATCGCATCGGCGAGGTGCACGAGGGCATGGCCACGATGGACTGGATGGAGCAGGAGCAGGAGCGCGGAATTACCATCACCTCTGCGGCGACGACCTGTGAATGGCGCGGTCATCAGATCAATCTGATCGACACTCCCGGCCACGTTGACTTTACCGTGGAGGTCGAGCGTTCGCTGCGCGTTCTGGACGGCGCCGTGTGCGTGTTCTGCGCCAAGGGCGGCGTTGAGCCCCAGTCCGAAACCGTCTGGCGTCAGGCCAGCAAGTATCACGTCCCCCGCATGGCGTATGTCAACAAGATGGACATCACCGGCGCGGATTTCTTCCGCGTGGTGGACATGATGCGCGAGCGTCTGCAGACCAACGCCGTTCCGATTCAGCTGCCCATCGGCGCGGAAGCGGGCTTTGTGGGTCTGGTGGATCTGGTCAAGATGAAGGCTGAGATCTACGCCGATGAGCTGGGCACGGTCATGGACGAGACGGAGATCCCCGCCGATCTGGTGGAGATGGCCGAGGAATACCGCGGCCGCATGGTGGAAGCCGCAGCCGAGGCTGACGACGAGCTGATGATGAAGTATCTCGACGAGGGCGAGCTGACCATCGACGAGATCCGCTACGGCATCCGCAAGGCCACCATCGACAACAAAATGACCCCCGTGCTGTGCGGAACGTCCTATCGCAACAAGGGCGTGCAGCCCCTGCTGGACGCGATCGTCGATTATCTGCCCTCCCCGCTGGACATCCCGCCGGTCAAGGGCACCAAGCCCGGCACCGACGAGGAGCTCGAGCGCAGGGCCGACGACAACGAGCCCTTCTCGGCACTGGTCTTCAAGATCATGGCCGACCCCTACGTGGGCAAGCTGGCGTTCTTCCGCGTCTATTCCGGCACACTGTCCTCCGGCAGCTATGTCTACAATTCCAACAAGAGCAAGCGCGAGCGCGTCGGCCGCATTCTGAGAATGCACGCCAACCATCGCGAGGAGATCGACGAGATCCGCGCGGGCGACATCGCGTCCGCTGTCGGTCTGAAGGAGACCACCACCGGCAACACGATCTGCGACGAGAACAACCCCATCGTCCTTGAGTCGATGGAGTTCCCGGAGCCGGTCATCCGCGTCGCCATCGAGCCCAAGACCAAGGCCGGTCAGGACAAGATGAGCCTGGCGCTGATCCGTCTGGCGGAGGAGGATCCCACCTTCAAGACCTATTCCGACGAGACCACCGGTCAGACCATCATCGCCGGCATGGGCGAGCTGCATCTGGAGATTATCGTCGACCGCCTGCTGCGCGAGTTCCGCGTGGAGGCCACCGTCGGCAAGCCGCAGGTTGCGTACAAGGAGTGCATCCGCAAGCGCGCCAAGGCCGAGGGACGCTATGTCCGCCAGACCGGCGGTCACGGCCAGTTCGGTCACTGTGTGATTGAGATCTATCCCCGCGAGCCCGGCTCCGGCTATGAGTTCAACAACAAGATCGTCGGCGGCGTGATTCCCAAGGAATTCATCGCGCCCATCGATCAGGGCATCCGCGAGGCTGCGCTGAGCGGCATCGTCGGCGGCCACGAGGTTGTGGACTTCGGCGTGGATCTGATCGACGGCTCCTATCACGAGGTTGACTCCAGCGAAATGGCGTTCAAGATCGCCGGCTCCATGGCCTTCAAGGAGGCTCTGCTGAAGGCGAACTGCGCGCTGCTCGAGCCGATGATGAAGGTCGAGGTCGTCGTGCCCGACGAGTACATGGGCGACGTCATGGGCGACATTTCGTCCCGCCGCGGCCGCGTGACCGGCATGGACGCCCACGCGGGCATGCACTCCATTGACGGCATCGTGCCGCTGAGCGAGATGTTTGGCTACGCCACCGACCTGCGCTCCAAGACGCAGGGCCGCGGCACCTACACCATGCAGTTTGCTCACTATGAAGAAGTCCCCGCAAGCATTGCGGACAAGATTCTCGGCAGAAAGTAATCTCTGCCGAACCAATTTGACCTGAAGTTAGGGAGGAATATCCAATGGCAAAGGCAAAGTTTGAGCGCAATAAGCCTCATGT
>USDD01000102.1 GCA_900553265.1 uncultured Eubacteriales bacterium
AGCGACAGCCGAGCCGAGCGGCGCATTGACCGCCGAAGCGACAGTCAAGTCGAGCAGCAAGCCAGCCGCCGAAGTGGCAACCGAGCCGGGCACCGCGCCGACTGCCAAAGCAGCGGCGGCATCGGGCACCGCGCTGACTGCCAAAGCGGCGGCTGCGCTGCGCGGAGAGCCGACTGCCGAAGCAGGAGCAGGGCTGAGCGGCGCGTCGACCGCCGAAGCGGCAACGGAGCCGGGCATCGCGCCGACTGCCAAAGCAGCGGCGGCATTGGGCATCGCGCCGTCTGCCGAAGCGGCAACCGGGCTGAGCGGCGCGCCGACTGCCAAAGCAGCGGCGGCATCGGGCATCGCGCCGTCTGCCAAAGCGGCTGCATCGGGCGGCAGGCTGATCTCCAAGACGGCGGCTGCGTTGAGCGAAACGCCGTCTGCCGAAGTGACAGCCGAGCCGGGCGCTGTGCCGCCCGCCGAGCCGTCCTCCGCATCGTCCGCCGCGTCAAACCCCGTTTCCTCCGACAGATCATTCCTCGCGCACCCCTCCGATTCCTCCGCCCCTCTTCGCGCCGCCGTCTTCTGCTTCAGCGATCGCGGGGCGGCGCTGGCGGAGCGCATCGCCGGGCTCTTTCCCGGCGCGCGGAGGATTCGGCCCAGGGGCGACCTCGCCGCGCGGACGGCGGAGTGCTTCCGCGAATGCGACGCGCTGATCTTCGTGGGCGCGGCGGGCATCGCCGTGCGTGCCATCGCGCCCCATGTGGCGGCCAAGACCGCCGATCCGGCGGTGATCGTGGCGGACGACTGCGGGCGGCACGTCGTTTCGCTGCTGTCCGGGCACATCGGCGGAGCCAACCGGCTGACGCGGCAGATCGCGGCGCGCATCGGCGCGGAGCCGGTGGTCACCACCGCCACGGACGTGAATCAGCGCTTCTCCATCGACGAATGGGCGGCGCGCAGGGGCCTGAGCATCGAGTCCATGGACGCGGCGAAGCGCTTCTCCGCCGAGATTCTCCGGCGCGACCTTCCGCTGACCGGCGATTTTCCCGTGGACGGCCCGCTGCCCGCCGGCGTGTTCCCCGGTGCGGAGGGCGACGTGGGCGCGGCGATCTCCTGCTACCGCAAGCATCCCTTCGCCGTGACGGCGCTGCTCAGCCCGCGGATCGTCCATCTCGGAATCGGCTGTAAGCGCGGCGCAGGCGCGGAGGCCATCGCCGCGGCGGTGGACGGGCTGAACCTCGCTCCCGGCGCGATTGTGCGCGCGGCGTCCATCGACGTAAAGGCCCATGAGCCGGGCCTGCTCGCCTTCTGCCGGGCGAGGGGAATTGAGATAAGGTTCTATTCCGCGGCGGAGCTCAGCGCCGCCGAGGGGGAGTTCACCCCGTCGGAATTCGTGAAAAAGACCGTGGGCGTGGACAACGTCTGCGAGCGCGCGGCGGCGGTCTCCGCCGGGCCGGGCGCAAAGATATTCATCAGAAAAACCCGCGGCGACGGCGTGACCGTGGCGGCCGCGATGCAGGATTGGAGGATTTCCTTTGAATAAGCTGACGGTGGTGGGCATCGGCCCGGGCGCGGCCGACCAGATGACCCTTCGCGCCATGCGCGCGCTTCAGGAGGCGGATGTGATCGCCGGCTACGGCGTGTATGTGGATCTGGTTCGCCCGCTGTTTCCAGACAAGGAGACGCTGGTCACGCCCATGCGGCGCGAGGCCGAGCGCTGCCGCATGGCCATCGCGGCGGCCATGGAGGGCAGACACGTGGCCATGATCTCCTCCGGCGACGCGGGGGTCTACGGCATGGCCGGGCTGATCTACGAGCTTTCTCAGGGCATGGAGCTGACCATCGAGGTCGTGCCCGGCGTGACCGCGGCGCTCAGCGGCGGCGCGGTGCTGGGCGCGCCGCTGACCCACGATTTCGCGGTCATCAGCCTGTCCGACCTGCTCACGCCCTGGGAGACCATCGAGCGTCGGCTGGACGCGGCGGCCTCGGCGGATTTCTGCATCGCCATCTACAATCCCTCCAGCGTCAGGCGCGCGGACTATCTGCGCCGCGCCTGCGAGATCCTGCTGCGCCATAAGCGCCCGGACACCCTCTGCGGCGCGGTGCGCAACATCGGCCGCGAGGGCGAGGAAGCGGAGCTGATGTCCCTTTCGGCGCTGGCCGACTACCGCGCGGACATGTTCACCACGGTTTTAGTCGGCAACGACCGCACCCGGGAAATCGACGGCAAAATGGTCACCCCGAGGGGCTATCGGGAAGTGTAAAAAACAGGGGCAGGGAGAAGAACTCATTGTACACGCTCTCTGCAATGGTGATGTCGGGAGGAAACCAGGCATGAGCAAGATCGTAATTTTCGCAGGAACCTCCGACGGGCGGCGGCTGGCCGAGCGGCTGGCCGGGCGCGGCGCGGAGCTGGTGGTCAGCGTGGCCACGGATTACGGCGCGGAGCTGATGGCTCCCGCGGAGGGCGTGCGCGTCCACGCCGGGCGCATGGACGAGGCGGCGATGGAGCGCTTCCTCGCCGACGAGCGGTTCGATCTCGTGGCCGACGCGACGCACCCCTACGCCGATCTGGTGACGGAGAACCTGCGCCGGGCCTGCGAGCGCACGGGCACGGCGTATCTGCGCGTGCTGCGTCCCGCCGGCGCGTCCGACGGCGACGGCCTGCGCGCGGCGGACACCGCCGCCTGCGCCGAGCTGCTCAAAACGACTGAGGGCAACGTCTTTCTGACCACCGGGAGCAAGGAGCTGCCCGTGTTCTGCGCCGATCCCGCGCTGCGCGAGCGGCTGTACGCCCGGGTGCTGCCCATGCGCGCGTCGCTGGACGTCTGCGAGCGCTGCGGCCTGAAGCCGGATCGGATTCTGGCGGCGCAGGGCCCCTTCGACGAGGAGATGAACTACGCCATGCTGCGCTTTACCCGCGCGGAGTGGATGGTCACCAAGGACACCGGCGACGCGGGCGGCTACGCGGCCAAGCTGCGCGCCGCCGCCCGCGCCGGCGTAAAGACCGTGGTCATCGGCCGTCCCACCCGGGAGACGGGCCTGACCGTCGAGGAAGCCGCCCGGGAAATCGCCGAGCGGTTCCGGCTGAAGCCGGAAGAGGAAAATCGGGCATACGCGGACGCTCCGACCATTTCCGGCAGCACGGAGAACGCTGATTCCGCATCCCCCATCCCCCTCTCCGCCAAGCGCGTGGTTCTGGCCGGCGTCGGCATGGGCGGGGCGGACAGCCTCACCGGCGGGGCGGCGCGGGCGGTGCGCGAAGCGCAGTGCGTCATCGGCGCGAAGCGGATGCTGGAGACGGCGGACTGCGCGGGCAAGATTGTGCGCGCGGCCATCGCGCCGGACGACATCGCCCGGGGGATCCGCGAGGAGAACGCGGAGCGCTTTGCCGTGCTGTTCTCCGGCGACACCGGCTTTTACAGCGGCGCGAAGAAGCTCATCGCCGCGCTGGACGGCGTGCAGATCGAGGTGCTGCCCGGCGTCGGAAGCCTTCAGGCGCTCTGCGCAAAGCTGCGAAGGCCGTGGGAGAACGTCCGCGCCGTCAGCCTGCACGGCCGCGACTGCAATTTCGCCGCCGAGGTGCGCGCCCACGAGGCCGTGTTCGCGCTGCTGGGCGGCCGGGACGGCGCGAAGGACGCGCTGGATCGCCTGTGCCGCGCGGGACTGGGCGATCTGACGGTGCACATCGGCCAGCGGCTGGGCTATCCCGACGAAAAGCTCGTCTCGGGAACGGCCAGCGCGCTGCGCGAGGGCGCGTTCGACCCGCTGAGCGTGCTGCTGGTGGAAAATCCGGGCTGGAAAAACGAGATCGTCACCCCCGGCCTGCCCGACGAGGCCTTCGACCGGGACGAGACGCCCATGACCAAGTCCGAGGTGCGCGCCGTGTCGCTGGGCAAGCTGGCGCTCACGCCCGGCGCGGTGGTCTACGACGTGGGCTCGGGCAGCGGCTCGGTGTCCGTGGAGTGCGCGCGCCTTGCGCCGATGGGCCATGTCTACGCCGTCGAGCGCAAGCCCGGCGCGGCGGCGCTCACCCGGCATAACGCCGAAAAATTCGGTCTGGAGAACCTGACCACGGTGGAGGGCCTCGCGCCCGAGGCGTTTGCCGATCTGCCCGCGCCCACCCACGCGTTCCTCGGCGGCACCGCGGGCAATCTGGACGCGATTCTGGACGCGCTGCTGGCGAAGAATCCCCATGTGCGCATCGTGGCCAACGCCGTTACGCTGGAGACCGTCGCCCAGCTGACCCGGGCGGCGAAGCGCTTTACTGTCTCGGACATTGCCGAGATCTCCGTGGCCAAGCCCCGGCGCGTGGGCGGCTATTCGCTGATGACCGCCCAGAACCCGGTCTATGTGTTCACAATGCAGAACCCGTAAAAGGAGGACGAACCCATGCTGTATTTCGTCGGCGTCGGCCCGGGCGACCCGGAGCTGGTGACGCTGAAGGCCGCGCGGCTGATGCGCGAGGCGGATGCGATTGCGCTGCCCGACGGCGGAAGCGCCGGCGCGGCGGAGAGGATCGCCGCCGAATGGATCGCGGGCAAGCCGGTGCTGAAGCTCGAAATGCCCATGCGCGGCGGGCGCGAGGACTGGCGCGCGGCTCACGCCGCGGCGGCGGAGAAGCTGCTTCAGTGGCTCGAACGCTATCCCACGATGGTCTATCCCGTGCTGGGCGACCCCGGCGTGTTCGCCAGCAGCAGCTATCTCCATCGCCTCGTGGCGCCGAAGCATCCCTGCGAAATCGTGCCCGGCGTGCCCGCCATGTGCGCCGCCGCGGCGAAGCTGGGCGTGCCGCTGTGCGAAAAGGATGAGACGCTCACGGTGGAGGGCGAATGGCGCGACGGCGCGCTGCCCGGCGGAACGTCGGTCTGGATGAAGTGCGCCCGGAGCCTGAGCGACATGCGCGCCGCCCTCGCGGGCAGGGAGGCCTACGTGGTGCGCAATCTGGGCATGGACGGCGAGTTCGCCGCGCCGCTGGTCGCACCCGAGCCGCCGGGAAAGAGCTATTTCACCACCGTCATCGTCAAAAATCCGGAGAAGTGAAGGCGAAATGAGGTTGATTTCGGGAGCTGCGCGTGGTAAAATACATCTAACCATCGCGGAAATCGGAGGAATCGACGAATGCCTGCGCTTCAGATCGCTCTGTACTGCCTGCTGTTCTTCCTGCTGGTGAAATGCGCCGTGAAGGACAGCGGGCGAAACTGCCTGTTCTTTTATCCGAAGGCCTATCTCGACGAGGCGCAGCGGCGGGGAATTGCGAACCGGGAAGCCGAAATGAAAAAGGGCAGGCGCTTCATGGCTTTCTTCTGCATTGTCATGCTGCTGGCACTGCTCGCGATTGTGGCCCTTTGGAACCGCGTTTCGGACTTCGGAACGGCCTGTCTTCAGACCTGCCTCTTCCTCGTGGTCATGAACTGGTTCGACGGAATCGTCATCGACCGCATCTGGGTCGGCCAAAGCAGAATCTGGCGCGTCGAGGGCATGGAGGGCGTTCCCTACGTCAAGCCCTGGCGGGAAGTCCTCGTCAGGCGCGGTATGGGCACGGCGATCTACCTGCTCCTCGCGCCGCCGATCGCCGGAATCGCGCTGCTGATCGGGAAAATCGCCTCCTGAGCAAAAGCAGACGGCCAAGTTCGCGCCGGGCGGGAAGAGCGCGCGGCGCAGGAGGGGAATGCACGCCGGCAGTAAACTCACAGGGCGCAGACGGCAGAAATCCATGCGGCGCCGACGGGAAATCCATGCAGCGCGTCCCGCTCTCGGGTGCGGTGCGAGGGCCTTTTCTGCGGCGGCGCGCAATTTTGCCGCCAAAGCCTTGACATCTCGGAAAAAGCGTGGCATAATTGAAATGTTGAAGCGCCGCAGAGGCGCGAAAACCGTGTCTCCGTAGCTCAGCCGGATAGAGCGTTCGCCTCCTAAGCGAAAGGCCGCGCGTTCGAATCGCGCCGGGGACGCCATACTGAAAGGCCCGAACGATTTTTCGTTCGGGCCTTTCAGCGTTCTTTGATCATGGACAGCGCGTTTCTGCGCAGACAGCTGGCGAAATCCCGTCACAGCGCCGCTTCCCGCAGCGCGCCGTCCCTCCAGACCCACTGGCTGTCAAAGCCGCAGTCCCGGGCGAGCTGAACGGCCCGGTCGAAGCCGAAGTCGATCCACTCGGCGCGGTGGCAGTCGCTGGTGACGGCGATGCGGCCGCCCCGGCGGCGCAGCTCCGTGAGCATCGCCCGGCTGGGATAGGGCTCGGCGCGATAGCCGCGGGACATGGCGCCGGTGTTGATCTCGACGATCCTGTCCCTCTCCGCGGCCAGACGGACGGCCTCCATGGCCAGCGAAAGATAGCGGGGATCCTCCGCGTCGAAGAATCGGCCGTCGTCGTTGAACTTCTCGATGAGGTTCAGGTGGCCGACGATCTCGCCGTCCCGCTCCTCGATGCAGCGGCAGACCATGCCGTAGTAATCCGCGGCCATGCGCAGCCCGTCGCCGCCGAAGCGCTCAGTGAGCGTGCGCAGCAGATCCTCCCGGCTGTGATCCACGGGGAAGGACTCGCCGCCCACGCGGAAAACGTGCACCGAGTCGATGAGGTAGTCCCAGCCGTCGTGGGGCAGGGGAACGGAAAAGTCCCGCTCCGCGCCCACGGCGATCTCGATCTGCCCGAAGTACTTTTCCTTCAGCCGCAGCGCCTCGGCGCGATATTCCGCCACGGTCTCCGGCGGAATCCGCCACCAGCTGTCGGGCATGTGGTCGGAAAAGCCCAGCGAGAAGAAGCCCCGCTCCAGCGCCGCGCGAACCATGGTCTCGGCCGTGTCCGCGCCGTCAGTGAAGCTGGTGTGGGTGTGCAGATTGGTCTTGGGCGTCACGGCAGCACGGCCTCCTCGTCCCGATTCCAGATCAGCGTGTAGGCGGGCATCGCGCCCATCTGCACCGGCTGGAAGGGCCTTCCGGCCACCACCGGCGCTTCGTCCAGCGCGAAGATGGTTCGCCGGGCGATCTCGGCGTTGATGCGGTCGATCAGGTCGTCGGCCTGCTCGGCCAGCTCGCCGGCGAGAACGACCTTCTCCACGTCGAAGGCGTTGACGATGCTGACGATGCCGTGGGACATGTAGCGCACCAGCTGCTCCTCGGCGGCCCGGGCGGAGGGCTCGTCCCGATGGGCGCGCAGCTCGCGCCAGGAGGAATAGGGCGTGTCCTTCAGCAGCGCGGGAATGGACACGTATTTCTCCAGACAGCCGCGGTTGCCGCAGACGCACATGGGGCCGTTGATGTCCACGGACAGATGGCCGAACTCGGCGGCGTAGTTGTGCGCGCCGCGATAGAGCCCGCCTCGGACGAACAGTCCCGCGCCCACGCCCTCGTCCACGCGGATGAGCACGAAGTTCTCCGCGTCGTCGGCCACGCCGAAGTACTTCTCCGCCAGCGCGTGGGCATTGGCCACGTTTTCCAGATACACGGGCAGATCGAGCCTGTCCCGCAGCGCCTGCGCCACGTTCACGCCGTGCCACGCCTTGAAGTTGGGCGGATTGAGCATCAAGCCCGTGCGCGGCTCCAGCGGGCCGGGAGCGCAGAAGCCTGCGGCGAAGACGCGAAAGCCCTCTGCGGTCAGCTCGCGGCGCAGCCCGGCGAGATGCTCGGCGATTTCGTCCAGCAGATCGTCGGCGGAGCGCCCCGGAACGGGCAGCACCCGATACCGCAGCACCGTGCCGAGCAGATCCACCGCGCCCACGTCGCACTGTCCGCGCGAGAGGTTCACGCCCAGAATCGCGCCCGCCGACGGATTGATGTTCAGCAGCGTGCTGCGCCGGCCCAGCCGGGAGCGCTCCACCGACGCGCCCTCCACCACGAGGCCCTCGCCGATGAGCTCCTCGATGATCTGCGTGACCGACGCGCGCGTCAGATGGGTGCGCTCCGCCAGCTCCGCCCGGGAGACGGGCTGCCGGCGAATTTCGTTGAGCAGCATTCTGCGGTTGTACTGGCGCATGGCCGAGGCGTTGATGGCGCGCATGGGCGTCCGCTCCTCTCGCTGTTGTTTTCTGTATGGAAATTTTATTCGACGCGCGGCAGGGAAAATCCTCTTCGGTTTGAGTCATTTTTTTCATTCAATTGACAAAATGCTCAGATTCCACGGAGCATGGGCGAAATTCTCCCGGTTAAACCGGTTGAAATTCCGCTGAGGATTGTGTATAATGAACTTGAAGAAAAAAACCGCGCTGTCGCCGCGCGGAATAAAAGAAAAAGGAGCAATGCAGAATGAAGACGATCAAGGACAAGCAGCTGCTGGTGGGCGCGGACTTCGCCGGCTATCCGCTCAAGGAGGCCGTGTGCGCGCATCTGCGCGCCAAGGGCTGGACGATCACCGACGTGGGCGTGACCGACCCCAGCGTGGAGGACACGGAGAACATGTTCCATCGCATCGGCCTGCGCGTGGGCGCGATGATCTCCGAAGGCGAGTTTGAGCGCGCGCTGATCTTCTGCGGCACCGGCATGGGCATCCACATCGCGGCCAGCAAGTGCCCCCACGTTCACGCGGGCGTGGTGGAGTCCGTTCCCGCGGCGCTGCGCGCCATCACCGGCAACGGCGTCAATGTGCTGGCCATGGGCGCGTTCTACGTCGCGCCCCAGATGGGCTGCGACATCGCCGACGCGTATCTGAACGCCGAGCTGGGCAGCGGCTACGAATGGTGGAAGAACTTCTACGAGTTCCACAAGCTGGCCATCGACGAGCTGGAGGCCTTCGACTACGAGGAATACAAGAAGAACGGCTTCAAGATGAAGCATCTGGGCGACTATCCGCTGTCGCTGGAAACCAAAGACGACCTGCACTTCCAGCTGCGGGGCGACGACTGACAGACTTCGGGGCGAAGCAAA
>USDD01000103.1 GCA_900553265.1 uncultured Eubacteriales bacterium
ATCGTGGCGTAGACCTTCAGCGAGAATTTCTTGGGAATCAGGCTGAACTGATTGGGCACATACACCGCCGGATCGGTGAACGACACGCTGATAACGTAAAGGAAGGGCGCCAGACACAGCAGCGCGAACAGCGTCAGCAGAAGATAGATGATAGCGTCCGCCAGGCTGAACCTTTTCTTGGTCTTCTTATACTTTTTTACCGCTTGATTCGTCATAATCTCATCCCTCTTCTCAGAACATGCCTTCGTTGCCGCTCTTCTTAATGGCCCAGTTGGAGGTCAGCACCAGCACAAGGCCGATCACGCTCTTGAACAGGCCCACCGCCGTGCCGATGGAGTAGTTGCCCTGCTGAATGCCGATGCGGTAGGCGTAGAAGTCCAGCGTATCCGCCACGGGACTGACCATATCGTTAAACATCATCATCGTCTGTTCGAAGGAGATGTTCATCAGGCGGCCAATCTTCATGATGAACATGACGATCAGCGTCGGCGCGATGCACGGAAGCGTCACATGGATCACACGCTGGAAGCGGTTCGCGCCGTCCATCACCGCGGCCTCGTACAGACTGGTATCCACCTGCGAGATCGCCGCCAGATAGATGATCGTTCCCCAGCCGGCCTCCTTCCAGATGGACTGACACAGCAGCACCCACCAGTAGGCGTTCTTATTGGTCAGGAAATTGACCGTGTTGCCCGTGGTCATGCGGATGAACTTGTTCACGATGCCCATATCCGCGCTGAACAGCAGGAATGTAATGCCCGAGATGACCACCCAGGACATGAAATGCGGCATGTAAACCACGGATTGCAGCACGCGCTTGTACTTCATGTGGCGCATTTCATTAAAGCCCAGAGAGAGCAGAATCGGCACCGGAAACGCGATCAGCAGATCCATCAGGCTGATGGCCATCGTATTTCGGAATATATTTCCAAAACTGGGGCCGCTGAGGAACTTGTCAAACCACTTCAGGCCGACAAAGGCGCTGCCAAGGATGCCCTTCTTGATCTTGAAATCGACAAACGCGATGCTGAGTCCCCAGACCGGGAATACCTTGATGACCAGAAAGAACAGAATTCCCGGCAGCATCAGCACATATACCTGCCAGTATTTGCACATCAGCCGCCACGTTTTTTGAAAGAAGCTCTCTTTTCGCAGTTCCATCATACGCCGTCTCCTCACACTTGTGTAAATATTTCTCTATCGAACGCCGCGCTCCTCAGGATCGTTTACCGGCGCCATTCACAATTCCGTTCAGTGAAATCATCTTTCATTTTTATGTATTATAACATGAATTCCGAGCTTCGTCAATAGATATTTTCAAAATATCCATTTTTTGATGTTATTTTTCATTCAATCAGTCATATTCTCAAATATAATTCGCGACATTAATTTGCATTATATCGCCCGATTATTTACAAAAGGCGCAGTAGCTCCGCGCAAATGCATGCAAAACTTGAATTTCGCTCCACCTTGTCCGAGATTGCGCAGCGCCGACCCTTCCGGTGCGCGAATCGGCGCGTCAGATTCCTTTTACGTTCCGCCACAGCTATTTAAATTTCACTGTTAAAAACAATTCCCCCACCCGTATAGATGGGGAATTTGTGCAGATCACCAAAAAGTTGTCAAAGTGAAACCTTCATCTCTTCAATCAGCGCATGGCGAAGGTCGTCGATGTTCAGCTGGCGCGGCGTTTCCCCGCGCTGCGCGCACATGGCCGCGGCCGTGCCCGCCGCGATACCGATTTCCATCATATTGCCCATGGATTTGCCGGCGCAGTGCCCCAGGAAGGTCGCCGAGCCGCAGCGCCCGGCAACCAGCAGGCCGTCGACGCCGCGGGGCAGCATGGCGCGATAGGGATAGGAAAAGCCCGACTTCATGCCGCCGACAAACAGCTGATTGCCGTCGATATGGCCGTATTTACGGGCGACGCTGTCCGAAAACGCGAGGCCCTGCTGAGAATCCTCATAGGTCACCGTGTATTCTCTGATGACGCGGCGCGTGTCGCGCACGCCCAAAATGCCGCCCAGCTGATCGATAAAGCAGCTCTTCATGCCCGGAACGCGGTTTTCACGGAGAATCTGAATGAGATCGGCGGCGTTCAGGCCGTCGCTGGTCAGAGGCTGGCGGCGCCACGCGCCATGGTTCACGCCGACGATTCCGGGCACGGTAGCCCGGTTCAGGCTGTACCATGTGGCCACATACCGGCCGTTTTTATCCGCTTCATCCAGCATTTTCAGAAATTCCGGGCGCTTTTCGTCGCCGTACCATTCGAAGAACCGGTCGCAGTCCACGCCGCCCAGCGAAAAGCCGAGGGTAATGGGCATATGCAGACCGTCCTCCTCCCTCCCCTGCTCGAAGGCGCAGCCGGCGGCAAAGGCGAGATCTCCGTCGCCGGTCGCATCGATGCAGACTCTGGCACGATAGGCGACGGGGCCGCGCTTTTCGCAGACCACCGCGCCGACCACGCGGCTGCCGTCAACAATCGCGTCGGACACCGGGCTGTGGGTGCGATAGCGCACGCCAGCGGCCTCCAGCATATCGTAGATGGCGAGCTCGGCGTAGACGGGATGGGGATGGATGCCATCTCCATCGATGACGTTGACCTTGCCGGGGCGGCTGGATGCGGGGCCGAATTTCAGCAGATTGTCAATGAACTCCTGATGAATGCGCGAGCGCTGACAGCCGTCGGTGTACAGCCGGTTCACGGGCATCCACGGCACGGCGCAGATAGTGCCCCTGGAAAGCGCGGCGCGCTCCAGCAGCACCACGTCCGCACCCGTGCGTCGCGCCGCAGACCAGCACGTCGCAGCTGCAGATTTCAGCATAGCGAGGCATGGCTCTCTCCTCATTCCTCGTCGAAATCGTAATCCACGATGGGCAGCGTATGAACGGGATCCTTGATGACGAAGGTGTAGGCGTCCTGACCCAGCTCCTCCAGCGCGGCGCGATAGGCGGCTTCGACGGTGGGGAACTGGCGGGCGTTCCACTTCTCCAGAAGCGCCTGGGGATAGTCCTGAGAGACGAGGAACAGCCGCTGCGGCCTAAGCTCGAACTCCCTGCGGAAGTAGTAAACGCCGCGGATGGACTTTATCACGTGCTGAATCTGGCGGCGGGTCAGATTCCAGTCGCGCTTTTCGTGCAGGCGAATGACCTCGCCGATGGGCATGTTCATCAGATCCATGCCCATAATCAGCTCGCACTTCTGCGGCTGATACTGCATGGTGGAGATGACGATTCCGCCGGGGCGGGTGACGGTCTTGGCCAGACCGACGTAATAGCTGGGATTGTTGGACAGCGAAAGGTCGCCCAGCTCCTTGTGGCAGGTGATGGTGATGTCGGCGGGCTTGCCGGAGGTCGCCGCCCATACATGGTGCTGGCCATAGCCCACGCCGGCCGCGAACACGCGCTCCACGGTTCCGCCGTAGGCGATGACCGGCTGAGCGCTCCAGTTCATGACATAGTTGACGAGGAAGTCGATGCCGACCAGACGGCCGACCGCGTCCGCCTCGCCGCGACTGGGATTGTCCTTGACGATGCCGTAGTCGGAGAAGCTGGAATAGTTCAGCGAATGGTCGCGGACGATCGTCTCAAAGGAAGCGACGCCCGGGACGATCATCTTATAGCCGCCCTCATAGCCATAGGTGCTGTGGGGATAGATGCGGCCGAAGGCCATCTTGAAATCCGCCTCGGCGACGTAGCGGTTGACCCAGACGGGCGTGCCCATGGGCGTGACGCCGCAGAAGGCCAGCATGGATTCGTTTCCGCCGTCGTGAGAGATGCAGCGCACGCGCCGGAAGGCCTCGAGGCCGACCTTGGCGATCATGCGTTCGTCGTCCATGGGATCGTGCATTCCGCTGGCGGTGACGATGGTGATGTGATCGTCCGCCGCGCCGGCGGCGTTCAGGCGATCGAGCACGCTGGGCAGGAAATCGCCGCAGGGCGTGGGGCGTCCCCAGTCGTCCACCATGATCGCCACGCGCTTGCCGCGCAGATCCCACTGCGCCAGAGGCTGCAGATCCAGCGGATGATCCAGCGCCGCGCAGACCACCTCGTCAAAGCCCTTGGCCTCGGGAACCTGCGGCAGCTCCGCAATGCGCGTATTGTCCGTCATTTCAAAGCATTCGCCCACCAAATTGATCTTCATGAGAATCCTCCTTTTTATATAATGAAATCAGGTTTCATTTGCTATTATTCTATCATGCTTCTTTCTAAAAATCAATGTTTTTTGGAGTAAAGCGCAGAAAAAACAGCAATCGGATTTTCCGATTGCCGCAGAAAAAATATGGAGAAATAAGAAGCGATTATTCCACCGAAAAGCCGTTGATCTTTTCCGTAATCAGCTTGGTGGCCCGGCGCAGGCTGGGAATCAGCTCCAGATCGATGCGCATGTTGGTCATGCGGGAGATCGGGCCGGACAGGGAAATCGCCGCGATGATCTTGTGATTGATGTCGTAAATGGGCTCGGCCAGGCAGGACATGCCGATTTCGCACTCCTCGTTGTCGACGGCATAGCCGCGCTCGCGCGTAACCCGCAGCTCATACTCCAGCTCCTCGGCGCTGGTGAGGGTATGCGGCGTAAGGCGGCGCAGCCCCTTGCTGGCGAAGGCCGCCAGCTTCTCCGGCGGATACTGGCAGAGGAACAGCTTGCCGCTTCCGGTACAGTGCAGCGGCGCGGAGCCGCCGACGCGCTGGCGAATCATGACGTGGTTCTTCGCGCTCTCCACGACGTCGAGATAGCGAACCTCGTCGTGGTCCAGAATGGCGAGACAGCAGGACTCGCCCGCCTCCTGCGCCAGCGAGACCAGATAGGGATGGGCCAGATCGCGAATGCTGAAATGGCTGGCGACCTGCTGTCCGATCTTGAAAAATCGCATGGTCAGTCCGTAGCCCTGAGAACCGTTCTCCTCCTGGTAGGCGTAACCGCACTCGACGAGGGTGTTGACCATTCGAAGCGTCGTGCTGGCGGGCATCTCAGCATCGCGCGCGATATCCGAAAGTCGCATCGGAGAATTGGCCCTCGCGAGAATCTCGACGATGCGCATGGTTTTTTCCACGGATTGATTTGTTTTGGACATTTTCTGTGCCAATGTTGCTGCCTCCCCAATTTAGAAAATCATTTTACATTATAGCATATAAATTCGCGATTTGCACGCAATTTGCAGGAAAATTCTGATAATTAACATAAAAACGGCAGAGTGAAAAGATACTTCTTTCAAAAACAGCCGCGCGGGCGGCGTTTGTTTCTACAAAATATATTGCAATTCCGGGCGAAATATGCTATACTCTGATATATGGAATCGCATTTTATTTATTGAAATCAGTGGAGCGGGAGATAAGATGAAAATTGTTGTAGCCATGGATTCCTACAAGGGCTGCTGCTCGGCGGCCGTCGCGGGCGCGGCGGTATGCCGGGGAATTCTGCGGGCGGATCCGACGATCGAAGCGATAAACCTGCCGGTTTCGGACGGCGGGGACGGCATGCTCGAAGCCTTCCTCTATACGGGGCGCGGCAAATGGACGGCCTGCGAGGCGACGGGACCGATGGGCGATCGCGTGCCGAGCGGCTTCGCCATTTTGAACGACGGCGTCGCGATCATCGAGATGAGCGCCGCCTCCGGGCTGGCGCTGACGAAGCCGGAGACGCGCAGCCCCGAACTCGCCACCACCTACGGCACCGGCGAGCTGGTGCGCGCGGCGCTGGATGCGGGATGCCGGGAATTCCTCATCGGTCTGGGCGGCTCCGCCACAAACGACGGCGGCGCGGGCATGGCGCAGGCGCTGGGCGTGTCGCTCAGGGACGCGGCGGGAAGAGAGCTTCCCTTTGGCGGCGCGGCGCTGGAAAGGCTGTGCGTCGTGGACGTCTCGGGCATGGATCCCCGGCTGGCGGACTGCCGCGTAACGGTGGCCAGCGATGTGCAGAACGTGCTGTGCGGCCCGCAGGGGGCCTCGCGGGTATATGGCCCGCAGAAGGGCGCAACGCCAGAGATGGCGGAGCGGCTGGATCGGGCGCTTCTCCACTACGCCGAGACGCTGCGCGCGCAGCTCGGCGCGGACGTGGCCAATCGCCCGGGTGCCGGAGCCGCCGGCGGTCTGGGCGCGGCGCTGTACGCCTTTATGAACGCCCAATTCCGGCGGGGCATCGACGTGGTACTCGAGCTGCAGGACTTCGCCGGACAGGTTCAAAACGCCGATCTGGTCATCACGGGCGAGGGCCGAACGGACGGTCAGACGCTGTTCGGCAAGGTACCCATGGGCGTGGCGGAGACGGCAAAGCGGCAGGGCGACATTCCGGTCTGTGTGTTCTCCGGCGGCGTGAGCGCGGACGCGCAGGCGCTGTATCAGCACGGCGTGGACGGCCTCTACGCCATCGCAGACGGCCCCATCACGCTGCAGGAATCGTCCGCCCGGGCGGAGGAGCTGCTGGAGCGAACGGCGGAATCCGTCGTCCGCACGGTGCTCGCGGCGCAAAGGCGCCGGTAAATCGCGCAATCGCGCAGCATTCGCTGCGCATGCAACCATATCCATTAAAAATTGTCAGGAGGCAGACGGGAATGGTAGAATCAATTCACAAGTATTTCCAAATGGGCACAATTCAGTGGATGAGCTTTCCGCGAAAAAACGTATTGGACGCAATTCAGCGCATCGCGTCGGACGATTTCTTTGACGCCATCGAAATCAGCCATTTTGCGAACGACGACGAGCGCCGGAGGGCAAAGGAGATGCTGGAGCAGGCACACATGCGGGTCTGCTTTGGCGCGCAGCCCATGCTGCTGGGCAGCGGTCTGAACCCCAACGATCTGGACGAGGACGGCCGTCTGCGCGCGGAGCAGGTGCTGATCTCCGCCGTGGACGAGGCGGAATATCTGGGCGCGCGCGGCATCGCCTTCCTGGCCGGAAAATGGACTGAGGAACACAAGGCGGAGCACTACGCCCAGCTGCTGAAGACCACTCGCGCCGTCTGCGCCCATGCGGCGAAGAAGGGCATGATCGTGGAGATGGAGGTCTTTGACTACGACATGGACAAGGCCGCGCTGATCGGCCCCGCGCCGCTGGCCGCCCGCTTTGCCGCCGACGTGCGCAGCTATTGCAGCAATTTCGGCCTCATGGTGGATCTGAGCCACTTCCCCACCACCTATGAGACCTCCAAATTCGTCATTCAGACGCTGCGCCCGTACATCACCCATTTCCACATCGGCAACGCCGTGGTGCATCCGGGCTGCGAGGCTTACGGCGATCTGCATCCCCGCTTCGGCTTCCCCGAGAGCGCCAACGACACGCCCGAGCTGGTGGATTTCTTCCAGGTGCTCAGGCAGGAGGGCTTCCTGAACGCTGCCGCACCCTACGTGCTGTCCTTTGAGGTAAAGCCCTGGAAGGACGAGGACGAAGAGCTGGTACTGGCCGGCACGAAGCGCGTTGTGAACCGCGCCTGGGCGCTGGCGGAATAACCTTTTCGAAATCGACGAGAGGTAGATGCAATTTATGAAAATCGTAATCTTGGATGGATACACGGAGAATCCCGGAGATCTGAGCTGGAGCGGTCTGGAAGCCTTTGGCGAGCTGACGGTGTACGATCGCACGCCTCTGAACGACGACGACGAGATCGTGCGGCGCATCGGCGACGCAGAAATCGTCTACACCAACAAGACTCCCCTGCGCCGCACGGTCTTTGAGCGCTGTCCGTCGATGCGGTTCGTCGGCGTGCTGGCCACCGGCTACAACATCGTCGACGTCGCCGCCGCGGACGACCACGACGTGACGGTGTGCAACATTCCCTCCTATGGAACGGACGCGGTGGCCCAGTTTGCCATTGCGATGCTGATGGAAATCTGCCGCGGCGTGGCGCACCACAGTCAGGCCGTACACGAGGGCCGCTGGGAAAACTGCCCGGATTTCTGCTTCTGGGACACACCGCAGATCGAACTGACGGGCAAGACCCTGGGCGTGATCGGCTTTGGCCGCATCGGACGCGCCACGGCGCGCATCGCCGCGGCCATGGGCATGCGCATTCTCGCCTATAACGCCGGCCAGGAGACGGAGGAGGGCCGCAAGCTCGGCCAATACGTGACGCTGGACGAGCTGCTCGCCCAGTCGGACGTGATTACGCTGCACTGTCCGCTGACCCCCGCCACCCAGGGCATCATCAGCCGCGACACCATCGCCAGAATGAAGGACGGCGTAATCATTCTGAACAACGGCCGCGGGCCGCTGATTGTGGAAGAGGATCTCGCCCAGGCGCTGGCCGACGGCAAGGTCTTCGCGGCGGGCCTGGACGTGGTTTCCGTGGAGCCGATTCGCGGAGATAATCCGCTGCTGAAGGCGCCCCGCTGCCTGATTACGCCCCACATCAGCTGGGCGGCGAAGGAAGCCCGGACGCGCCTGATGCATATCGCGGAGGACAATCTGCGGGCCTTTGTGGAAGGATCGCCGATCAACGTGGTCAGCAAAAAGGCAGGCCGCGCCTGAGTCACTCCGGTCGAGTCGAACATGCGAAAGCCGCCGCGCCTTTTCGGTGCGGCGGCTGATTTGTCTCTTAGGGAACAGCGCAAAAATGAGGCGGTCGACAGGCGAATGGTTTTTTCGTCAGATGCAAATGCAGACGGCGGAAAAGACAGCGCCTGACGCGCCGCCGAATTGTGCGGCGCTGCCCTTTTTATTATCCCTTCCGGGTCACGACCACCTTGACCACGCCGTAGGAATGGCGGCCCTCCAGCTGGACGTCCACCAGCAGCTCGAGCTTCGCGGACGGATAGAAGTCGGCGTTGAACTCGAATTCCGCCTCTGCGCACGCGCCCCAGAGG
>USDD01000104.1 GCA_900553265.1 uncultured Eubacteriales bacterium
ACGCCCGCGGCCACGTTTTCGCCAATGGGCCGGACGCGCTGCGAGGGCGAATGAATGACGAAAGCGGCATTGAGCGCCTCTTCCAGATTGCCCGCCACGCTTTCGGCATCCGCGTCCCAGCCCGCCGCCGTCATGGCGTCGCCGATGCCCGCGGTGATGTTTTCGCCGATACCCGCCAGCTCCAGCGCGGACAGGAAATCCACAATGGTCTGCAGCTTCTGCAGATCCTCTTCGCTGACCTCCGCGCCGTTCTGAATGGCCGTGACCATTTCGGAAACGAAGGGCTGCAGGCCCGCGATGTTGTCGGCGGAAAACTGCTCGTTCAGCCGCTTGTCGATGCCGTTCAGGGTGTTGTTATCCAATAGGCCCCACAGCGTGACCCAGCTGCCCTTGTAATTGTCGAAGGCCTTCAGCTCCGCGGTAAACGAGTGCATCCAGTCGATCAGCGAGCCGCCCAGCAGACTGTTGAGCGCGCCCCAGTCGTGCTGGCTGGTTTTGCCAAAGACGGAAGTCGTGACGAAACTCGCGTCCAGCTTTTCACCGGCGGCGGAGACGGATTCGGCGGTGCCCTCGATTTTCGGCGTGATGAGAATGTGCATGGTGCCGTCCTCGTCCAGCACGGCCACCTTGTCGGGCGTAAGCAGCTCCTTCGGCACCAGCGACGCGGGAATTTCCACGCCGTTCTGCCAGAAGGTCACGTTTTCCGCCTTCAGCGCGTCCTCCGGATTCTGGAAGACCTCGCTCAGACGCAGCACGCCTTCGACCTCAATGGGATTGTCCGTCAGAAATTGGCGATAGGCCGTCAGGTCATAGCCGGAAATCGTGATAACCGTCTCCAGCTTGGGCGGCTCCACCCCCTCCTGCTGGCCGTAGCCGCTGATGATGGCTTCGGTCGTGATCGCACCCGGATTCTGCGCGAATTCGGCCCAGCGCGCCTGCGCGCCGGTCATGTCCAGATCGGTGGCGATTTTCAGTACCTCGTCCGGGATGGCCTCGGAGAACATGCTCTCCAAACCGGGCAGCAGATTCTTTCGGTCGCTGAGGAATGCCTGAATGGCCGCGATCTGATCCATTGCGCCGGAAAAATCCAGCTCCGGGAACAGGCTCTGCACCTCGGTCTCCGTCATGCCGCTGTCCAGCAGGGATTGCACCTGCATCAGCAGCGCGATGTATTCCGTCACCGCGCCCTCGTCCATGGCGGCGGTGATCTCGTTCAGATCCTCCAGGATGCCAGGCTTTTCGTTTTCATCGGCGGCGCTGTATTCCCGCAGCTTCTGCGTCAGCGTGTCGATGTCCGCCACCGCGCCCTGAATGTCCTCCTGCTGCCACACGGGCATAATGACGGAGGCCAGCGTCTGGGCGTACTGCTGGGCCACGGCCAGACGGTCGCTGTTGTATTTGGCGTTCAGCTGATCCAGCGCCTGCTGCCGCTCGGTTTCATCGGAAATCAGCTGAATGAGGGCGAATTCCTTGTCGTACTGCTCCGTCAGCTGGGTATTGATCGCGCCCATGCCCTCGGCGGCGGCTTTCACGGCGTTTTCATAGACGGTCACGTCTGCGTCCGGTTTACCAGCAGCCTGCGCGCGGGCAATTTCCGCCTGCAGTTTCTGGCCGATCTGTTCAAAGCCGTCCGTATCGGCGGCGGACAGATGGTATTTGACTTCAATGGCTTCGCGGGCGTCGATCAGCTCCTGCAGACGGATTTTGTCCTTATCGGAGAAATACCCGTTCTGCCGCTTTTTCAGCAGGCGGCTGATCTCCGCGTCCATGGCATCCAGCTTGTCGATGTCGCCGGAAAGCTGGTCGGCCACGGAGGTATAGCCCGCCGTCTGAGCGGTTTCGCGCATTTCCTCCAGCTCGCTGCGGGTGAAGGCGGTCAGCTCCTTGAAGGAGTCCGTCCACTCCTTGACGATTTCGTTGGTTTCCTTTTTGCCGTCCGACCAGACGGCCAGCACGCCCTGCAGCCATTCGCGGGCTCTTTTCGTCTCGCGGGTAAAGCTGCCGGAATCCAGCCCGAAGAAGGAAAGGCCTTCGGACTGGCTATAGAACGTGTCAGCGGCGGTATCCTTCCACTGGCGGGCCGTGTCCTCCATGCCCTGCAGGGCCTCGCGGGCCTGCTTTGCACCGGAAACGTAGTCGGCCAGCGCAACGGTCGCCGCAATGACAGCCGCCGCTACGGCGATCCACGTCGCCGGAGACTTGCTCAGCACGGAAAGAAAGCCCTTCCAGCCGCCGCCAGCCTTGGCCACAGTCAGCGCGAATTTTCCGATACCGGTGGACACCGTGCCCACACCCTTGACGATCTTCGAGAACACCAGAATCGCCGGGCCAGCCGCAGCGGCAATGGCGGCGAATTTAATAATCATGAGACGCTGGCTTTCGTCCAGCGACATGAATTTTTCGATCAGATCGGACGCGCCGTCGATCAACCTTTGCACTGTGGGATTCAGGTCGTCGCCGATGCGCTGGGCCGCCAGCACGGCGGTATTCTTGAGATTTTTCAGCTTGCTCTCCGTGGTGGCGTAGCGCTTGCCGGCCTCGCTGGACAGGGCCACATTCTCCTGCCATGCGGACGTGGCCGTCTGCTGGGCCTCGGAGAAAAGCTCGGTGGCGTTGGTGGCGCGCATCAGAGTATCCCGCAGGCGCACCTCGGTAAAGCCCATCTCCTGCAAAGTGACGATGGAGGAAACGCCCTGCTCGTCCATCTGGGACAGGCCCACGATGAATTTCTCAATCGCACCCGCCGGATCGGAGTTCCACAGGGCCTTGAATTCCTCGGTGGTCAGCCCGGCCACCCTGGCGAAGTCCTTCAGGGACTTGCCGTTGGTTTCCACGGCCACCTGCATTTCGATCATGGCCTTGCTGAACGCCGTGCCGCCCGCCTGGGCCTCGAGCCCCACGGAGGACAGCGCCGTCGCGAAGCCCAGAATCTGCGCCTGCGTCAGGCCCACCTGCGAACCGGCAGCGGCCAGCCGTGTGGCCATGTCCATGATGGCGGATTCGGTGGTGGCGTAATTGTTTCCCAGATCGACCAGCGCGGAGCCGAACCGCCCGAAATCCGCCTGAGACATCTTCGTGATGTTGGCAAACTGGGCGATGGCCGTAGCGGCCTCGTCCGCGGCAATATCCGTGGAATTGCCCAAATCGATCATCGTTCTCGTGAATTCCACCAGATAATCGTTCTGGATGCCCAACTGCCCGGCATTCGCCATGACCTCGGCAATGTCGGCGGCGTCGGTGGCCACCTCGGTGCTCATCTTTTTGACCGCATCCGAAAGCTGCTCATATTCGGTCTCCGTCGCGTCCACGGTTTTGCGCACGGAGGCGAAGGCGCTCTCGTATTCCACAGAGGCCTTGATCGCCGCCGTGCCCAGCGCCAGAACGGGCGTGGTGATCGTGGCCGTCATGCCCTTGCCCAGCTTTTCCATGGAGGCGCTGACGGACGCGCACTTCTTCCCGAAGGCCGTCAGCGTATCGCCCGCCTTCGTCCAGGCGGACTGCATCTGGGCAAGGTGCTCAGTGGTCGTGCGAATCTGCTGCTCGGTCTGCCGAAGCGCGCCCTGCGCGTTGTTCAGATTGGTGCGGGCCTTTGTGACCGCGTCCGCGTTGTTCTGCAGGCTTTTCGTATTGGCCGCCAGCTGGCCCTCCAGCTTTTTGACCTCGGCGGAGGAATCGGCATACTCCTGCGAAAGCGCGTCCAGATTGGCCTTGGCGGCCAGCGTCGCGGAATCCGACTCGCCCAGCTCACGGGAAAAGCGCTCGTATTGCTTTGTGGCCGCGGCCACCTGCTGCCTGAGATCAGCATTTTTCTGCCGGGCCGCGTCCAGCGATTCCGTCAGCCTGCCCTGCCGTGTGTAGGCGTTCTCCAGCTTTTTGTTCGCCGCTTCCAGCGCCTTTTCGTACTGCTTGACGGCCTTCTGCTGAAGCGCCATTTTCTGCTGAAGGCTGGAAAGCTGGCTCTGGGTGCCGGATACGGACTTCTCAAAATTCTCCACGCCCGAGGCGGCCCGCTTAAATTCGCTTTCCGCTTCCTGAATCTGTTTATTGATGGACGTGAGATTTCGGGAGAAATTATCTCCGTCCAACGAAAGCGACACAACAAGGTCGCGTAGGACTTCACTCATGCGGGCTCACCACCTTTGGAAAACATTAAATCGCACGATTCTATTGATAAAATCGTGCGATTCGTGTATAATATAAGCGAAGGGAGGGATTGATGATGTCAATCACTGCAACGGAATTGAAGCAGAATCTGAGCAAGTACCTGCTGCTCTCCATGACCGAGGACATTTATATCACGCGCAATGGGAAGGTCGTTTCCAAGCTCACCAATCCATTCCAGGATAAGCTGAGCACAGTCGACGCGCTTTTTGGCAGCGTGCCCGATACCGTGACGCTGGAGGAAGCGAGAGAGGAACGGCTGGAAACGCTATGAAAGCATTGCTGGATACCTGCGTAGTCGTTGACTTCCTGCAAAAGCGCGAGCCGTTCGCCCAGGATGCGCTGAGCCTTTTCCGCGCTGCGGCAATACAGGAATTCAGCGGTTATATCACCGCGAAATCCGCCACAGACATTTTCTACCTTTCGCACCGGGCCACGCATAGCAACGAGCAAAGCCGCGTCCTGCTGCAGCGCCTGCTCGATCTTGTGGGAATGCTGGACAGCTTCGGCGCAGACGTGCGCCTCGCGCTGCTGGCGGAATGCGCGGATTTTGAGGATGCGGTCATGATCGAAACGGCCAAGCGCAGCGGCATGGACTGCATTGTGACGCGGAACACCAAGCACTACGCCGGTGCGTCCATTCCTGTGTATGAACCGGCAGAATTTCTCCGGCTGCTTGCCAGCGAAAGCGAGAATAACGATGAGTAAATCAGCTTTTTCTCATACGGTATCGCTCTCTCAATTCAGCGGTGCCCAGGCGGAGCAAATCTTTGAAAGGCTGAGAGAGGAACGGCAACTTGTGGTCTGCAATGAAAACGCGTCCATAGCCGTTCTGCTCTCGTCGGAGGAATACTATCGACTTTTAGAGATCGAGGAAAACTATCGCTTGCTGTTGCTTGCACAGGATCGTCTGGAAAAGAACAACGGGGATATGCTTAGCGAAGCAGATGTAATGCATCGGCTTGGTATCTCAGAAACAGAACTTGCGCAGGCAACTGACCTTGAGATTGAAGCGGACGATCAGTATCTGCGCAGCAGCCCAGGCAATTTGAAGCGATTGCTTGCCTCGATAGACCAGTTAAAACGAGAACAGTAACCGTTATTTGAGCTCCGGCCACACTTCATCAATGAAGGCGCGCCGGGGTTCTTTCTTTTTGCTTTCCCTCTTTGCACTCCACGCGCGGATGCGCAGAAAGCCCAGCATATCCATCCGGTCGATCTCGTCGAATTTCCAGCCGGACTCCATGAGGGCATTGTAGGTGGAATAAATGTAATCCGGCAGCGTCAGGATTCCGGCTTCTGTACCGGTTCCGTCGCCGCCGTCGTAGGGAAATCGGACAGCACGTCCGTGGTCTGGGCCTGCACGGCCATGAGCGCCAAGGCAATATCGTGCATCAGCCGGTCAACCGGGTAATTGTCCAGCACGTCGTCCGGCGTAAACTGATTCTGAAAGAGAATGCAGAACCAGCGAATCATGGTATCCATGGCCTCGGAAATGGTGAATTTCGCGTCGTCCGGAATGTGCTGGCCCTTGGCGGCCAGCTCGGATAGGCGCACCACCTTGGCGTACATCTGGGCGGCGGGCTCCAGTTCGCGCAGGGCGCGGCCCGAAACAAAATCAATGGAATATTTCTTATCCCGCAGGGTGCAGGTAATCATAGCGGCCTCCTTTATCGGCAGAAGAAGCAGCCCGCCGAACGCTCGACGGGCCGCAGTGCATTATTCGCTGGTAGTGAACACCGGGGTGTAGACCGTATTCAGGAAAGCGGCGGCTTTTTCGGCGGTGAAGCCGTTTTCTCCCTCATCGGCCACCGCCTGATAGCGACCGTCGGACGTGCGCTTGATAGCCGTCCATTCCACCTCGCCGGTCTGGCGGGTGATGCTGGTACCCTCCTTGGTGGCATAGGTTTCGGTGACGGGCTTGGCGCGCACCTTGAACAGCCATACATAGCGATAGGTGCCGTTGGCCTTCTCGGACATAAAACCCACGGCGAAATAGCCGGGCTTATCGTTGGCCGTGCGGATCAGCACGCCGTTGTCATCGATCTTGTTGGAGAAGATCATCTCCTGCACGACCAGCGGCAGGTCAGCCAGCTTGGTCTTGAAGGTCAGCTCCGGATCGGGATAGAGCACATCGCCCTCCACGTCGTCGAAATACTGAATGTCCGGATCGTTATTCTCCGGGGTGATGGTGGCTTCGATGGCACCGGCCACTCTCTGCAGATCGCCGTAGGTGGTGGACGTTTCGGTATCCTCCGTCACCGGCGCGATCACCATGTTTTTAAGGCCCACGGTAGACGATACCGCGGGCGCGGCAGCGGGCGTATTCGGCATAGTTTTTCCTCCTAAATTACAAAAGCCCTCGGCTGTCGAGGGCCTGTCTCAGTTGTTCTTTCACTTTTTCATAGGCTTCGTCGGCCTTCGCGTCGAACGCCGGGCGGACGAAGGGATGCGGCGGAGCCGGATGCGGGCCGCCATGGCCGAATTCCACCGGATTTCCATACGCCGCGCCGCCATCCTTTCGGTGAATGCCCACGGTGACGCGATAGCCGCCGGAGCGCTTTTTCACAACGCGCCCGATTTTGATCGACCGCAGCAGCGTGCCCGTGCGGCGCTTGGGATCGGTGGAGGCGTTGTGCAGCATCTGCTCCAGCACCGGCTGGGCCGCGTTTTGTAAAATCCAGTTACAGGCACGGGAGCCGTTCTCACCGGAGGTGCGCAGCAGGTCGGCCATGCGGGCGATGTCCTCTCGCAGCTCCACGCCGCCGTTCAGCTCCATGTTCATTCGTCCACTTCCCAGCACACCCACGTCCAGGCGACCAGCGTCTGGCGGGTATCGTCGTTATAGGAAACGGCCTCGTCAGAAAAGGCGAAGCCGGCTTTGCGCATGGCGGCCCGCACGAGGTAAATGGCCTCGGTGGGATCGACCGTGCTCCAAAGGTTCAGGTAAACGTAAACGCGGTAACGGCGGTTTGCATCGTCCCAGTGCTCGTCCTCATAGGTCTGAGTGGTGTAAACCAGATACTGAAGAGGTGGAGTTACACCATCCGCAGTGGCCTTCCATACGCCTGCGAAAACAGGGATGCCCAGAGAAGAAAGCGCATCTTGCACTCGCTTCATCAGCGCACCCCCTTCACGGCCTTGGTGGTCAGACGCAGATAGCGGCGCTTGAAATCATACTCGCAGATTTCTGCGATGATCTGCTTCTGGCCATTCCACAGCACCCACATGCCGGGCTGCACGTCGCTGCGCCAACGGATGGTGAACCAGATACCGCGCTCGGTGTTTTCCACGTCGCCCGAGGTGAAATAGCGAGAATCGCAATCTTCCGCCTTAGCCCATACCTGACAGACCACCTGCTCCGTTTCTACGGGAAAGCCGTTTTCGTTGATCTCATGAACAGTGCGGCCAATCTCCACCAGCTGGCGCAGTTCGCCGGGATGCGGGATTTTCATCGGGTTCACCTCCTGACTCTGAGTGAGCGCCATCGGCGCGAATAGCGGCGAGGACAGCGGCAAAGCCGCTCCGCAGTCGCGTAGCTGCTGCCCGCCGAAGGCGAGGAAGCAGCCGAAGAATCAAAACATATCTTCAATTTTGCGATAGGGATACAGCAGCGCGTGGAATGCGTTCATCATGGTCAGATAGGCCGAGCGGTCGCAGGCGTCCCGGTATTCGTAGAAATGGGAAGCCATGAGCAGCACGGCCAGTCGGACGGGTTCCGGCGCGTCCGCGTCAAAATCCGTCCGACAGAAATCGTTGGCCGTCGCCTGCGCCTGATGGAGTAATCGTTCCAGCAGCGCGTCCTCCGCATCCTGCTGAATGCGCAGATGAGCCTTCAGTTCCTCTACGGAGACGATCATTGCTGCCCATCCGCTTCCATCAGCCCGACAGCCTTCAGCGCAGAAAGCAGCGCGTTGAAGTCATCTTTCAACGCCGCAATCGTAGTGGCGTCGCTGGTGGGAAGATTGGCGGCGGGCGTAATGCCTGCACCGCCGAACAGATTGTCGCCGCCCTCCACAGTAGCCGTGGGCAGGAAGGTCAGCTTTCCGCCGATCACCAGCTCATTGCCTCCGTGGGCAAAATAATTGTGAGTGGTGCGGGTTTCGTCCCGCACCGGATCAGCCTTCATCATCGGTCATTCCTCCTTAGGCGGCCTTCTGCGCCAGTACCTTCACGGCCTCGGGCAGAATCAGCTTGCCGTCCACGCGCTCGGAGGACAGGAATCCCACCTGACCCGTGGCGGCGAACAGCTCGTTGAGCCGCTTGAAACTGCGGCCCTGACGATCCGCCACCCAGTAATAGCCCAGATCGCCGAACAGAATGCTCTTGGCACCGGCGGCGATGGCGGGCATGAAGGTGGAGGTGTACACAGGACGGTTCAGCAGCGTGTCCGGCTGGCCCGCGCGCACGCTGGGCTGCCAGAGATAGTCGCCGTTGCCGTTCTTGAGCTTGCGCAGGGCCTTCACGGTAGAATCGTTCATGATGAACACGGAATTCCGGCGATAGGGCGCGCGCAGGGAATAGAACAGATCCATGACCTCGTCCATGGTGATGGCCGTGGCGCTGGCCGCGGTCACGCCGGTCTG
>USDD01000105.1 GCA_900553265.1 uncultured Eubacteriales bacterium
TTCTCTTGTACAATGATTTCTCTCTGTATCGTTTTCAAGGATCGCCGCTGTCGTTTCTCGCGACAACATTGAGGATTATACCAGCTTTTCCATGCCTTGTCAACCCCTTTTTTCACTTTTTTTGAAAAAAAGTGATTGGAGGGCCGAAAAGCCCATAAAATGGGGCGTTTGGAGGGATTTAGATGCGTCGATGGGAGCGTTGGACGTGCGTTCTGCTGCTGGCGGCGGCGATTTTCGGCGCGCTATGGGCGGGGCGGCGGCTGCCGGTGGACACGCGGCCGCTGATCGAGGAAAAGTACGCCGGATGGAGCGGCGTGCTGCGCGTGTGGGTGGACGAGAGCGCGTCGGCGGCGGTGGGATGGCTCAATCGCTGCGGCGCGCGGTTCGAAAAGCGGCACAGCGGCGTGTACGTGCAGGTGCAGCCCGTGTCCGGCGCGCTGGACGACCTGTCGGGCGACGGCGCGCGGCCGCCGGAGCTGGCGGTGTTCGGCCCGACGGCGCAGGTGGATTGCTCGCGGCTGGCCGCGCCGACGGAGCTTCCTTTGAGAGAGGATTTCCGCGAGATCGCCGATGGATGCGCCGCGCCCGTCGCGGTGAGCGGCTATCTCTGGGCGATCAATCGCAGTCTGATCGACGGGATTTCCGAGGACATGACCGGCGCGGCGATGGCGCTTCCGTTGGACGAGCCCGGGCGATGCTTCAGCCGCGCGCTGACGGCGCTGGCCTCGGGCGTGGCGGCGGAAGCGCGCGACGTCGCGCTGCCGGGGCTGGATCTGGGGCTGGACGGGCCGCCGACCACGGAGCCGCCCATGGAGACGGTTCCCTGCCGGCTGCCGGAAAGCCTCGCCGCAGGCGCCGACGCGTTCGAGCGATTCTTAAACGGAGAGGCCGCGGCGCTGCCCGTTTCCTATGAGGAGCTTGCGCGGCTGCAGCGGCTGAGCGACGCGGGGCGCGGGCCGGACTGGGCGGCGCAGTGCACCGGCGCGCGGGCGTTCACCGACCGGGTGCTCTTCTGCGGCGCGGTGCGCAGCGGCGACGAGCGCGAGGCGCTGGCGATGGAATTCATTGAACTTCTGTTGGAGGACGAGAGCCAGAGCGATCTCGGCGCGTGCGGCTATCTGCCGGTGACGGACGCGGCGACGGGAATAAAACCGAACAATCCCCTTTCAAAGCTGGACGCATGGCTGCGAAGCGTTCCGCTGGAAATTGTCTTATATAGATAGGAAGAAACTTGGACAAAACAAAATCTCTTCTTGAGGATTGTTCGGAAAAGTGGTATAATGCTTCCATCAAAACAGTGCAGGAGAGAAGCATGCTTCCACAGGAATTTATCGACGAGGTGCGCCCGCTGCTGGGCGGCGAGCTGGACGCGTTTCTGCGCGCGCTGAACGAGCCGCCGGCGCTGGCGCTGCGGCTGAACCGCCTTCGGGGCGACATGTCGCCCTTCGCGGCGGAGTTTGTGGACGGCGAGGTGCCATGGGCGGCGGACGGGCGCTATCTGAAGCCCGGCGCGCGGCCCGGGCGGTCGCTGGGGCACGATCTGGGCGCGTTCTACTTGCAGGAGGCCAGCGCCATGGTCTCGGCCTCGGTGCTGGACGCGCAGCCGGGAGAGAAAATTCTGGATCTCTGCGCCGCGCCGGGCGGCAAGACCAGCCAGATCGCCTTCGCCATGGGCGGCGCGGGCGCGCTGGTCTCCAACGAACCCGTTCCCAGCCGGGCGAAGATTCTGGCCGAGAACGTCAAAAGGCTGGGCATCGGCAGCGGCGTGGTGGTCAGCGCCTATCCCGACGCGCTGGCGCGGCGATGGCCGGAGCATTTCGACGGCGTGCTGGTGGACGCGCCCTGCTCGGGCGAGGGCATGTTCCGCCGGGAGCCGGCGGCGCGGGACGAATGGAGCCCCAGATCGCCGGAGGGCTGCGCGCGGCGGCAGGCGGAGATTCTCGACGAAGCGGCGAGGATGGTGCGCCCCGGCGGGCGGCTGGTCTACTCCACCTGCACGTTCAACGCGCTGGAAAACGAGGGCTCCGTCGAGGGCTTCCTTGCGCGCCATCCCGAATTTTTCCCGGAGGAATTTTCGCTGCCGGGAATCGGGCCCTCCTCGGGCGGCATGCTGCGCGTCTGGCCCCATCGCGTCCGGGGCGACGGCCACTTTGTGGCGCGTCTGCGCAAGGACGGCGAGCTGAGGCCGGCGAAAAGGGAGCGGCCCGCCCGGCGCGGCAAAATTGAGGAACCGCTGGAGCCGCTGCTCAAGCGATTGGAAGGCGAAATCGCCGAGCTGCCGCCGGCGCTGCGCTGTGGAAGACTGATCCGGCAGGCGGATTACGTCCATCTGCTGCCCGCGGGCGCGCCGGAGCTGGACGGCGTGAAGGTCATCAAGCCCGGGCTGTGCCTGATGCGCGTGGGCCGCAGCCACATTCAGCCCATGCACGCGCTGGCCAAGGCGGCGGGATTGCTGCCCCGGCGAACCATGGACGTGGACGAGGCGCTGGCCCGGCGCGTCCTCTCCGGCGAAAAGCCCAAGCTGGACGGCGAAAGGGGTTGGACGCTGCTGCAGTGGCACGGCCTGCCCGTGGGATTTCTGAAGACGGGAACGTGAGAGAGGGTTCTTTGATTCGAACAGGGTGTCGCGTTCGAGTTGGAAGGAGGAAGAGGAAATGACGCATTACAGGCAGGCGAGTCCGCCGAAAGAAATCGCAGCAGAAGCACGGAAATTGGAAAAAGAGTATCTCGACCAATTCGCCGATGAGGACGAACTCCCCGAAGGACAGCCGTATGCGTATATCTTAGAAAACGGTTCAGCGCGATTGCGGGAATACTTCGCCGAGATCGAACGACTTTATGCCGAAGCGGAGCGCGACGGCGTGATGATCGGCTGACGAAACCTTCGTTCTTTCCCCGGCCGCGGCTTTTTTCGAGCCGCGGCCGTTATATTTATGCCGCCGATTTACTTTTTAACACGCGGCGGGTTATAATAGAAGCATCTGCGCGGTAAGCGCCGACGACGAAGGAGAATGATTTATGAAGCTGAACAACCGGCGAACCGTCCTGATCGGATTTGCGTTTCTGTCCATCTGCGCGTTCTGGCAGCTGTACGACACGGTGATTCCGCTGATTCTGCGGGACACGTTCCGCATCGGCGACGCGCGTGCGGGTCAGATCATGGCGCTGGACAACGTGCTGGCGCTGTTCCTGCTGCCCTGGTTCGGGCGGCTGAGCGACCGATGCAATTCCCGGATGGGCCGGCGCATGCCGTTTATCGTGTTCGGAACCATCGCGGCGGTGGCGCTGATGCTGGTGCTGACGGCCATGGACGCGCCCGGACGGTTCCCGGCGTTCTTCACGGTGCTGCTGCTTCTTCTTCTGGCCATGGGCAGCTATCGCTCGCCGGCGGTGGCGCTGATGCCCGACGTGACCCCCAAGCCCCTGCGCTCCAAGGCCAACGCCATCATCAATCTGATGGGCGCGCTGGGCGGCGTGTTCGCGCTGGCGGTCATTCGCCTTCTGCCCGCGGCGGCGGAGGGCGCGCGGGTGAACTACCTTCCCGCCTTCACGGCGGTGGCGGCGCTGATGGCGCTGTCGGTGCTGCTGGTGTACTGCCGCGTGGACGAGCGCGCGCTGCGCGCCGAGATGCCGCCGGAGCCGGAGGATGAAACCGCCCCGGGCGGCAGACTGCCCAGAGAGCTGAGGACGAGCCTGATTCTGATTCTATGCTCGGTGGCGCTGTGGTACATGGGCTACAACGCCGTGACCACGGCCTATTCCAAGTACTTCACCCGAAAATGGGGCGATCTGTCCGGCGCGGCCAGCTGCCTGATGATCGCCACGGCGGGCGCGGTGGTTTCCTATATCCCCGTGGGCATGCTGTCGTCGAAGGTCGGGCGCAAGAAAATGATCCTGCTGGGCGTGTGCGTGCTGACGGCGTGCTTCGCGCTGGCGGGCACGGTGCAGACCTTCTCGCCGCTGGTGTACGCGCTGTTCGTGCTCATCGGCTTTGCCTGGGCGGCCATCAACGTCAATTCCTATCCCATGGCGGTGGAGATCAGCCAGAGCGGCGACGTGGGCAAGTACACCGGCTACTACTACACCTTCTCCATGGCGGCGCAGATCGTGACTCCCATCGCCTCGGGCTGGCTGCTGGAGCACGTGGGGTATCACACGCTGTTCCCCTACGCGGCAGCGATGACCGGCGCGGCGTTCTTTACGATGCTGTTCGTCCGCCACGGCGACAGCCGTCCGGAGGCGGCGAAGAGCGTGCTGGAGCACTTCGACGCGGCGGACTGATTTTTATCCAATCGAAGGTGAAAAAACATGTCTCTGATTCTGCTGATTCTCTGCTGCATACTGCTGCTGATTCTGTTTCTGATCGCGCCTTCGCCGTCCCGGAACCGGGCCGACGGCTGGCGCGGCACGCCCTTCGCCCATCGCGGGCTGCACGGGCGCGGCGCGGCGGAGAACACCCTCGCCGCCTTTGAGCGCGCCGCCGACGCCGGGTTCGGCATCGAGCTGGACGTGCAGTTCACGAAGGACGGCAAAATCGTGGTATTCCACGACGACGACCTCAGGCGCATGACCGGCGATCCCCGCCGGGTGGACGAGGTGGACTGGGCGGAGCTGAAGGACATTCCGCTGCCCGACGGCGGGCGGATTCCCGGCTTCGACGAGGTGCTCGCGCACGTAAACGGCCGGGTTCCGCTGCTGGTGGAGCTGAAGGCCGGCCGGCGCAACGCCGCCCTCTGCGCGGGCACGGCGGAGATGCTGCGCAATTACTCCGGCAAATATATCGTCGAATCCTTCCATCCGCTGATCCTCCGATGGTTCAGAAAGAACGCGCCGGAGATGATCCGCGGCCAGCTGGTGGGTCCGGCGGCGTGCTATCTGGCGACGCTGGGGCGCGGCGCGGCGTGGCTGCTGTCGGTGCTGGCGCTGAACTTCCTCGCCCGGCCGGACTTTGTGGCCTACGAGGTGTCCTGCGATCATTTCGCCGCGCCGCGGGTGCAGCGTTCGCTGTTCCACACGCCGCTGGCGGCATGGACGGTTCGCGACGAAAAGACCTGTGATTCCTGCCTGAGCCGGGGCGAGATGCCCATTTTCGAAGGCTTCGTTCCCGAAAAACACACGGAGGAAAAAGCATGAAGAGTCTGATGCGGTATCTGAAGAACTACCGCCGGGAGTGCGTGCTCGCGCCGCTGTTCAAGATGCTGGAGGCGTCCTTCGAGCTGCTGGTGCCGCTGGTGATGGCGGCCATCATCGACCGCGGCATCGGCATGGACGACAGGCCGTTCATCCTCCGCATGGCGCTGGTGCTGGCGGCGCTGGCGGCGGTGGGTCTGGTCAGCTCCATCACGGCGCAGTACTTCTCGGCCAGGGCGGCCACGGGCTTCGCCACCGGCGTGCGCCACGCGCTGTTCGAGCATCTGGAGAGCCTGTCCTTCTCCAACATGGACGAGATGGGCGTTTCCACGATGATCACCCGCCTGACCAGCGACGTCAATCAGGCGCAGACCGGCGTGAACATGACGCTGCGCCTGTTCCTGCGCTCGCCCTTCGTGGTGTTCGGCGCGATGGTCATGGCCTTCACCATCGACGTGAAATGCGCGCTGATCTTCGTGTTCGCCATCGCGGCGCTGGCGGCGGTGGTGTTCGGCATCATGGCGGTGAACATTCCCATGATGCGCGGCGTGCAGGCGGCGCTGGAGCGCGTGCTGGGCGCGACGCGGGAGAACCTGGAGGGCGCGCGCGTCATCCGCGCGTTCTGCAACGAGGATCGGCAGTACGCCGAATTCGTGGACAAGAACCGCGAGCTGAACCGCCGTCAGCGCCGGGCGGGCCGCGTCTCCGGCCTGATGAACCCGGCGACGTTCCTGCTCATCAACGCCGCCATCGCGTGGCTGATCTACACCGGCGCGGTGCGCGTGGACAGCGGCGCGCTGTCCGCCGGTCAGGTGGTGGCGCTGTACAATTACATGTCCCAGATATTGGTGGAGCTGATCAAGCTGGCAAACCTCATCGTGACCATGAACAAGGGTCTGGCCAGCTGGAAGCGCATCGAGGACGCGCTGAATCTCACCAGCGACATGACCTCGCCCGAGACCACCGCGCCCGCCATCCAGTGTGACGAGGCGGTGCGCTTCGACCACGTATCCCTGCGCTACAGGGGCGCGGGCGCGGAGACGCTCTCCGACGTGAGCTTCACGGCGCTCAAGGGCGAGACCATCGGCGTCATCGGCGGCACCGGCTCGGGCAAGACCAGCGTGGTGGGACTCATCGACCGCTTCTACGACGCGACCTCGGGCAGCGTCTCGGTCAACGGACTGGACGTGCGCCAGTGGAACGAGGCCGATCTGCGTTCCCGCGTGGGCTTCGTGCTCCAGCGGGCCGTGCTCTTCCAGGGCACCATCCGCGACAACCTGCGCTGGGGCAGGGAGGACGCCACGGACGAGGAGCTGCTGAAGGCCGCGCACATCGCCCAGGCCGACGACGTACTCGCCGCCAAGGGCGGACTGGACGCGGAAATCGAGCAGAACGGCCGCAACCTGTCCGGCGGACAGCGCCAGCGCCTGACCATCGCCCGGGCGCTGGTGCGCAATCCGGAAATTCTGGTGCTGGACGACAGCGCGTCGGCGCTGGATCAGGCCACCGACCGGCGGCTGCGCGCGGCCATCCGCGAGATGGACAGCCGGCCCACGGTGTTCATCGTGTCCCAGCGCACCGCGTCCATCCGTCAGGCCGACCGCATTCTGGTCATGGACGACGGAAAACTGGTTGGCAGCGGCACCCACGAGGAACTGCTGGAGAGCTGCCCGGTCTACCGGGAAATCTACGAATCGCAGTACGGCGGGGAGGCGAGCGCATGAAGAAGCAGAACACAGGCACCCTTCGACGGGTGCTGAGCGCCATCGGGCGCTACAAGGCCCCGGTGTTCGCGTCCTTCGCGCTGGCCATCGTCTCGGTGGCGCTGACGCTGCTGATTCCCGTGCTGGCGGGCGAGGCCATCGACCAGATCGCCGACACGGGCGTGCATTTCGAGACCATGCTGCCCATCCTGACGCGGATTCTCCTCTGCGCCGGCGCGGCCAGCCTGATCCAGTGGCTGATGAACGAGGCCAACAACCGCGTGACCTTCTCGGTGGTGCGCGATCTGCGCGAGCAGGCCCTCAAAAAAATCGAGTCGCTGCCGCTGTCCTATCTGGACAGCCATCCCCACGGCGAGATCGTCAGCCGCGTCATCGCCGATGCGGACGCCTTCGCCGACGGACTGCTGATGGGATTTACTCAGCTGTTCACCGGCGTGGCCACCATCTTAGGCACGCTGGGCTTCATGTTCGCAAAGAGCGCGCCCATCGCCGCGGTGGTGGTGGTCATCACGCCGCTGTCGCTGTTCGTGGCGCGGTTCATCGCCCGGCGCACCCACGACATGTTCCTTTTGCAGTCCAAGACCCGGGGCGAGCTGACCGCCTACATCGACGAGCACATCGGCGGCGCGAAGGTGGTCAAGACCTACGGCCGGGAGGAGAAATCCCTCCGGGAATTCGACGAGATCAACGGCCGTCTCGAGAAATGCTCGCTGCGCGCCACGTTCTTTTCGTCCATCACCAATCCGGCCACGCGCTTCGTCAACGCCGTGGTCTACGCGGGCGTGGGCCTGACCGGCGCGCTGGCGGTGCTGTCCGGCGGCATGACCGTGGGCTCTCTGACCTGCTTTCTGAGCTACGCCAACCAGTACACCAAGCCCTTTAACGAGATCTCCGGCGTGGTGACGGAGCTTCAAAATGCCATCGCCTGCGCGGCGCGGCTGCTGGAGCTCATCGACGCGCCCGCCCAGCCGCCCGAGCCGGAAGACGCCGTGACGCTGGAAAATGTGCGCGGAACGGTGGCGCTGAAGGACGTGTGCTTCTCCTATGTGCCGGAGAAGAAGCTCATCGAGAACTTCAACCTGTCCGTCCATCCCGGCCAGCGCGTGGCCATCGTCGGCCCCACCGGCTGCGGCAAAACCACGCTGATCAACCTGCTGATGCGCTTTTACGACGTGGACGCGGGCTCGGTCTCGGTGGAGGGCGAGGACGTGCGTCAGATCACCCGCCGGAGCCTGCGCTCGTCCTACGGCATGGTGCTTCAGGAGACGTGGCTCAAGGCGGGCACCATCCGCGAGAACATCGCCATGGGCCGGCCCGACGCGTCCGAGGACGAAATCGTCGAGGCCGCGAAGGCCGCCCACGCCCATTCGTTCATCCTGCGCCTGCCCGACGGCTACGACACGGTCATCGGCGAGGACGGCGGCATGCTGTCCCAGGGCCAGAAGCAGCTGCTGTGCATCGCCCGCGTGATGCTGTGCCTGCCGCCGATGCTGATTCTCGACGAGGCCACGTCGTCCATCGACACGCGCACCGAGCTGAAGATTCAGTCGGCCTTCGCCCGGATGATGCAGGGCCGCACCAGCTTCATCGTCGCCCATCGCCTGTCCACCATCCGCAGCGCCGACGTGATCCTCGTCATGCGCGACGGCAGGGTCATCGAGCAGGGCAGCCACGAGGAGCTGCTGAAACAGAACGGCTTCTACAAGGAGCTGTATCTGGCGGGACAGGCGGAGTAGGGCAAAGGGGGAGCAAGCTCCCCCTCCGCTGCCACCCCCTCCAGATTTTGCTAGGATTCCTGCGGAATCCC
>USDD01000106.1 GCA_900553265.1 uncultured Eubacteriales bacterium
CTGGTTGTTCCGCGAGGACATCGAGAAAATTGTCTCCATAATGAACCTGACCAACGCAAAGGGGCGGAAGCTGAAATGGCTGTCGATTTACAAGCTGCTTCAGAAGGACGGCGTAACCGTCAGCAAACAGAAAAAGAATAGGCGGCAATGCTGGGTGCTCTATCCTGCACAGGGGGTGATGTAATATGGGACGAAAGACATTATGGATTGACGGTCACAATGGTGGGCAGCACTACGGCATTGACGTTCCGGCAGATCAACCCGTGTTTCAGGTTCATCGTCATAATATGGGCATTGATTTTGCATCCAATGCGCAAGCAATGAAATCGCTTTCCCCAAACGCTTATATGCTCTATATGCTGCTCGTCGCACGCTATCCAAACCGGGTGTGGACACTGTCTCCAGCACTGATTTCCAAGAATACGACCCTGTCTCCCGACGAAATAGCGCCAGCGCTTCAGGAGCTTATAGAACAGGACTATTGGACGCAAGGCGAAATCTCATTGACGGGTCGCGTCTACCGCAGTAATTCGTTCCATATCTGGGAATCGCCCGAAATGAATCAGCCGTAAGCTATATGCCGCTCTTCGAGCGTCAAAAAAAGATTTGCACGAAAAATTTTCGCGCAAAAACGCTCTCCCAATTCTGCGAATTGGTTGAGCTGTTTGTGATTTCATCTTCTTCCAGAATTGTGGGTACTCTATATAAAGGTCCCCACAAAACTGGGAGGTATTTTACCGAGGAGGAAAAAATGTACACGAGAAAAATATCCAGAGCATATGTACGCCTTGAAAGCCCTGCCGAAAGATCGTTCAGGCGGCTTCCAAAGCACGTTCAGGCCAGCTATATCCATCAGGCACAGTCCATGGGCGCAGACCCGATCTCCGTCTATCTGCAAAGCCGGAAGCCTGCGCTTGACAGCTCCGCTTCGTCTGCTGTATCCTATGTGCAGAACCTTGAAAACGGCATAATGGAGGTACGACATGCGCCCGAGGAGGGTGCAGAAATGGCGAGAGAACGGATTCGCCGAAGAGTAGTAATCAATGGCAAACAGCAATGGATAACGGGACTGACCGAACAGGAATACGCAGAAAATTTGTTCGATGCAATGAGCGGAAATGCGAAAGCGGCATCAGCGCAGAAGCACAATTTCCAAGAATATGCGTCCGGCTGGTTTGAAACCTATTCCAAGCCGAATGTGGAGACCACGACGGCGCTGACCTATGAACGGCAGCTGCGTCGGCATATTTACCCGATATTGGGGGAGAAGTGCATCGAGGACATCGAGGTCGGCGATATTCAGCGGTTGTTTAATGAAATGGACGGAGCAAAAACGACCAAGGACAAGGCGCGAATCGTGCTGAACATGGTGCTCGATTTCGCGGTTGAGGACGGCATTATCAGCAGAAACCCCGCCAAATCCAAGCGCCTCAAGGTGACGGGAAAGCAAAGCGGCGAGACGGAGCCGTATGCGCGCGAACAAATGTGCTTCCTTGCACAGCGGATTCCGATGGTTCGAAATGAAATGGACAGAACGTATCTGGCAATTCAGATGGCACATCCGATGCGGCTGGAAGAGGTGCTGGGGCTGAAGTGGAGCGACGTTGATCTGGAAAACGGACTGTTCCATATCCGGCGTGCAGTGACGCATCCCGACAGGAATCAGCCGGAAGTGAAGGAAACCAAGACGGACGCAAGCCGAAGAAGTCTGGCGATTGTTCCAAGCGTGGCGGCAATACTGAAGTCTGGGGATGTGGATCATTTTGTAATAGGCGGCGAAAAGCCTCTGAGCTATACGCAGGTTCGAAGCATGTGCAGACGGATTCAGAAGGACACGGGCTTTGAAGAGAGCATTACACCGATTCGATTCCGAACGACGGTTCTGACGGACATTTACGATCAGACGAAGGACATCAAGCAGGCGCAGACTGCGGCAGGGCATACCACGTCGGCCATGACGCTGAAGCATTACGTCAAGGGGCGCGGCGACAGCCATACCTCGGCAGCGGTAATTGCCGACGCATACGGAATGTAGTGGAAACGTGTGACAGATCATGTGACAGCCGTCAAAGACGAAAACCCTTGTGCCACGGGGCTTCTGAGGCTTTTCCTGCGGACGCATGTGACAATTTGAGTGACAAAATCCGGAAAAACAGACAATGAGGTCATAAAAATGCAGGAATGCGCGTGCAAATCCTGCATTCCCGTTCGAAATAAAAGAAAAGAACCCACATTTCTGCAGGTTCTTGTGGAGCTGATGACCAGATTCGAACTGGTGACCTCATCCTTACCAAGGATGCGCTCTACCGACTGAGCTACATCAGCACGTTCGGGCTTTCGCTCAACGCAAGAATGATTATACTATACCTCGACGCAAAATGCAATAGGAATTCAAAACTTTACAAAACAAGAAGGAGCGGGACGCGTCCCGCTCCTTCTTGTCTGGGAATTCTGCCGGGCTCAGCCGATGATGAACGGCTTGAGCTCTTCCATCAGATCTTCGCAGTGGTCGGAGTAGACCTCCAGCGTGATGGGCTTGGAGAGGTCGAGGCTGAAGATGCCCAGAATCGACTTTCCGTCCACCACGTGACGGCCCACGCGCAGGTCGATGTCGTAGGGATAGCGGTTGGCGATATTGACAAACGACTTTACATTCTCTGCGAGACTGAGCTTGATGTTAACTGCCTTCATGATTGTCCCCTCATTTCTAGTTGAAGCAGAATGCCGTGCCCAAAGTACATCAGTAAGCATAGCGCGAAAAGCCGAACATATCAACGTAATTTAAGTAAAACTATGAAACGCACAGAGATTTAATCTCCCAGAGACCGAAATTGTTAAGAAAGTATTGCGAACTGAAGGCCTTGCGGTTGACAAGCATACGGCCGTCGGGTACAATGATACCATGGAATTCTGTGCGTTTGAAGGAGTGCTTTGTCTATGAAATCTCGGAGCGGCCGCCTGCGGGGAATCGCGGCGTATACGGCGCTGTTCGCGCTGTTTTTTCTCGCCTGCTGGCAGTGCGTGCTGCGCGGCGGCGGGTCGCCCGTCTGGGCGATGGACGGGCGGATGCAGCATGTGCCGTTCATGGCCTATATCGGCCGCTGGGTGCGTTCGGCGCTGAGCGCCATCGCCCATGGCGCGCCGGCGGCGAGCTTCGATCTGGCGCTGGGCTATGGCGGCGACGTGCTGACGAGCCTGAACTACTACGGCTTCGGCGATCCGCTGCTGATGCTGGTGGCGGCGGTTTTCACCGACGCGGAGGCGGGATATCTGACCCTGATGGTGCTGCGCGGATGGCTGGCCGGGCTGGCGGCGATGGCGCTGGCGCGGCAGTATAAGCTGGACTGGAAGTCGTCCGTGCTGGCGGGCGTGGTGTATGCCATGAGCCTGACGCTGTTCTCCACGGGGCTGATCCGCCATCAGATGTTCTCCAATCCCTACATCCACTTTCCGCTGATGCTGCTGGGACTGGAGCGCGTGTTTGAGCGCAGAAGGCCCTGGCTGCTGTCGCTGGCGGTGTGCCTGTCGGCGCTGTGCGGGTTTTACTTCCTTTATATCAACTCGGTGCTGCTGCTGCTGTACGCGGTTCTGCGCCAGTTCACCCGGGGCGAGGCGCATCCCATGCGCACGCTGCCGTCGACGGCGGGGCGGGCCATCGGATGGTACGCGCTGGGAATCGCGCTGTCGGCGGTGATCTTCGTGCCGGCCACGCTGGGCTTTCTGCACGGTCAGCGCACGGGCACGCTGTCGCTGGACGGGCTGCGGCTGCATTATTCCCTTCGAACCTATCTGAAGATGCCGCTGGCGCTGATCTCCTCCCGGAGCGCGGGCGCGGTGGTGATGATGCCGGCGCTGGGGCTGCTGGGCGGCGCGGCGGCGCTGCTGCGGGGCCGGGGCGGAAAGAGCCTGCGGGTCATGACGCTGGCGGGGCTGCTGATGGTGCTGCTGCCGGCCACGGGCTGGGTGCTCAACGGCTTCAGCTACGAGGCCGAGCGCTGGGTCTATGCCGAGGCGCTGCTGGCGGCCATGCTGGCGGGCTTCGGGCTGGACGCGGCGCTGAACCTGACGAAAAAAGAGGCATGGCTGCTCACCGGCCTGACGGCGGCGACGGCGGTCTACTGCGCGCTGGCCGCGAAAATGGGCTGGGCGGGCAGCCGCTGGAACGCGGTCTTCCCGGCGGCGGCGATGGTGAGCACGATGGCGCTGATGTGGATTCATCGCGCCGTGCGTTCCCGCAGGAGCCGGGCGGTCTGCGCCGCGGCGCTGACGGCGGTGCTGCTCGTCAATCTCTCCACGGCCTACAGCCAGCTCTGGAAGGAGCGCCGCGGCGAGATGCTTCCCGCGGGCGTGGTCAACGCCGACGAGGAATATCCCCTGCTGGCAAGCCTTCCCGCGGCGGAGGAATTCGCCCGCACGGACGTGTCCCTCTGCGGCGACGGCGAGCTGCCCAATCTGGGCGCGACGATGGAGGTTCCCACCGTGTCGGTCTACAACAGCACGCTGCCCGAATCGCTGTTCCGGTTCATGGACGACGTGCGCAACTCCGGGCTGGTGCATCTCAATTCGGTCATCGGGCTGGATCGCCGCGCAGCGCTGGAGGCGCTGTGGTCGGTGGGCCGCTACGTCTCCGACGAGGAAATGCCCCTGAGCGCGCCCTACGGCTTTGAGCAGACCGAAAACGGCGCGTATGAAAACCGAAACGCGCTGCCGCTGGGCTACGCCGTGACCGGAGCCATGACCATGGACGAATACGAAGCCCTCTCGCCGCTGGAGAAGCAGTGGGCGCTGCTGCAGTGCGCGGCGCTTAGTGAGATTCCCGAGGGAATCGCCGCCGTGCGGCCCGGGCAGAGCCTGACGGAAATCCCGGTGCAGAGCCAGACCGGCGAGAACATCGAGTGGAACGGCGAGACCGACGAGCTTCAGGTGGGCGAGGACGCGTCCATCACGCTGACGCTGGACGTGCCCGCGGACTGCGAGCTGTATCTGGAGCTGGAGGGATTGGAGATCCTCGACGTGTCCATCCGGCCCGACCACTACGTCTGGCTGACCTCCGGCGCGGCCACGGGCGCGTGCCGCCTGTCCCCCGAGGGCTTCGTGCTCAACGCCAATCGCGACAGCGTGCTGGCCAACGTGGGCTACGACGAAAACGCCCGCACCACGGTGGAGATCCGCTTCGCCCACGCCGGGCGCTATCGCCTGTCGGCCATTCGCGCTTACGCTCAGCCCATGGCGGACTTCGACGAGAAGATCGCCGCGCTTCAGAGCCGCGGCCTGACCGACGTGCGGCTGGGAGCCAATGAAATCACGGGCCGCATCTCGCTGGACCAGCCCGCCGTGACGGTGTTCTCCATTCCCTATACCGATGGCTGGACGCTGACGGTGGACGGCGGCGAAACGCCCCTTCAGGCCTCGGCCGGAGCGTTCCTCGCCGCGGCGGTGCCCGCGGGCGACCACGAGCTGCGCCTGACCTACCGCACGCCGGGCCTGCGCCTCGGCGCATGCGTCTCCGCCGCCGCGCTGGTCGCGCTGGCCGTCTGTATTGTGATGGAGCGCAGGAAGAGCGGAAAAAAGGCGGCATGACCGAGAAACCAACCAATCAAAGGAGCAAAGCCATGAAAAAAGAATCTCCCAGCCGGCTGACGCGCGTGATTGCCGCGGTTCTGACGGCGCTGTTCATTCCCACGATCTTCGCCGGGGGCGTTTACGGTCTGGCCACGCACTGGGACGACGTCCTCCATTCGCTGCGCTTCAGCAAGAGCCGCGGCTATCTGGAGAATCCCGACGACACGAGCTTCTTCGCCATGACCAGGGCGCGCATCCAGTCGCTGCAGGCGGCGCTGGGCGAAAGCGTGGCGCTGAAGGATCAGATGGGCCACATCAACGCTTCGTTTCAGTACGTGCTGAACAAGGAGCAGGTGGTGGCCGGAAGCTGGCAGCTGCTGAAGCTCCCGGGCGGTCAGCTCTACGCCCTGTCCCAGCGCGAGACGCTGGCCGACGAGGCGCAGGAGGCGGCGGACTTCTATGAGCAGGTGAAGGATCGCGCGCCGTTCCTGTTCGCCTATGTCAATCCCCAGTTCTATGAGGGCTCGGTGCAGCTGCCCGAGGGCTATCGCCCGCTGGACACCTCCGACGCGCTGGCCGACGAGGTGCTCGGTATCATTCGTCAGACGGGCGCGCCCGCGCTGGACAGCCGGGAGTTCCTCGGAACCTTCGGCCTGACCGACAACGAGGCCTTCTACAGAACCGACATGCACTGGACGAACCGGGCGGCGCTGCGCGCGGCGCAGTATTATGCCGGGCAGATCAACGATCTGACGGGCTCCAGCCTCGATTCCAGCCGTCTGGACGAGGATCAGATGAACGTGGAGACCTACGAAAACCTGTTCCTCGGCGAATACGGCCAGCAGGTGGGCGCGGCCAACTCCGGACTGGACGACGTGGTCGTCTTCACGCCCAAGTACGAAACCTCCCTGAGCCGCACCACCACTGAGAAGGACTGGTCGATCACCGAGGTCTCGGGCAGCTTCGGCGAGGCCGTGCTCAAGCGCGAAAAGCTCGAGCCGGAGGCCGACGGAATCAGCCTGCGCGCCTACGCGGCCTACGGACTGGTGGAGAAGCTGGAGGTCATTGAAAACCATGGAGACTGCGAGGACATGACCATCCTCATCTTCCGCGATTCCTACACCGCGCCGGTGGGCAGCTTCCTGTCGCTGCTGGCGAAGAAGGTGGTCATGGTGGACATGCGCGGCTGGGATCGCACCGCCGAGAGCTTCGTGGAGGAATACGACCCCGACGTGATCCTGTTCGCCTACAGTCGCCAGATGTTCGAGGATCACGGCTATAACCTGAACGAGAGCCTGTGAGGAGCGGCGAAAGGAGCGGACGCAATGAGCTTGACGGTACACATTTACTATCGCGGCGAAAATGGCGCGGCGAAAAGGTTCGCCGAGGAGATGACGTCCAGCGGCACAGTGGCGGCCATTCGTGCGGAAAGGGGAAACCTCCAGTACGAGTATTTCTATTCTGTGGAAGACGAGGAAACCGTTTTGCTGGTGGATCGCTGGGAAAATCAGGCGGCGTTGGACGCGCACCATGAGACGCAGATGATGCGCAGGATCATGGAGCTGCGGGAAAAATACGATCTGCATATGCGCGTGGAGCGGATGCTCTCGGACGAGACCGGGCGGACGGACGGCAGGTATGTTCGGACGTAGGCAGCCGTGTCCGCAGACAGAAAAGGGGAACCGATGCGACGAAAAAATCGCACCGGTTCCCTTTTTTACAGCGCTTATTCCGACTTCAGCGCGGCGTCGAAGGCCACGTCGGAGGGCTCGAAGTTGATCTTGTGGGCGAATTCGCAGGCCTCCTGCGCGCCGAACATGCGCTCCATGCCCGAGTCCTCCCATTCCACGCAGAGCGGGCCGTGGTAGTGCATCTGGTTCAGTTCGCGGATGATGGCGTCGAAGTCCACGTCGCCGTGGCCCAGAGAGACGAAGTTCCAGCCGCGGCGGGTGTCGCCAAACTCGATGTGGGAGCCGAGGATGCCGGCGCGGTCGTCCTTATTGACCTTCACGTCCTTGAGATGGACGTGGTAGATGCGGTCGGCGAAGTCGCGCAGGAAGACGGCGGGATTCACGCCCTGCCAGAGCAGATGGCTGGGGTCGAAGTTGACGCCCAGCGTCGGGCGATGGTCCAGCTCGTCCATGAGGCGCTTGGTGCTCCAGTAGTCGAAGGCGATCTCGGTGGGATGCACCTCCAGCGCCAGCTTCACGCCGCACTCGTCGTACACGTCGAAGATGGGCGTCCACAGCTCCCGGATCCTGCGGAAGCCCTCGTCCACCATGGCCGGCGTGGTCTGGGGGAAGGAATACCACATGGCCCAGATGGGGCTGCCCAGGAAGCAGGTGACGACCTTCACGCCCAGCAGCTGCGCGGCCCGGGCGGTGGTCTTCATGAAGTCGACGGCCCACTGACGGATCTTCTCCGGCTGGCCGGAGATGGCGTTGGGCGCGAAGTTGTCCAGACGGGGATCCCAGTTGTCGCCGACGCACTGGCCGGCCAGATGCGCGCTCAGCGCGCCGATCTGCATGTCATAGCGGGCGAGAGTGGCCTGGAAGTCGGCGCGATACTTCTCGTCGGACACGATGCGGTACACGTCCACATGCGACTGAGTGGCGATTTCAAAGCCGTCGTAGCCCAGCGCGTGCATCTTTTCGCACAGCGTCTCCAGCGGCAGGTCACCAAACTGACCGGAGCAGATATTGATGGGTCGCTTCATAAAAACATTCCTCCCGACAAAAAAATAGAAAAAACACCTACCCCTATTTTACCCACCAATCCCCAATTCGTCAAGTACAGCCTGAGGCTGCGCGCAGTCGCTGCCGCGCAGTGGCGACGCGGGCGGGCAGTGCCCGCTGCCAGCTGCTGCCGCGCTGGGGCGACGCGGGCGGGCAGTGCCCGCTGCCAGCTGCTGCCGCGTTAGGGCGAC
>USDD01000107.1 GCA_900553265.1 uncultured Eubacteriales bacterium
CCCGCCGTTCTTTTGAGCGGCGGGCCGTTTTCTTTCGGAAAATCAGGTCTTCGGGGCGCAGAATTCGTCCCATGCGCGGAGCACTTCCTCGCGGGTGGCGGTGCCGGTGGTTCCGATCTTGCGGATGGTCACCGCGGAGCACAGATTCGCGCCCTGCACAGCCTGAAGCGGCGGCGCGCCGCCGGCCAGCAGGCTGGCGAAGCCGGAAAGGAAGGCGTCTCCCGCTCCGCAGAAGTCGATGGGCGGCTCCACCGCACAGGCCGGACAGCGCGTCACCGCGCCGTTTTCGGCCGCGAAGCAGCCCTGCGCGCCGAGGGTCACCAGCGCCAGGCGATTGTTCCTCAGCGAAATCTTCGCCGCCAGCTCGGACAGACCGTCCATGTCCATGGCCGAACCGTCGCCGAAGGCCCGGGAGGCCTCCACCTCGTTGGGCTTGACCACGACGCAGCGATACTGCGCCACGCGGTCGCGGCTGTCCACGACGACGGTTCGCCCCTCCTCGCCATAGCGGCAGAGGCGCTCGCGAACGGCCGGAGTGACGCAGCCGAACCGCATCTGATCGCTGACGCAGATCACGTCCGCGTCGGCCGCGGCGCGCTCCAGCGCGTCCAGCACCGCCCGCTCGCAGTCCTCGGGCAGCGGCGCCCGGTTTTCGAAGTCCAGCCGCGGATCCTCGTAGGCCACGTCGGAAATGCCGCGGCGGACGGGCTTGATGTAGGTGTTGGTCACGATCCCGTCCCGGCGCACGATTCCGTCGGCGCCGATTCCATGCTCCGCCAGCGCCCGCAGCAGCAGATCGCCGCGCCAGTCCGTTCCGGCTGCGCCCACCACCCGCAGCGCGCCGGGCCGCAGCGCGGCGATGTTGCAGGCCACGTTGCCCGCGCCGCCGGGGGAAAAGCGCTCCTCCACGATGGGCAGCGGGTAGTGCGGCGTTTCCCGGGAGAGCTCGCTTAAACGCATGTCGGCGTGCCAGTAAATATCCAGGCAGAAATCGCCGATCAGGCAGATCTTCGCTCCGTCCACGGCCTCCAGCCGGCGCCGAAGCTCCTCCCGCGTCAGCGGATGTTCAGGCATATTGTACATGGGCTCACTTCCCCGTCAGTTTCTCGTAGAGGTTGGGAATGGTCTGCTGATGATCTCCGCAGAAGTGCCAGCCCCGGCCGCCGCAGCTCACGGGGCGGTTGACAATGTTCTTCCGGGGGCGATAGTAGTACTGCGGATTTTCGTAGCCGATCCTGCGGCGGTAGTCGCCCAGATCGATCAGGTCGAAGTTGGCGGTGGTGATGTCGAAGGTGGGATAGCCCAGATTTCGGGAGATGGACAGCGCCTTCAGGAACACCTCCGGGCCGATCACGCCGGAGCCGAAGTTCATGTACACGCCCTTGTCCAGATGGGCCACGGAATAGCACATCTTGTGGAAATCGATTCCGCTGGCCTTTCCGATGGCGGCGAAATCCACGCTGGGATGCTGATGGATGATGTCCGTGCCCAGCGCGATGTGGTACGTCGCGGGAATGTCCATCCGATACGCCTGATACAGCACGCAGTCGTCCTTATAGGGGAAGCGGTCGGGATGCTCGTCGATGTATCGGGCCAGCGCCTCGCCATAGCCGATGTTCGCCGTCGCGCCGCGCTGAATGGCCTCGTTCATCCACGCGCCGGTCTGCTCCCACATGCCGAAGGAGCCGTCCTCGATGGCCGTGGGCACGTCCTCGGAGGTGCCGCCCAGACAGGCCAGCTCGAAGTCGTGGATGCTGAACGCGCCGTTGCCGGCGATGTGGGTGATATAGCCCTCGCGCATCAGCGCGATGAGATAGGGCGACAGGCCGCACTTGACGACGTGCGCGCCCATGGAGAGGATGATCTGCCGGCCCTCCGCCCTCGCCCGGCGAAGCTGCCCGATCAGCGCGTCGAAGTCCGCGCCTCCCCACTCGCCCGGCTGATACTGCCCGGGACGCTTCAGGTTGTCGATGCGCACGAGGTTATGGCGGTTTTCCGCGGAATAGGTGTGGATTTTCGAAAAATCCAGCGTCATGCTCCTTCTGTTTTCCATATTCGTCTTCCTCACAGTCCCAGGAATTCCAGAATTGCGTCCAGCTCGGTGAAGTCGCCGCAGATCGCGTCCGCGCCGGCGCTGAGCAGGCGCTCGCGCTTGACGGGGTTCACGCCGCGGCGCGCCGCCTCGTCGCTGGCCAGTCCCAGCGTGCGCGCGCCGGCCTCGCGGCCCAGCCGGATCTCCACCCGGCCGTCGCCGATCACGGCGAAGAGCGCGCCCTGAAGGGACTCCTGCTCCATCAGCTGGGCGATGACCTTCTCCTTGGAGCAGCTCTCGCTGCCCACGGGCGCGCCGGCGATCTGGGTGAAATACTGCGTCAGGCCCAGCGCTCCGGCCTCGCGGAGCACGTCGGGATGGTCGGTGCCGCTGGCGACATAGAGCTTCACGCCGCGCCCGGTCAGCGCGCGCAGGAAGTCCTCGCCGCCGGCAATGAGGTAGTCCTCCCGGGAAACCGCGCCGCTTTCCAGCGCGCTCAGGCGCGCGTCCACGGTCTGCATCAGGCGGCGGTTGTACTCTGCCTTGTACCGCCACGGATCGGTGGGCGCGCCGGGATTGCGTCCATGGCTGCGCACGGCCTCGGCCAGCCACTTCATCTGATGGATGGTCTGAATTCCGGCGGACTCGTTGATATAGTCGTCCACCTCGCGCTCCAGCGCGTCGTCCCACGCGCCGCCGGAGATCATCTCCAGCATCAGCGGCTTCATGACCGACTCCCAGCCGCAGCGCAGCGTGGAAATCGTCCCGTCAAAATCAAAGAGCACCGCGCGGACAGGATTGCGCGCAGCCGCATGCAGAATTTCCATTGGCATTGATTCCTTTCGAAATTGGAGAGGGGAAATGCGCTCCGGCCAGAGAGGGCGCGCCGATGGCGCGACGCTCGACTGCTCGCGGCCCGGCGCGCTCAGACCGGACGGAGAGCGTGTGTCCATTGCACGACTGGCGGCTGTTCGAGCCCTCTGGCCAGAGGGCTCGACGATTGCACGGCAGACGACGTTTCGCGGCCCGGCGCGCGCTCAGTCCGGAGAGCGTGTGTCCATTGCACGGCCGGCGGCTGTTCGCGCGTCCTCTCGCCAGATGGCGCGACGCTCGACTGCTCGCGGCCCGGCGCGCGCTCAGTTCGGAGAGCGTGTGTCCATTGCACGGTCGGCGGCTGTTCGAGCCCTCTGGCCAGAGGACGCGCCGATGGCGCGACGCTCGACTGCTCGCGGCTCGGCGCGCGCAGACCGGAGAGCGCGGGCCGTCCGCCGCGCCCGCACAGTCCGCTCGGGCGCGGGAAGCCCGCGGAACCTCGCCCGCCGGCCGCGAGAAGGAATTTACCTCTCCCACTCGGTGAACAGCACCTCGCGCACGGGCGCGCCGGCGTCGTCGGGGATGAAGATCGATTGAATCTCCAGCGGCGCAAGATGCAGCTTCAGATCGCGGCCGAGCATCGGGGCCTTCACCGACGCGTCGGTTTCCGCGCCCACGGTCTCGTTCAGGCGCAGGATCCAGCCGCCGCCGTCCTCCGCTCGCTTGAGCGCGCCCACGGAGACGTTGGAGGGCTCAACGGAGAGGCCCTCGTACCGGGCGGGCAGCGGGCCCTCGTGGTAGGTCTCCACGATGCTGGTCAGCGGGCGGTTGAACAGCTCGCCGCGGCGGGCCAGACCGGCCTTCGTCCAGCTGCCGTCGTGGGGAACCAGCGCGTAGCGGAACTCCTGCGCGCCCATGTCCGCGTGGACGCAGCGGTCGTCGCGGTTCCGCTGGCCGAAATGGTCGGCGTAAATCGACGTGTTGGCCACGGTCAGGCGCAGCTCGTTTCCGGCGGCGGAGAAGCTGTACTTGCCGTCGTTGAGCACCGCCAGACCGCCGGTCTCGCCGCCCAGCTGCATCCAGCGATGGCCGGTCTCCTCGCAGCCGTCGCACTCGCGCTCGATCACGCCGTAGGAGATCTCCGCGCGCGCCTTGGGCGACTGGGCGGCCACCGGGAAGCACAGCTTGAGCATGCGGAACCTCTCGCGCATGTCCAGACGCGCCTCCACCTCCAGCTGATCCGCGTCGGCGTAGAGGATGAAGTCCTGCACGAGGGTGGACGCGCAGGCCGTGGTGGTCACGCGCAGCTTCGCGCGCACGGGGCCTCGCTCGAGAATCTCAAAGCGGGCGTTTTCGAAGCCCTCGCGGAGCTTATCGAAGGTGAAGACGCGGTGGGCCCAGGTGTCCGCGTGCTCGATGTCCACAAGCCGCGGCAGCGCCGGGGCGCTGAGGGTCTCGCGGCCGCTGTCTATGCGCATCAGGCTGACCAGCGCGCCGGTCTTCGGGTCGAACCGCGCGGACAGATGCCTGTTTCCGATGCTCGTTTCGGTGATCGTCAGGCCGGAGGCGGCGACGGCGGCGGCGTCATTGTCGTCGGGAGTGCGCAGCGCGCGGTCGCGCTCATGGCTGGCGCGGCCCTTCTCGTCCAGATAGATCCAGTACAGCCGATAGCCCATGGGCGGCACCTCGGCGACGAACAGGCTGTCCCACTTGTCCTCGCCGTTGGTGCGGCTGGCGCGGACGGTCTGGATGGGCGTTTCCACGTCGCTTTCGTCGGCGGCGTATTTCACCGCGCCGTAGACCTGAATCTGCGCCTTCGCCGTGAACGGATGGGGATTGAACACGACCACGGGCGTGCCCAGGCCGTCCAGCTCCCAGAGGCGGAAATGGCTCTCCTTGCTGCGCAGCCGTCCGGGAATGCCGCCGACCGTGTCCACGGCCCATGAAATCTTCTGCAGCGCCTCGTTCTCCGCCCGGGCCGCGATGGAGCGGGCCTCGTCCAGCTGAACGCGCGCGTCCTCGTAGGCCTCGCGGATGGAGCAGCCGCAGAGCACGTCGTGGAACTGGTTGAACATCAGGTTGTACCAGCCCTGACGCAGCAAATCGGGCTTGTGTCCCGTCAGGCGCGAGGAGAGCGCGGCAAAGATTTCGCTGCGGATCAGCGCGTTTTCGGTGACGCGGTTGAGATGCTTGATCAGCGAAGTGGCGCTGTAGCAGCCGCTGGCGTGATGCTGAAGCTCAGTGCGCCACTCGGGCAGCTTCAGTCCCTGCGCCTTCACGGCCTCGAAGTAGGCGTCCGGGTCGGAGAAGATCACCTCTTCGCCCTTTTCGCCGTGCTTCTGATATTCGTGGATGGAGGCGATATTCTGGATGGTCGGGCCGCCGCCGTGGTTGCCCACGCCGTAAAAGCACATGATGGGAAAGCCCGTGCGCTTCTCCTCGGCCAGCGCCGCGGCGACGTCCTCCTGCACGGAGCCATAGCGCGAGCCGTAGCCGTCGATGATGCGGAAGGCCGTCACACTGGAGCCGTCCGGCGCAAACCACCGAAACAGCGGCCCGGGCAGCTTCGAATTCTCGAAGGAATCCGGACGCAGAAAGACGTAGTTTTCAATGCCGCCGCGCTTCAGCAGCGCGGGCAGCATGGCCGAATGTCCGAAGGAATCCACGTTGTAGCCCGTGCGCACGGTCACGCCGAACTTTTCCTTAAAATAGCGCTGGCTGTACAGAAAATGTCGGGCGAAGGCCTCGCCCGAGGGCATGTTGCAGTCGGGCTGAATCCACATGCCGCCGACGATGCGCCAGCGGCCCTCGGCCACCCGGGCGCGGATCTTCTCGAACATGGGCGGGCAGCTCTCCTCCACCCAGCGGTAGTACTCCGCGCAGGCGGCGGTGAACACGAAGTCCTCCGACTCATCCATGCGATCCAGCGCGGACTGGAACGTCGCCTTGACCTCCTGATAACCCTCCTGCCACTGCCAGAGCCAGATGGGGTCGATGTGGGCGTTGCCGATCATGTAAATCATCGCGGTCGAATCCTCCTCGTTTGTTTTTTTACTCAACGAACCCGTTGCCGGGGAATTTGCGCAGACGCAGCCGACCGCGCCTCGAAGGGCGGCGTTCCATTCATGTTCTTTATATTTAATTATCGAAATTAAAAAAATCTTATAACCACAGTATATCCATTTTCGATCGCGCTGTCAAGATTGCGAACACCCTTCTTCTGACGAGCGCGGCGCGTTATCTGTACGATCTATCCTGCTCCAGCAGCTTTCCATTGAAGCTGTTGAGCACGCACCGCTCGCCGAAGCCGTACTCCTCGAGCATCTGAATGGTTCGATCCGCGCATTCGTAGGCGACGGCCTCGTTGCCCTCCACGGGATATTCCTTCAGCTCGAAGTCGATGAGCATGTTGTCGCGGCGGGCGCAGAGCTTCAGAAACTCCTCCAGCGTCGGCGGCGCCTCCCTGGGGAAATCCTCGAAATCGGCGGCCGCGTCCAGAGCCTTGAACTGAGCAAGCGTCATCTCGTGCACCAGTCCGGTTCCGTCGGTGGTGCGATCCACCGTGGGATCGTGCATGATCACCAGCTCGCGATCCTTCGTCATGCGCACGTCGGTTTCGATCATGTCCACGCCCGCGTCGATGGCGCGCTGAAAAGCGGTGATGGTGTTCTCCGGCGCGGTAAAGCGCTCGCCGCGATGGGTCGCCACCAGCATTCTGCTGGGATGTCCTTCCCACATCATCGTCTTTTCCTCCTATTTCATGCCGCGATAGGCAAAGCCCTGAATGATCTTCCGGCTGGCAAAGCAGAACACGATCAGGATCGGCAGCGTGAGCAGGCAGTTGCCCGCCATCAGCGTGTTCCAGCGAATGCCCACCTCCGCGTCGCGCAGGCGCTCGATGGCCAGCGTGAGGGGGCGGAACCGGTAGAAGGGGAACACAAAGGCGAGCATAACCGCGAGCTTTATCAGATCTCCACCGAAGGTCGCGGCGCGGCTGCGCGCGCGGGCAGAGGAAGTCAATTTCAGCTTTTCCATGGCATGCTCCTTATTGATAATGTACTTTCTTTTCCACAAACGCGAAGTCGACCACCGTGACGGCCACCATGATCAGCAGCAGTACGATGGACAGCAGTTTCTTCATGTGTGATTCTCCTTCTCTTTCTTCGTCGTTGAGCGCGGGAACATGTCGTTCGTTTTTCACGCTCCTGCGGCATTATAACGCCTCGGCGGAAGGAAGTCAGCATAAAATACACTTTTGCAGCAAATTTGGCAACGACTTCTTTTCTATTTGATATCGATTTCACATTGCATCCGTTTGTTTTTATTTAGTTTTAGTTTAGAATCGGCCTAAATTTGACAATCGGCATTTCCAAAATTCGGCCAAAAAACAGCGCCCGGACGTCGCGTCAATGTCCGGGCACCGAGCGGATTCTTCTGATTCAGAGAAGCGTGCAGATTCCCGCCGCCGCGGCGCTGGCGGGAAGACAGACGGCAAAGTGCAGCGCGTGGGATTTCGCGTACCATCGCCTTCGCGCGCACATTGTTGCCCACAAAGACGGTAGTTGTTGCCCGACCAGAACACATTCCGAATCGTCCGACCGGAGCAGGTCCTGAGATACGCCTCCATCGCGCCGTACTCCTCCCGCGGGTCGTGCCCCGGAAGCGTAAAGCGCTCCGGCGGGAAAGCGGCCTCCAGCATTCTGCGGCTGCCCGCCGCAATTTTGAATCCCAGCACATCCCGCAGCAGCACGAGCCTTCGCAGAGGATATGCAAAGCGACAGGGCGTAATTCCGCCGTCGATGATCGCCCGCCCCACCGGCACTTCTCCCAGCGCCAGCAGCCGCGTCAGACACGCCCCGCCCAGGGAGCATCCGTAGGCCGCGTCCAGCCGGGTCACGCCGTGCGCCTTCAGACAGGCAGCCGCTTCGTCCACCGTCTGCTCCACAGAGGTAAAGTCGCCGGGATATTCCGACCGATGGCCGTCGTAAACCGCCCGATAGACGTGCCATTTCCGCGCAAGCAGGGCAATCGCGCCCTCGAACGCCCATTCCGCCTCCGCCGTGCAGGGGAAGAACAGCAGCGACCGCTCGTTTCCCCGTCCGCGCTCCAATATCTGCACGGCCCATTCCTCCACATCCGCAAATTCCGCACAGCGCCGGCGGAGCATCCATGGTTAAACGCAACTAACTCGCATTCTCAAAAAAGTCGCTCTCGATTGCCCGCGCAATCCTGCGACATTCTTATTCTATCACTCGATCCGGCATAAATCAACCCGACCTGTTTTTAATTTGTTGTAATTCCGTTCCTCCGCAGAGCTCCAAGACCTGAGCGCGCGCAAAGATTTATCCTGCAAATTGGAAAGCACCATGGTATACTAACGATGCATTAAGCTCTAAGGAACACGAGATAAACTCAACGAGGCAAATCAATGAAACGGAAAATGATTTTGGCAGTGCTGTTGGCGATGATCCTGATGGGTATCGGAGGCGCAGCGCTGGCGGCGACCTCAGAATGACCATTGAACGCGCTCTGGCCTTCGCACCATGCCAACGCGTCGGAAGGACAGCGAAGGCCAGTCGCATGCCTTTAAGGTAACACCGCACAAATGAGGCGGTTGGCCGGCGAATGGATTTTTCGTCAGA
>USDD01000108.1 GCA_900553265.1 uncultured Eubacteriales bacterium
AGTAGGTCGTCGCCGGATTCAAACTAAGGACGTTCGTTTGAACGTTCTTTTTTCATATGTGCGAGTTTTGCAGAGCCGGCTTTCCAGAAACACATTTCAATCGACAAGGAATCTACTGGGGGCTTTTGATAAACTTCTCGATAATTGACAAAACGGTTTCTGAGAAATATATATTTCCGCCGTGCTCTTCCCATTCTTTTATTTCATAATACTCTACACTGTGTTTATTCTTCTCGAGCTTCTGATACAACGATCGGCTGTTTTCGACGGAAACGACGGGGTCGTTCGCACAATGAAACATCAGCACAGGTGGCAATATTATATCCTCGCGAATCAAAGATTCGCAGGACGCTCTGTAGGCAATTTCTTTGTTGTTTTCGATGCTGTCAACGCCGAGGAGAACGGCTGCCGGTCGAACGGACAGTCCGGGCGGCAATGGATGATTGGAGCATATCAGAAGATTAGAGGAGGCGCTCTCCAAAATCACTCCCTTTACACCCGGCATTTCGATCCTTCCACAGGCATTATATAGTACGGCCATCATTGCTAAATGACCGCCGGAGGAATGCCCCATGAGATAGAACCGATTCGCATCAAATGGAAGATCAAATTCGGATATTTTGCGCACTACGCACTCCATTGCGTTTTTAATATCCTCGATCTGCGCGGGAAAAACGGCGGCGTCAGATTCGCGAACCTCAATGGAAACAATGGCAAAGCCCTTCTTCGCAAGCTCCGCGAGCTTTGGAAGGTCGTTGTACATTTCCTGTTTGTGCCATGCCGCTCCAGGAATATAGAAAATGACGGGATACTTCTTTCCCAGTCCTTTGTGCCTGTAGGGCAGGATGACCTGCAGATGGCGTTTGCAATTTCCATAATCAAAATACTCCCAGTTTGGTGAGTACAGCCATTCCAAATCATCGAATTCGACTTCAATTTCCCGCTTCATTTGCTTCTTTCTCCGCATTAAGCTCGATCTGACAATTCATGAATTGACGCATAATTATTCGCCCATTGCCCGCTTTAAAAATTCCTCCATTGCAGGAAAAGCCTTTTCTGCGGTGCTGCGGCCCAGAGAGGAGGCCAGGCGGAGATGGTCGGGGTTGCGCTCGACGCGTTGAACGGGGATTGGCGCGTCGGGGCGAATGACGAACAGGCGACCCTCGGCTTCGCCCTGCTCGACGGCGCGGAGCTCGGCGTTGTACATCTCGTGGCGATGTTCCATGGCCTCGGTCAGGCGGGGATAGGCACGGTATTTGCGGCGCACCAGCGGAAGCGCGCGATTCTTTTGCTTCACATAGCCTTTGGGCTGGGTCAGCACGACGACGTTTCGACGGTAGCCGATGCTCTCGAAGAATTGGAAAGGGATGGAATCGGCCACGCCGCCGTCCAGCAGCTTCTGGTTGTCGATTTCGACGATTTGGGAGACGATGGGCATGGAGGCCGACGCGCGAATCCAGTCGAAGCCGTGGTCAGCATAGCCTTTGTACTCATGGTAGACGGGAAGGCCGGTCTCAATGTTGGTGCAGACGACGTAGAAGTGCATGGGATTGCGCTCGAATGCGCCGAAATCAAAGGGATCGAGACGCAGCGGAACCTCGCCATAGCAGAATTCCGTGCTGAAGATATTTCCGGTGGTGAACAGAGAGCGGAACCCGCAGTAGCGCGGATCGCGGCAGTATTCGATGTTGTAGCGGAGCGCGCGGCCGATCTGGCCGGATTTGTAGTTGCAGCCGAAGGCCGCGCCGGCGGATACGCCGATCATGCCATCGAAGGTGATTCCGCGCTCCATCAGCACGTCGATGACTCCGGCGGTGAAGAGGCCGCGCATAGCTCCGCCCTCTAAAACTAATCCGATCATATTTGTAGCTCACCTGATGCAGAATTTCGATTTCAGTAAAATTTTATCATAGACGCAAAAGCCAGTCAAGCGGAATTCGTCGGGCTTGTGTTTGCTCGGATTTTCGCTTCGCCGAGTGGAATCGGCGATTTTTTGAGCCGACGAGGTGGACGCATGGGGCGGTGTGTACCGAAATAAAGGACGATTGCGGCCGAAGCGCCGTGGGGCGCCGCGAACCGCATTTCGTCCAGTGGTGTGGATGGCTCATGTGAGCTCGAACCGCCGTTTGCCATGCTCGTCCAGAAAGGCATGTCCTTCAACGCCGAAAACACTGTGCACATTCTGCTCGGTCAGTACTTCCTCCGGGGCGCCTCCGGCAACTACCTTTCCGCTCTGCATGAGATAAAGGGTGTCGCAGTAGCGAGTGGCCAGAGAAAGATCGTGCATCACGATAAGCACCGTTTTCCCGCTGCTTTTCAGATAATCCAGGATGAATAGCTGGTGCCGTATGTCCAGATGATTGGTGGGCTCGTCCAGCACAATGCATTCCACCTGCTGGGCGATGGTTCTGGCCAGATACACCATTTTCTTTTCCCCGCCGGAGAGCGTGAGAATGCTCCGGGATGCGAATGCCTCCAGGTGCATGGCGGCGATGGCATCGTCTACCACCTTGTCGGCTTCGCTTCGCCGAAGGGCACGGCGATGGGGATAGCGGCCCGTTCGGATCAACTCGCGGACTGTGAAATTGAAGGCGATGTTGGATTCCTGGCTGACGTAGCCAATTCGCATCGCGATTTCCCGGGGAGAAATGCGGCTTGTGGGTTCGCCGTCCAGCAGGATTTCTCCCGATGAGGGTTTCACAATGGAAAACAGCGTTTTGATGAGCGTGGACTTTCCGCATCCGTTTGGGCCGATCACGCCCGTCAATTTTCCCGGCTGAGCGCACAGGGAGACGCCACGCAGAATTCGCGCGTGGCCCAGCGCGGCTTCGAGATTGCAAAATTCGATTTTCATGCTCTGCCTCCTGCCGCTCGATTTCGGCGAACCATCAGATAGACAAAGAACGGACTGCCGGAGAAGGCCGTAATGACGCCGATGGGAATTTCGATACTGAGGATGGAGCGTGCTGCCGTGTCCGCCCACACGAGAAATATCGCGCCGCAGACCGCGCTCAGTGGCAGCACGACGTGATTGTCTGAGGAATGGGTGAGCATTCGCACGATATGGGGAATCATCAGGCCGACGAATCCAATGATTCCGGTCTGGGAAACCAGTGTGGAAACGATGAGCGACACGATGGCCATCACGAAAAGGCGGAAGCGTTTTACATTCAGGCCCAGCGCCATGGCGTCCTCCTCGCCCATCATTAAAAGGTTCAGCTTCGTTGAGCAGCACAGCAGGACGGCGATTCCGGCGGTTACGGCAATTGCTGGAAGGGGGAGCGAACTCCATTCAGCCGAGGCAATGGAGCCCATCTGCCAGTAATAGACCGACGAAACACTCTGCTGGTCTTTTGCAAAGAGAATCAGCAAATTGGTGATGGCGCTCATCAGCGCCGAAATGGCCGTGCCCGACAAAATCAGCGAAATCGGGTTCATGGCGCCGCCGCCGGCCCGGGCAATGCTGTAGACCACCACGGAGGCCGTCATGGCGCCGATGAGCGCCATTCCCGTAACGTTGGCGGTCATCGGCGCTACGGAGATTGGCGCAATCAGCGCGAATGCCGCGCCGGCCGACGCGCCCGAGGACACGCCAAGCACATACGGGTCTGCGATGGGATTGAGAACCACCGACTGCATGACTGCGCCGCAGACGGACAGCCCCGCGCCGGTGAGAACCGCCATCAGAATGCGCGGCATGCGAATGCTCCAAACGATGCGGTAGTCCACCATGCTCCAACCGGATTCCCGCTCCCCGATGTGAAACAGCTGGTATTTCAGCACGCCGATTACATGAGAAAGCTCCAACGACGCGCTGCCAACGGTGATGACATACACGACGCTTGCCGCCAGCAGCAGCGTCAGCGCCGCCAGCAGCAGAATTTCTGTTCTTTTTTTCATTTTACCTCCCGCATATAGAATCCGACCGCAGGACGGTGTGTCTGCGGTCGGATCGACTCCTTTAATGGGCGTTATTCAAACTTGTCGGGGTAGAACTGCTTCGCCAGCTCCTCCACGCCCTTGGCGATGTGGATGGAATCGTAGACGTCCAGCAGCGTAATGGGATACAGACGGTTGTTGACGACGGCGGGCAGATCTGCGAAGGCCTCGGTGTTGCGGAAGGTCTCAATCTTCTCCTCAACGGGCGTGGTGCCGTAGGCGTTGAAGACCACCACGTCGGGCTGCATTTCGACGATCTGCTCGGCTGTTACGGTGATCCAGGAGGATTCGGCCGTTTCGGCAAAGACGTTCACGCCGCCGGCAAGGGCGATCAGCTGGCTCTCAAGATGCTGGCCGGCAGAGAAAATCTCGTTGCCGTCCTGGGAATCGCAGACGACCACCTTCAGCGGCTCGTCGATTTCGCCGATGGCCTCGCCCACGGCTGCGATGCGGTTCTGAAGATCGGCGATGAGCTCGGCGGCGCGGTCTTCAACGTGGAAGATGCGGCCCAGGTTCGTCAGATCCGTGTAGACCGTCTCGGGATCCTTGACCTCAGCGAAAAGCGAGGACTTCTGCCAGCAGTTGGCGCCGATTTCGGCGTAGGCGTCGTAGGAAGCATTGTACTTGTCGTCGAAGTGGTCGGCCATGACCAGATCCGGTTCCAGCGCGACGATCAGCTCGAAGGAAGGATAGGTGGAGCTGGAAATTCCGTCGGGATCAACGAGGGGAATCGCGGTATAGGCATCGCGATACTCGGGGAGAATGTCGTTGGCACGATCACGGCCGCGGCCGACAATTACGTCCTCCAGCCCAAGGGCGATCAGCTCCTCCGCGTAGAGATCCTCTACGCAGACTACTCGGGTGGGCGCCTCGGTGAAGGTCAGCGTGCGATCGCCAATCTGGACCTCGACAGGCTCATAGGCGGTTTCGGCCATCGCGCTCAGCGGGAGCATGGCGACGACGGTCAGCAGTGCCAGCAGCAGAGAGAGAAGCTTTTTCATGGGACAAACCTCCTTTTTTAATGGAAGCGAAAACAAAGAACAGCACCGTGCCGTCAACCCAATCGTCCGACACAGTGCTGTCCATTTCTATGTGAATTCATGCCATCATACGGCAAAAAGTGCACAGAAAGCCGCGAGGTCTTCCGATTCCGGGAAAATCCAAGGATGGGGTAGGCAGATTTGTATTCTGGCTCAGGTTTCATCGTGCGCTTTCGCCTTCCCAGAAATAGCTTCCAGTGACTGCTCTTTTCGAGCCAGAAAGCGAACTCAACCAATACAGCAGCGGTCCTGCGTGGGATTCTCACCCAACTTCCGCGTGCAAGCACGCATGATCTGCTTACAGGCATATATGCAATTCCAAGCTCATCGCTCTGCACCTATATTATATATCCCGCCTGTTGCTGTCAAGCGCGAAATCGACTGTATAACGTTAAACTATCGTTGCGCTCAGGCTTGTTGGATGGCACAGATTCAGGAACGAGCGGCGAGACATGCAGAAATTAACGAAAAAAGACTATTGACAGAGGAGGTTCGAATACGTATAATCTATGCATAAACCGTTGAGGAAGAGGAAGTAGCTGTTCCAATTTCGTTGCAGAGAGCCGCGGGCGGTGGAATCGCGGTACGGACAGGTTCGAGCGAATGGTCTTCTGAGGGCGAGCGGAACGCGATTGTCACAATCGCCTATGCGAGCCGGAGCAGGCACTCCGTCAACAAAGCCGGCGCATGATTGTGCGCGCAGAGTGGGCGAAGTTTTTCGTCAAGCAGGGTGGCACCGCAGGATGTTTCTTACTCCTGTCCCCGCAGAGAATTGCGCAGGGACAGGAGTTTTTGCTGTCCCGAAGATGAGAAAGGAGCCTGCCGTTATGTCGAAAGAGAAAATTCCGTACAAAATCTACCTGGAAGAGTCCGAAATGCCCAAGGCGTGGTACAATCTGCGCGCGGATATGGTCAACAAGCCCGCGCCGCTGCTGAATCCCGGCACGCTGCAGCCCATGACGGCGGCGGAACTGGCCCCGGTGTTCTGCGAGGAGCTGATCCAGCAGGAGCTGGACGACGTCACGCCCTTCTTCGAAATTCCGCAGGAAATCCGCGAATACTATCGCATGTATCGCCCGTCGCCGCTGGTGCGCGCCTATCGGCTGGAGGAAAAGCTGCAGACCCCCGCGAAGATCTATTACAAATTCGAGGGCAACAACACCAGCGGCAGCCACAAGCTCAATTCCGCCATCGCCCAGGCCTATTACGCCAGGAAGCAGGGCCTCAGGGGCGTGACCACCGAGACCGGCGCGGGCCAGTGGGGCACGGCGCTGAGCATGGCCTGTTCCTATTTCGATCTGGACTGCAAGGTCTACATGGTGAAGGTCTCCTACGAGCAGAAGCCCTTCCGCCGGGAGGTCATGCGGGTCTACGGCGCGTCGGTCACGCCCTCGCCGTCCATGGAGACCGAGGTCGGCCGCCGCATCCTCGCCGCCCATCCCGGCACCACGGGCAGTCTGGGCTGCGCCATCTCCGAGGCCGTGGAAAAGGCCACCACCACGCCGGGCTATCGCTACGTGCTGGGCAGCGTGCTCAACCAGGTGCTGCTGCATCAGTCGGTGATCGGTCTGGAGACCAAGGCTGCGCTGGACAAGTACGGAGTCAAGCCCGACGTCATCATCGGCTGCGCCGGCGGCGGCTCCAATCTGGGCGGCCTGATCGCGCCGTTCATGGGCGAAAAGCTCCGGGGCAAGGCGGATTACCGCATCGTCGCCGTGGAGCCGGCCTCCTGCCCCAGCTTCACCCGCGGCAAATTCGCCTACGACTTCTGCGACACCGGCATGGTCTGCCCGCTGGCGAAGATGTACACGCTGGGCAGCGGCTTCATCCCCGCGCCCAACCATGCCGGCGGCCTGCGCTACCACGGCATGAGCTCGACCCTTTCCCAGCTGTATCACGACGGGCTGATGGAGGCGGTGTCCGTGCCCCAGACCGCCGTGTTCGAGGCGGCGGAGGAATTCGCCCGGGTGGAGGGCATTCTGCCCGCGCCGGAGAGCAGCCATGCCATCCGCGTGGCCATCGACGAGGCGGTGCGCTGCCGCGAGACCGGCGAGGAAAAGACCATCGTGTTCGGCCTGACCGGCACGGGATACTTCGACATGATGGCCTACGAGAAATTCCACGACGGCAAGATGGACGACTACATCCCCACCGACGAGGAACTTCAGAAGAGCTTCGACAGCCTGCCGAAGGTCTGAAAAGCATGAATGCCGCGGCGCGCATCGCGCCGCGGCATTTTATATAGATGAAATCATTCCTCCGAAACGTGGAACATGGTCTGAAAGAGCTTAGAGCCGGTTCGGGTCTTGAAGATGTTCTTCAGCGTGGCGCGATTGGCGGCTTCCGAGTGCGCGCCCTCATAGGCGTTGACAAGGAAGTCGGCCTCCACCAGAATCTGATGGTCGTCGCCGTCGATGGGGGAGTAGGTGTGGTGATGGCCCACGAGCCACGCCACGCGCTCGATGAAGGCCTCGTCCCAGCCAAACTGGGGCAGCATCCGGCGCACCAGCGCGGGGCCTTCCTTCTCCTGAAGCGGGCCGGCGCAGGAGCCGTATTTTTCCAGACAGAGCCTGATGGCGATGTCGTGGACGATGGCCGCGGCCTCGAGGATTTCCCGGCGGCGAATGCCGGACATGCTCTCGCCGTCGGCGATGAGCGCGGCGTAGGCGTGCACCTTGGTGAAGTGCTGAATGCGCTCCGGGTCGGGATCGAAGTCCACCATGGCAAAGAAGAGCTTTTGGAGCCGTTCGTTCATGATTATTCTCCCTTCAGAAGGTCGCTGAACGTGATCTGCCGGTCGAGCACGTCGGGCTTTTTGTGCGCCCGGCGCTTGGGTGGCGTCTGCAGCTGCTCGATGAGCGTCTCCTTTTCGCGCAGGATGTCCTGATAGAGCCGCTCCTGCGCCAGCTGGTTCTGCTCCAGCTCGGCGTACTGCTTTTCCAACAGCCGCGCCTTCATCTCCCCGGCGGAAACGTCCTTTTCCGCGGCGATGCGGCGCTTTTCGGCCTGCTGCGCGCGATTTTCGGCGGCCTCGGCGCGGCGGTGCAGCTCGCTGAGCTGTGCGTCCAGCCGATCGCTCTCGGCGAATGCGTCCTCCAGGCGGCGGTTCAGCGCGGCGATTTCCCGCCGGCGGCGAACGTCGTCCATGCGCAGGCGATGCAGCTCGTCGTCGGCCTGCGCGCGATCGAGCAGCTCGGCCTCGCGCTGTTTCAGCCGCTCCTTCAGGCGAAGGCAGACGGCGGCCAGCCCGGCGCTGAGCGCGGCCAGCAGCGCCGAAAGGATGATCCAGACGGTCAAGCTCGTTCCTCCAGTAAAGGCAACACCGCCCAATTCGGCGGTGCGTCTGGCGCTGTCTTTTCCGCCCTCTGCGGCATGCAGATTCCTCGGGCAACACCGCACAATTCGGCGGTGCGTCTGGCGATATCTTTTCCGCCCTCTGCGGCATGCAGATTCCTCGATTTACCTCCAGTAAACC
>USDD01000109.1 GCA_900553265.1 uncultured Eubacteriales bacterium
CGTTAACGTCGAACGCCTGAAGGACTGAGGAGGCGAGCGAAATGGCCGAGACTGCGATGACCGCCCGGCAGCGGAGCAAGATCTTTGCAATGGCGAAAACGCTCTGCGTTCGAGACGACGAGCTGCACGACATCGTACGCGGGCTGACCGGGTGCGATTCCATCCGGGAGCTGTCCGGGAGACAGGCGATCCGGGTGATCGATCGGCTGAACGTGCTGGCGGGCGTGACGAAGGACGTTCCGAACCGCGCCAGCGAGGCCCAGCAGCTTTACATTCTGCGGCTGGCCCGGGAGATGGGCTGGGCCGGAGATCCCAGCCGGCTGAGAGGGTTTCTGGAGGCGAAGGCCGGAGTGTCTGATGTGAAGTTTCTGAGCATCGACAGCGCGCGCCGGATTATCGAGGCTCTGAAGGCCATCCAGAAGGGAGGACGCGCGGAGCGGAAGCAGCGGAAGGAGGAATAAGCGTGGATTGGAAGAATGAGGTTACGCTGGAGATGCTGCCGGCGGCGCATCGGAAGCTAGCGGAAGTGATCGGCGTGCAGGCGACCTTGCAGCTGTGTGAAACCTTCGGCGGCGAGACGATGTATGTCCCGCTGACCGACGCAGTGTATGCGACGGTACGCCGGAAATGGATCCGGGAGGAATACATGCAGAAGAACGCCAGCCCGCGGAGCATCGCGCGGAAGTACGGCCTGTCGGAGCGCGAGGTGCAGCGGATCGTCAGCGAGGTACGGCCTGCACAGATCGGGATTGCGGATGTGCTGGGCGGCGGATGATTTCTATCGCGTAACGCAGGCCCAAATAATCCTGTACAATACTGTCAAGCGGCGGAGACGCCCTTGACAGTATTTTTGTTTCCGAGGAGAACACGCCATGCAGGAATTGGTGGAGAACAAGTGGTTCTTCTGGATCGTGACCGGCGTGATCGCGGCGATGTGGGCGGCGCTGCTGTACTTCATCCGCCGCCAGCGGGACGCGGACGACGCGCGGTTTAAGCGCATCGAAGGCCGGCAGGAGGCGGAGCGGGAGCGGGTGAACCGCCTGATCTCCGAGCTGCCGATCAATTACACGCTGCGGGACGAGTTCCTGCGGGTGACCACCGCACAGAACACCAAGCTGGACAAGATCACGGACATGATCGCCGACATCGGAGCAGACATCGCCGGCATTAAGGGCCGCGAGAAAGGAGAATGATCGTGGGAATCAGCGCAACTGAGATTACCCGGAAGAAGATCACCCGCGGCAGCGTGCTGGCCGCGCTGTACGACAGCCAGAGCGCGCCGATGATGGTATCGACGCTGGAGCTGTCGCTGCTGCCGGTGAACCCGGAGATCAGCAGCGAGATCGTGCCGTGCGTCAACTTCCTGATGGATCGCGGCTACATCGCCGTCATCCATCCCGACGAGCCGACCGTCAATCCCATGCGCGGCGTGCTGGTGCGCATCACCGACAAGGGGCAGGACGTGGTCGAGGGCACCGTGCGGGACGCGAGCGTCATCTTTGCCGACGGGAGGTGATCCCGATGGCGAAGCGCGAACGGAGCCGCGTGAAGTCCAGCATCGACCAGCTGCCCGCCCGGACGAAGGCGGAGCTGGAAGCGATGCTGAGCGACACGGGGAACGGCCTGACCTACCGGGACATGGCCGACGAGGTGGAGGCCCAGTGCGGGATCCGGCTGAGCACGAGCGCCATCCAGCGCTACGCGGCTCGATACAACCGGGACGCGAGGCAGCTGGCCGTAATGACCGAGCGCATGCGTATGGTCGCGAAGTACATGGAGGACCACAGCCCGGCGGATCTGTCGGCCTATGTGGCCGCGCTGATTCAGGACGGGCTGATGCGCAGGATTCAGGACGGCGCGGAGGAGATCGACGACATCCCCATCGAAAGCGCGCTGAAGCTGGCGATTCAGGCGAACCGGGCATCGACGTACACCTACCGCTACCGCGATCAGACGCTGGAGCGCGTGGACATGAGCGACGCCGAGCGGGACGAAGATCGAATGAACTGGCTGCGCGGGCTGCTCCGCAATCGGCCGGAGCTGCTGACACCCATCGAGGAGGCGATCAGGGATGATGAATCCGGCGGAAACGCCGAAATGGTATGTGATTCAGGCGATGACGGGCACGGAGACGGAGTGCTGCCAGCGCCTGAACGCGCTGGGCATTGACGCCATCGCGCCGACGCGCATTCTGCCGGAGCTGTCCGGCGGCGTGTGGCGGGAGCGCGAGCGTGTGATGATTCCGGGCTATGTGTTCGTCTGCGTCACGCTGTCCCTCTGGAACTACTACCGCATGGCGCAGATCCCGTGCCTGCTGCGCATCCTGCCGGGCAACGGCGAGTTCCAGCCCGTGCCGGAGAAGCAGATGCGCTGGATCATCGACATGGATCAGAGCGGCCGGCCGTGGGGAATCTCCACGGCGGCGGAAATCGACGGGAAGATCGTCGCTCGCTCCGGCCCGCTGGTGGGGCGGGAAAAGATGATCCGGCGGTGGGACAGGCGCCGCCGCAGATGCACCATCCGCATTGACGTGCTGGACGAGCGCAAGCAGATCGACGTTGGCCTCGTTGAGGCAGATTAAAACCATTTTTCAGACCCGCCGGGTTGATTCGTCCCCGGCGGGCGAGGAAAAGATCACAGGCAAGGATTTATGGGCGCGGCTGCGTAGCCAACCGCGGCGCGCCCTTCCATGAGAGCCTCAGGCTCTGTTTCCTCCTTGCATGGGTGCCGGCGCTTCCTCATTCCGCCGGCGCCCGATTTTTATTCGAGAAAAGAGGTGATTCCCATGGCGACCACCCGAAAAGCAGGCGCGACGGCCAACCGACGAAGAACCCCCGGCGACGCTGCCGCCATTGCGGCGCGGGCCGTGCAGCTGGAGCGCTGCCGGGCGTCCCTCTGGGAATTTCAGAAGCAGCGCGATCCGAAGTTTTTCAAGGACAGCCGCCCGCATCTGAAGCAGATCGCCGACGTGCTTCAGGGTGTATTCGAGCGGAAGATGCTCAAGCCGGACGGCACGCCCTACCGCAAGCTGGTGCTTTCCATCCCGCCGCGGCACGGAAAGAGCTATTCCATGGCCGGCTTCAATCAGTGGGCCTACGGCCAGCGGCACGACACGCGCATCGGCGTGATTTCCTACAACGACATCCTGACCGGGCGCTTTTCTCAGGGCGTGCGCGACCAGATCGCCGAGGAGAAGGCGACGCCGGACCAGATTGTGTACAGCGACATCTTCCCGGAGGTGCGCCTGCGCTACGGCGACAGCGCGCGCGGTATCTGGGCTCTGGAAGGCGAGTACTTCTCCTTTCTGGCGACGAGCTTCGGCGGAACCATGACGGGAATCGGCTTCAACATCGGCATCATCGACGACCCGATCAAGCTGCCGGAGGAGGCCCACAACGACGACTTCCTCGACGCGCAGTACGCCTGGTACACCGACGCGTTCCTCTCCCGACTGGAGGAGGACGCGATGGTCGTGATCGTCATGACGCGCTGGGCTTCCCGGGATCTGGCCGGACGGGTCATGGCGGACGAGCCGGACGACTGGCTCTACATTAAAATGGAAACGCCGATGGAGAACGGCGAGATGCTGTGCCCGGAGCTGCTGAGCCGCAGCACCTACGACGCGCGCGCCCGCGTGACCAGCCCGGAGATCATGGCGGCCAACTACCACCAGACCCCCATCGATCTGAAGGGCGCGCTGTATCAGTCCTTTGCGACCTACGATCTGCCGCCCGACGCGCTGACGGCGCGCCGGATGTGCTACATCGACACGGCGGACACGGGCGCGGATTACCTCTGTGCCATCGCCGCCGACGTGGTGGAGGGCGAGGGCTATGTGCTGGACGTGCTGTACACCGACGCCCCCATGGAGCAGACGGAGCTCCAGACGGCGCGGATGCTCTACGAGCTGCGCGCAACCGAGTGCATCGTGGAGAGCAACAACGGCGGCCGGGGATTCATGCGCAACGTTGAGCGGATTCTCTGGGAGAAATACCGCTGGCGCGGCACGCGATTTACGCCGCGCAACCAGCGCGACAACAAGGTGGCGCGCATGCTGACCCAGTCGCCGTTTGTGGAGCGGCACATCAAGTACCCGGACGACTGGAAGCGGCGCTGGCCGGACTACGCTCAGGCGATGATCCGCTTCCAGCGCAAGGGGCGCAATGCTCACGACGACGCGCCGGACGCGACCACCGGGCTGGCCGAGGCCATTCAGGGCGGCCTGAGCCGGCGGAGAGTATTCTATTCAGGGAGGGGCCAACGAGAGTGAATTCGCAGATCTATCGCGATCTGATCCGCGCGGAGGCGAGCGGCGTATACGGCTATGCGCTGTCGCAGGAATTCGATGAAATCCTGCGCTACTACGAGCTGTACGACGGCGGCGCCGGAGCGCGCGACGCGGATGTAAAGACGAACTGGATCAAGAAGCTGATTAACGACGAGAGCCGCCACATGTGCGCGCGGCCGCCGGAGCTGACGATCAAGCCGCGAAATGCGGATCGCGACGGCGAGGCCGCCGAGAGGCTGAACGACTGGCTGCGCGATCTGCTGGACCGCAACGCCTATTCCGAGCAGCTGCTGAAGGGCGTGCGCGATGCGTTCGTCGGCAAGCGCGTGGCGCTGAAGCTGGTCTACGAGCCCGACGAGGGCGTGCGGTTCCGCTTCGCGCCGTCGCTGGAGTTCTTCTATGAGACGGACGACTGCCATCCTCGCCGGGTAACCAAGGCGCTGTTCTGCTACTTCACCACGCCGGACACGGTGACCGACCGGGCGAAGCAGCGCTTCTGGAAGCAGCGCTACGCGTTGGATAACGGCGTGTGCTATCTGGACGAGGGCCTGTACGACGGCTATGGTCAGCCGGTGCGCATCGACCACAACCATCACTGCACCGGGCTGGACTTCGTGCCGGTGTTCGTGGTGGTCAACGGCGGATTGTCCGGAGATCTGCTGGGCGAATCCGACGTGGCCGAGCTGATCGGCAGCCAGCGCGCCTATGATCGCACGAAATCGGACGATATTGAGGCGCTGAAGTTCCAGATGTTCGGGCAGAAGCTGTTCATCGACGCGAGCCCGGAGTCCATGCAGTCCATCAAAATCGCGCCCAACGCGATGATCGACGTCCAGACCGAGCCGGGCAGCCTCCATCAGGCGAAGGCGCAGGTGCTGGAGACGACCTTCGCCTACGGCGACCACATGACCCAGACGCTCGACCGGCTGAAGGACGACATGCACGAGCTGGTGAGCGTGCCGCGGATCACCCCCGATCTGCTGACGGGTCTGGGCACGTCGGGCCGCGCCATGCGCGCGCTGTACTGGTCGCTGGAGTGCCGCTGCGAGGAGCGCTGGGCCTCCGGGTGGGACGCGGCGCTGACGTGGATGGTGGAATCCGCGCTGAAGCTGGCGCGGAAGGCCGGCGAGGATCTCCCGCAGATCGACTACGCGCTGACCATCGACCACCTGTACCCCATCATGGATGACGACGACGAGGAGCGCGCACAGGATCTGACCGAGGTCGCCCAGCAGGCGCGCAGCCGCCGCAGCTACATCGCCAAGTGGCAGCCGGACGACGATCCCGAGGAGGAGCTGCGCCAGATTCAGCGGGAAAAGCGGCTGCTGGAGGACGACTACGCCGCGCGGCTGGGCGGTGAGCTGAATGGACCTGCATGAGAAGCTCGTGCGCGCGGCGCGCCGGGAAATGCTCTCCCAGATCTCGATCACCGACCGGCTGATTAAGCAGCTCTATCGCCGCGCGGCCAAAGCCATCGAAAAGCAGATCGCCGGCGCGAAGGCCGGGAGCCTGACCGAGCGCTGGCTGGTAGCCTACAAGGCCGAGCTGGATCGGGAGATCGAGCGGCTGAGCGAGGGCATCTACACCGCGACGGTGGACGGCGCGCGCCGGGCCGCGGAGGCGCGCGTGGAGTGCGAGCGGGAGTACCTGCGCCGGGCGGCCGCGCTGGCGAAAGTGGACGACAGCTTCGTCTCCACGCTGGCCAACGTGCCCACGGAGGCGCTGCGGGCGATGATCGACGGCAGGCTCTACACCGACGGGCGGATGCTGTCTCAGCGCATCTGGTCGGCGACGGGCCGGCTGGAGGGCAACATCGCCGAGATCCTCCAGCAGGGCGTGGCCCAGAAGCTGGACGCGCTGACGCTGGCTCAGCAGCTTCAGGCCTACGTCAACCCCTCCGCCGCCTGCCCGGTGAGCTGGCACACGCTCTACCCGGACATCCCCTTCGACCGGCACGTGGACTACAACGCGCTGCGGCTGGCCCGGACGGCCATCACCCACGCGCACTGGGCCGCCGAGAAGGCCGCGGCGAAGAAGAACCCGCTGTGCCGGGGCCTGAAGTGGAACCTGTCCGACAGCCACTACGAGAGACAAATTGAACCTTCCGGCGAGGACGTTTGCGACGAATACGCCCGGCACGACGAAGGTCTGGGCGAGGGCGTATGGCCCATCGACAAGCTGCCCATGCCGCATCCGCAGTGCCTGTGCTATCGCACGGAGGTACTGCCGACGCTGGAAGAGGCAGCTGAGATTCTCTCCAGCCGGGAAGACCTCAGCGAATCCGAACGCCGCCTGAGCGCGTGGGCGAAGGGCGAAGTGCAGGATGAGGCGCTGGAGAAGGACTACCAGCGCTGGAAGCTGGAAAAGATCAGAGATTTGCTTGACAATTCGCTCGAATTTGCTACAATGAATACAGACGGCATTGCAAGAGCCATGATGGCTTCGCCGGAAATTCCGGATGCGAAGATCTATCAGTTCATGCTGAAGCCGGGAGCCAAGCACAACCGCGATTTTGTCGAAGCGGGCTATCTGTCCGAGGCGGACGGAGAGCGGCTGCGAGCGGATATTCTTGAAGAGTGCAGGAATGCGCCTTTCGAGGAGGTTCGCTGGGATGACCAGTATAAATTCGTGAGATACTCACAGTATATTGTGCTGGGGCCCGAGGAGCACCGATTCAAAGTGGCATGGAAGATTGAACCTCAAAGCGAAAAGCCTCAACTGGTCACATGTTTCAGAAAGGAGGACTGACCATGAAACTGTTTGAAGATGTTGTCATCACTAAAACCGGGCAGCGCGGAACGATTGTCGATGAAGGAATGGCTGATGGAAAACACTACTTCATCGTCGAGCTGGACGACATCCAGAAACTTGAGAACACGTGGGACGGCCTCCCCTGCTGCTGGGACGATGAACTTCAACCTGTTTAACCCTGCCCCCCTCGGGGGCATTTTTCATGCGCGAAAGCGCGCGGATTAACTGGGAAATCTGCTCTCTCGTTTTTTAACGAGGGTGCATTTTTTATACCTCAAGGCGCGGCGCTCGAATCTTCGATTCGACCGTCGCGGTCGCAAAGCGACTTGGAATCCCGGTGGGATTCCAACCTTTAAACGATTAAGGAGATGATTCACATGTTCTGGAAGAAAGCGCTGAGTTCCCTCGCCGTTGTGCTGTGCGTCGCGATCATCGCTGCAAGCGTCACACTGATTGCGATGTCGCTCTTCAGCCCGTCAGCCGTGGCCGAAACCGCCGACGCGGCCGCGCGCCCGGCCATCGACCTGACCGACCTGTTCAAAGCGGTGCTGGCGGTGCTGAGCACGCTGCTCACCGGCTATCTCATCCCGTGGCTGCGGGCGAAGGCCGGAAAGGAGAAGCAGGAGATGGTCAACTGCTGGATCGACGTGGCCGTCTACGCCGCCCAGCAGCTCTATGAGACCCAGACCATCAGCGACCGGCTGGATTACGCCGCCCGCTGGCTGGAGGAACACAACATCACCGTGGACCGCGCGCAGATCGAAGCCGGCGTGAAGAGATACAAGAACGGAAACCTGATTAGTTTCCTCGGAGACACGAAGGAGAGTGAGACCGAATGACCCGGGAAGAGATTGTGGACAGGCTGAAGGAGCTGCTCGGCGAAGAGAACGCCGCGGCAGCCGCCGACGCGCTGGCCGAAGCGGAAGCGCCCGGCGAGCCGGAAGCCCCCGCTGAAGCGGAGGAAGCGCCCGCCGAGACGGAAGCTCCCGCCGAAGCGGAGGAAGCCGCTGCCGAGCCGGAAGCTCCCGCCGACGCGGAGGAAGCCGCTGCCGAGACGGAAGCCCCCGCTGAAGCGGAGGAAGCGCCCGCCGAGACGGAAGTCTCTGCTGAAGCGGAGGAAGCG
>USDD01000110.1 GCA_900553265.1 uncultured Eubacteriales bacterium
GGCGCGTCGTTGATGCCGTCGCCCACCATCATCACGCGGCGGCCCTCGCTCTGAAGCCGCGCCACGACCTTTTCCTTGTCCTCGGGCAGCAGCGAGGCCTGCACGTCTGTCACGCCCAGCTTTTTGCCGATGGCGTTGGCCGTCTGCGGGTTGTCGCCGGTGAGCATCACGCTGCGCACGCCCAGCCGGTTCAGGTCTGCGATGGCCTCCACCGCGGTCTGCCGCACGCCGTCGGCCAGCGCAAAGCCGCCCAGCAGCCGCCTGTCCTTCGCCGCAAAGAGCACCGTCGCGCCGCTCCGGCGCTGCTCGTCGGCCCACGCGTCGGTTCCGTCCACGGACACACCCAGCTTGCCGAGCCAGCGCGCGCTGCCCACATAGACCCGCTCGCTGCCGACCATGGCCGAAACGCCCTTGCCTGCATGGGTCTGATAGTCCTCCGCGTTCTCCAGCGCCACGCCCTTCTCCTTCGCCCGGGCCACGATGGCCGCGGCGATGGGATGGCTGGACCTGGCCTCCACCGCGCCGGCCGCCGCCAGCAGCTCGTCCTCCGCGCCGCTGACCGCCGTCACGCGCATCTTGCCCTCGGTGAGCGTGCCGGTCTTGTCAAAGGCCACGCAGTCCACACTGTGGGCCATTTCCAGCGCCGCCGCCGTGCGAATCATCATGCCCAGCTCCGCGCCCTTGCCCGTGCCGACCATGATAGCCGTGGGCGTGGCCAGACCCAACGCGCAGGGGCAGGAGATGACCAGCACCGCGATGGCGCGCTTCAGCGCTGCCGCAAAGCCCGCGCCCAGCAGCATCCATGCGGCGAAGGCGACCAGCGCGATGCCGATGACCACCGGCACGAACACGCCGCTGACCCGGTCGGCCAGCCGGGAGATGGGCGCCTTGGAATTGGCCGCGGCCTCCACCAGCTTGACGATGCGGCTCAGCGCCGTGTCCTCGCCCACCTTAGTCACGCGGAAGCGGAAGCTGCCGGAGGTGTTTACCGTCGCGCCCACCACGCTGTCGCCCACGCCCAGCTCCACGGGCAGGCTCTCGCCGGTGAGCATGGACTGATCCAGCGCGCCGTGGCCCTCGAGAATCACGCCGTCGGTGGGCACGCTCTGTCCGTCGCGCACCAGCACCTCGTCGCCCACTGCCAGCTCGGACGCGTCGATCTCCGTCTCCACGCCGTCGCGAATCACCGTCGCCCGGCGCGGCGCGAGATCCAGCAGGCGGGAGATGGCCTCGGACGTGCGGCCCTTGGCCCGCGCCTCCAGCGTCTTGCCCACGGAGATCAGCGTCACGATCATCGCCGCGGATTCAAAGTAAAACTCCACCATCATCGGCGCTTCTCCGCCGCCGCTGACCGCTCCCGCCAGCGAGAACAGCCTGGCGATGCTGTACAGATACCCCGCCGCCGCGCCGATGGAGATCAGGCTGTTCATGTTCGGCGCGCGATGAAGCAGCGCCTTGAATCCGTTGGTGAAATAATGCCGGTTGATGAGCAGCACCGGCGTGGCCAGACACAGCTGCGCCAGACCGTTCACCAGCGGATAGTGCAGCGCGTGGGGCAGCGGCAGCCCCAGCATGTGGCCCATGGAAATCCACATCATGGGCAGCAGAATCGCCGCCGAGGCGATCAGCCGATGCACCGACTGCCTGAACTCGTCGTCCTTCGGCGCTTCCGCGGCCTTTTCGCCCTTCGGGCTGGCGGAATAGCCGCCGGAGGCCACCGCCTTGCAGATTTCCGCCGGGGAGGTCTGGGCGGGATCGAAATCCACCTCCATGGAATTGGTCAGCAGGCTGACCGAAACGTCCTTTACGCCCGCCACGCCGCGCACGCTTTTTTCCACATGGGCGCTGCACGCCGCACAGGTCATTCCCTTTACGTCAAACGTCATTTTTGCTCCACCTCCGATTCATTGTGAATCAGAACCTTTGAAATTATGCCGTCACTTCAGCTTCTTCATCAGCTCGACGGCCTCGTCCAGCATTTCGTCCCTTCCCTCGCGAACGCCCTCGGCCACGCAGGAGCGCATGTGCTCCTGAAGCACGAGGTAGCCCACGGACTGAAGAGCGCTCTCCACCGCCGCGATCTGCGTGAGAATATCGCCGCAATAGCGGTTGTCGTCCAGCATGCGCTGAATGCCCGCCACCTGCCCGGCGATGCGGTTCATCCGGCTTCGCAGCGTTTTGAGCTGCTCCTCCGAGCGAGGCGTTTTTTTGTATCTTGCACAGCAGTCTTTTTCCATTTCATCCCCCTCCGTTCACGAGTATTATATACCCCCACCCGGTACTTGTCAATCACCTGCAGCGTTATTTTCCGGAAAACTTCCGCATGAAAAAAATCGCGCGTCGCCCGGAAAACCGGGCGTCTCGTTTCTTCATGTACAGCAGCCGTTTCGCCGGGGCCTCGGCTCGCAGCAGCGCCGGGGCGGCGCGCGATGGACGCAGATCACCATGTTTCCACATTCGTCCACCGACAGCGTCACCTCCGCCCACTCGTCTGGACACGCCGGATTTTCCAGCCGCACCGTCCGAGCCGGGCAGCCGCAGCCCCGGGACATGCAGGGTTCGGGCCGGAACAGCGGCATCCGATAGCAGTCCCCTCCGCCGTCGCAGCGTCCGCCCATGGGCGGATACAGCGGCATTCGGTCATATCTCACAGGGATTCCCCCTCTCCTGATCCATTCGCCGGTCTTTGCAGAAAACCGGCCGTTTCTTCCTATGCGGCGCGGTCTGCGCAGGTTCTGAATTTGCAAATTCATCCGAGGCATGTTATAATATAGAAGAAAGTTTGCTCTCCGACCCGAAAGGAGCCGCCGACCATGAAGCGCACGCTGCATCCCGAACTGAAAAACGCCCTGCTCATCATCGCCGGTCTGCTCTGCTGCTCGGCGGCGTACAACCTCTATCTGATTCCCAACAGCATCGCCGCCGGCGGCTTCACAGGCATCGGACAGCTGGTCAATCGCTTTCTGCCGGTGAAGGTCGGCACGGTGAGTCTGATTCTGAACATTCCGCTGTTCGCCCTGTCCATGAAATCGCTGGGACTGCGCTTCGGGCTGCGGTCGCTCATCGCCACCTTCGGCCTTTCGCTGTTCATCGACTATCTGCCGCTCCCGGCAGCGACCAACGACATGCTGCTGGCGTCGGTGTTCGGCGGCGTGCTGGGCGGCGCGGGCTTCGGACTGGTACTGCGCGGCAGCGCCACCACCGGCGGCTCGGACATGCTGGCCTCGCTGATTCACCGGCACGTCCCAGCGCTGCGCGTCAGCGTAGGCATCTTCTCGGTGGACGCATTGGTCATCATCGCCTCGGCCTTCGTGTTCGACCAGCAGGCGGCCATGTACGCGCTGATCTGCACATTTCTGATGAACGTGGTGGTCGATCTGGTGCTGGAGGGCCCCAACAGCGCCAATTCCTTCTTCGTCATCTCCGACCATTCGGAGGAAATCGCGAAGAAGATCATGGACGAGATGGATCGCGGCGTCACGGCGCTGGAGGGCCGCGGCATGTACAGCGGCACGGACAAGACGGTGCTGCTGTGCGTGGTCAACCGCTTCGAACAGATGCAGCTGCGCCGCATCATCTTCTCCATCGACCCCAAGGCCTTCGTCGTCAGCAGCAAGGCCTACGAGGTCATCGGCGAAGGCTTCAAATCGCACAAATGACGAAAATAACCCCGGCGGAGGTCTGCTCCGTCGGGGTTATTCTTCAGATCAGCTTTGCGCAGGCGCGGGCGAGGTCGTTCAGCGTGCTGCACGGAACCATCTTGCAATGGGGCAGCATGGCCTGCACGCTGTTCAGATAGGGCCACTTATTCTCCGGAATGGGATTCATCCAGACCACGGAGCCGGCAAGACTGCTCGCCCGGGCCAGCGCGGCCTCGGCACGGGACAGATCGACGGTCTTCGCATCGGAGAGAATCAGCAGCACCGTGGACGGCCCCAGTGCCGCCGGGCGCAGCGCGTTGATGAAATCCAGCGCGCGGCCGACGTTGGTTCCCCTTCCCCACACGCCGGAATGGCGGACGTAATAGCCGAAGGTGTTCATGTTCTCCAGCGCCAGCGGGTTGACTTTTTGAACCTGCTCGGAGAAGAGATAGATCTCCGAATGGTCGGACACCTCGGACATGGACTTCAGAAAGCGGATGGCAAATTCCGCGAACTGGAGCATGGAGCCGGACACGTCGCAGAGCACGACGACGCGCTTTTTGCGGCCGCGGCGGCGCTTGTAGCGGATTTTGCTCAGCGTGCCGCCCGCGGATAGCCCGGCGCGGATGGTCTTTTTAAAGTCCGGCACCGCGGAGCGCCCCACGGCCCGGCGGCGCGCGGCGACCTCGCCGTTGATGCGCCGCGTCACCTGATCGATGAGCTGATAGGCCTTGGGAATTTCCTCCTCGCGGAAGTTGGAGATGTCCCGGCAGAGCAGATCGGCGTCGCTGTCCGCGCCCATTCCGCCCTCGCCCGCGTCCTCCAGAAGCATCTGCTGCTCCAGCAGACTGCGCATGAACACCGAGCGGATGAAGCCCTCGTAGAGGCTCGGCGAACGCTTCAGGTTGTCCGAATAGCGCTCGATGTACCGCTGGAGCTTGTCGCGCTCCTCCTGGGGCATTTTTCCGTAGACCTCCCTGAGATCCTCGCGCAGGTCGATGGGCTTTCCGTTGAAGCGCAGCTCCTCGTCGGCCATGCGCCGCTGCTCCTCGGCCAGCGCCTCGGCCTGAGCTTCGGCCTGAGCATTCTTCTGAAATTCCTCCTCGGAGACGAAGTACGCGTCAAAGCACTGATCGAACAGCAGCATCTCGCGGCGGCTCTTGGCCAGAAGCGCCCGCAGCGCCAGCCGCACAGTCTCGCGATCCGCAAAGCCAGTCAGCTCCAGCGCGCGAACCGCGTCGATCAGTTCGCCCAGCCCCACCTGCATGCCCTGATTGCGCAGCGCCCGGGCGAAGCCGGCCAGCTTACTGAATAAGATGTCGGATGAATTCGTCATCTTCGAGAATCTCCTTGATGTCGCCGCTGTTCTTCAGCGCAAAGCCGATGGTCTGGGCACAGGTCTCGTCGTCCAGTTCCGGCGCGCCCAGCGCCATCAGCGCGCTGGCCCAGTCGATGCTCTCGGCAATGGACGGCTTTTTGAGCACCTTGTCGCTGGCGCGCAGATAGGCCGCGGCGCGGGCCACCTGCCGCGCCAGCGCCTCGTCCACGCCCGGCAGCTTGGCCCGGAGGATGCGCACCTCCTTGTCCACTTCGGGATAGTCGATGTACAGATACGCGCAGCGGCGGCGCAGAGCCTCGGACAGGGGGCGGGTGTGGTTGCTGGTCAGCACGATGAACGGCGTGGTGCGCGCGCGGACGGTGCCGTATTCGGGAATCGTCACCTGCATCTCGGACAGCAGCTCCAGCAGAAACGCTTCGAATTCCGCGTCCGCCTTGTCGATCTCGTCGATGAGCAGCACCGTGGGCTCGGCGCTGCGGATGGACTTGAGCAGCGGGCGCTCGAGGAGATACTCCTCGCCGAACAGGTCGGACATGCCCTCCGCGCCCATCTGAATGGCCAAAAGCTGCTTCTGATAGTTCCATTCATACAGTGCCTTGGATTCGTCCAGTCCCTCGTAGCACTGCATGCGGATAAGCTCGCGCCCCAGCGCCTGAGCGGCCGCCTTGGCCACCTCGGTCTTGCCCACGCCCGCCGCGCCCTCGATCAGCAGCGGCCGACCCAGCTTCAGCGCGATCCACAGCGTCGTGGTCAGCGCCTCGTCGGCGATATAGTTCTCCTCCGCCAGCCGGCGGCGCAGCTCGTTGATTCCTTCCATGGGATTTGCTCCTCCGAAAATACTTTCTATCATTTATAGTATACCAAAAAAATCCCGGCCGGAAACGCCCGGTCGGGATTTTTTACAAAGCAGCGCTGCCTTACTTCTCCTCCACGGAGAGCAGCTCCATCGGGCAGGCCTTGGCGCAGATGCCGCAGGCGATGCACTTGGTGGCCGTCTGGCCCAGCGTCATGACCTTCATCGGGCACGCCGCGACGCATTCGCCGCAGCCGGTGCACAGCTTCTTGTTGATCATGTACACGCCGGTCTTGGGATTCTGGGTGATGGCGCCGTTCTTGCAGGTGCGCATGCACTTGCCGCACTGCACGCAGGTATTGACCTTCACCGCGCCGTTCTTCTCGACGATCTGGATGCAGGACTTGGCCTGATCGAACACCTTGTAAAAGGCCTCGGAGCACGCGCGGACGCAGCTCAGGCAGGCCATGCAGGGCAGATCTTTGCGAACCACTAGCTTCTTCATGAATACAACCTCCAAATTCGTTACAGAGAAACTCCACAATATTGATTATACACAGGTTTCGCTTTTTTGTAAACGCATAAAGCCTGTCGAATTGAAATTTCACCGGCAATTTCGAGAAAAAGCGTCATTCTTCGCCAATTTTCATCCTGTATTTACGTGAAAAACCAAAAAGTTCAACCCGTAAAAATCCTCCCCCGGAGGATTTGGCATTGACTTTATGACAGGCATTTGATAAAATAATAATATGCATGGGTATGGAATTCTGCCGTGAGAAAATCCATTCCCTCCCGGAAGCGCCGCCATGGGGCGACCCTGCTCCGGGCGGCGGCCGTCACGGCAAGGGCAACTTTTTTTACCGCATCAAACACGGGGAGGAAGTAACATTGAGCGATATCAACACCACCTTCATCACGATTGAGCAGATGGAAGCTGCAACCGACGCATTGCTTGAAAACGGCAAAAAGGTCGGCGCCGACTCCTGGCAGCAGCGCGTGAAGAACCAGACTCCGCACTGCAAATTTGGCGAAGAGGGCATCTGCTGCCGCATCTGCACCATGGGTCCCTGCCGCATCACTCCCAAGTCTCCGCGCGGCATCTGCGGCTGCGACGCCGACGGCATCGTCGCCCGCAACTACCTGCGCTTCACCGCCGGCGGCGCCGCGACCCACTCCGATCACGGCCGCAGCATCGCCCACACGCTGTATCTTGCCAAGGAAGACGGCAACTATCAGGTCAAGGATCCCGAGAAGCTCCTTCGCATCGCCAAGGAATGGGACATCCCGACCGAGGGCCGCGACATCTACGACGTCGCCCACGAGGTCGCCGAGACCGGTCTGATGGAGTACGGCAAGCCCTTCGGCGTGCAGCGCTTCCTCAAGCGCGCCCCGGAAGTTCGTCAGGAGATCTGGCATCGCGAGGGCATCGAGCCCCGCGCCATCGACCGCGAGGTCTCTCAGTCCCTGCACATGACTCACATGGGCTGCTCTTCCCTGCCCGAGGCGCTGATCCGCCAGTCCCTGCGCGCCGGCCTGTCCGACGGCTGGGGCGGATCCATGATGGGCACCGAAATGTCCGACATCCTGTTCGGCACGCCCAAGCCCGTGGACACCACCGCCAACATCGGCGTCATGGAGAAGGACATGGTCAACATCATCGTTCACGGCCATGATCCGTCGCTGTCCGAAATGATCGTGTTCTACGCGCAGGATCCCGAGCTGGTTGCTCTGGCCAAGTCCATGGGCGCGAAGGGCATCAACATCGCCGGCGTGTGCTGCACCGCCAACGAAGTCGCCATGCGCCATGGCATTCCCATGGCCGGCAACTTCCTGCAGCAGGAAAACGTCGTGCTCACCGGCGCGTGCGAAGCCATCGTCGTGGACGTGCAGTGCATCTTCCCGGCGCTGGGCCCCCTGTCCAAGTGCTTCCACACCAAGTTCATCACCACCTCTCCCATCGCGCAGATGCCCGACTCCGATTTCATCGAGTTCCACGAGGAAACCGCGGGCGAAAACGCCAGGAAGATCGTCGAGATGGCGGTTCGCAACTTCGCCAACCGCAAGCCCGAGCTGGTCAACATTCCCCAGCTCAAGACCAACGCCACCGTGGGCTACTCCGTCGAAGCCATCAAGAAGTGTCTGGACGGCGTGACCAACTCCCACATCGACGAGGTCGGCACCACCAAGCCCCTCATCGAGTGCGTCAAGTCCGGCGTTCTGCGCGGCGCGGTCGCCATGGTCGGCTGCAACAACCCCAAGGTTCGCCCCGACACCGCTCACATCGAGCTGATGAAGAAGCT